>NZ_JAAKZZ010000170.1 GCF_011045075.1 Streptomyces boncukensis
GTAGAGCCCCATGCCCATCCCCCACAGCCCGCCGAGCACCAGCGCCACCGGGAGGAACACCAGCCCGGCCCCGGCCAGCGGTTCGAGGAAGAGCCACAGCCACTCGCGGCGGGCCCGGGGGTCGCCGAACAGCGCCCGGAACTGCTCGGTGAGCGGCGCCCCGCCGGGCGGCAGCGCGCGCGGCGCGGGTATCCGCACCTCCGACCAGGCCGCGGCCAGCGCCCGCTGCCGCGCTGTCAGCCCGCGCAGGCACGCCTGGACGCGGGGCAGGAGCAGCAGCGCCGGGCCGGAGCTGCACAGCAGGGCGAGCAGCGAGTACCAGGTGGCCACCAGGGCCAGCCCCCACAGCCGCAGACAGCGCCGCAGGCCCTCCAGCCCGGGGGAGACGAAGCGGGTGATCGGTTCCATGGACTCAAGTATGGGAGCGGGGCCTGTCCGCTGTCGGTGGTGAAAACCCGCCTCTGTGCGGGCGTGCCGTTGCCCGCCCTTTCGGGGCCGTGGGGGCGGGCGTAGCGTCAGGATCATGTTTGCTGCCTATGCCGCGCGCATCGACAAGGACGAGCCCCTGAACGGTCTGGAGCTGGGAGAACGGCCGGAGCCGAGGGTGCCGCCCGGCTGGACGACGGTCTCGGTCAGGGCCGCCTCGCTCAACCACCACGACCTGTGGTCGCTGCGGGGGGTGGGGCTCGGCGAGGAGTCGCTGCCGATGATCCTCGGCTGCGACGCGGCGGGTGTGGACGACGACGGCAACGAGGTGGTGGTGCACTCCGTCATCGGCGCGACCGGGCACGGCGTCGGCCCCCGCGAGCCCCGCTCCCTGCTCACCGAGCGCTACCAGGGCACGTTCGCGGAGCGGGTCGCCGTGCCGCAGTGGAACGTCCTGCCCAAGCCGAAGGAGCTGTCCTTCGAGGAGGCCGCCTGCCTGCCGACGGCCTGGCTGACGGCCTACCGCATGCTCTTCACGAACGCGGGCGTCGGGCCGGGCGACACGGTCCTGGTCCAGGGCGCGGGCGGCGGCGTGGCCACGGCCGCCATCGTGCTGGGCGCGGCGGCCGGGCTGCGGATCGTCGCCACCAGCCGGGACGCGGCCAAGCGCAAGCGCGCCGAGGAGCTGGGCGCCGAGCTCGCGGTGGAGCCGGGCACCCGGCTGCCGCGCCGCGCCGACGCCGTCCTGGAGACGGTCGGCGCGGCGACCTGGTCGCACTCCGTCAAGTCGCTGCGGCCCGGCGGCACGCTGGTGATCTCCGGCGCCACCAGCGGGGCCAACCCGTCCGCCACCGAGCTGAACCGGATCTTCTTCCTGGAGCTGAGGGTCGTCGGCTCCACCATGGGCAGCAAGGAGGAGCTGGCCTCGCTGCTGAGCTTCTGCGCCGCGAAGGGGGTGCGCCCGGTGGTCGACTCCACCCTGCCCCTGGACCGGGCACGCGAGGGCTTCGCGAGGATGGCCGAGGGCACCCAGTTCGGCAAGATCGTCCTGACCCCGGGCACCTGACCCGGCGCGCCTGACCCGGCGCCCGGCCCTGTCGGCCTCCCCCGGCCCGCCGGGGCCGGGGGGCCGGGGGGCCGTCCGCTACAGCACCTTGGACAGGAACGACTTGGTCCGCTCGTGCTGCGGGTCGCTCAGCACCTGCCTCGGGCTGCCGGACTCCACGACGACGCCGTCGTCCATGAAGACCAGCGAGTCGCCGACCTCGCGCGCGAAGCCCATCTCGTGGGTGACGACGACCATGGTCATGCCGTCCTGCGCGAGGTCCCGCATCACATCCAGGACCTCGCCGACCAGCTCGGGGTCGAGGGCCGAGGTCGGCTCGTCGAAGAGCATCAGCTTGGGGTCCATCGCCAGCGCCCGCGCGATGGCGACCCGCTGCTGCTGGCCGCCGGAGAGCTGCGCGGGGTAGCCGTCCCGCTTGTCGCCCAGTCCGACCCGGTCCAGAAGCTGGTCGGCGCGGTCCCGGGCCTCCCGCTTGGACGTGCCCTTGACCTGGACGGGGGCCTCCATCACGTTCTCCCGCGCCGTCATGTGCGGGAAGAGGTTGAAGCGCTGGAAGACCATGCCGATGTCCCGCCGCTGGGCCGCGACCTCGCGGTCGCGCAGCTCGTAGAGCTTGCCGTGCTTCTCGCGGTAGCCGACCAGCGTGCCGTCGACGTAGAGCCGCCCGGCGTTGATCTGCTCCAGGTGGTTGATGCACCGCAGGAACGTCGACTTCCCCGAGCCGGAGGGGCCGACGATGCAGAACACCTCACCCGCCCGCACCTCCAGGTCGATGCCCTTGAGCACCTGGACGTGCCCGAAGTACTTGTGGACGGCCTCCGCCTTCACCATCGCGGTCATGCGCCGCGCACCTCCGATCCCGTGCCGCGGCCCACCGTGAACAGGTTGCGCCGGATGCGCTGCCACGGTGTCGGCGGCAGCTGCCTGCTGGTGCCGCGGGCGTAGCGGCGCTCCAGGTAGTACTGGCCGATGCTGAAGACGGTGGTGATGAGCAGGTACCACAGGGTGGCGACCAGCAGCAGCTCCACCACGGCACCGGAGTTGTTGCCGATGTTCTGCGCCTTGCGCAGGGTCTCCTCGTACATCACCACGGCGCACAGCGAGGACGTCTTCAGCAGGTTGATGAACTCGTTGCCGGTCGGCGGCACGATCACCCGCATGGCCTGCGGCAGCACGATGCGGCGCATGTTCTGCGCGTTGGTCATGCCGAGCGCGTGCGACGCCTCGGTCTGGCCCTCGTCGACGGACTGGATGCCCGCGCGGCAGATCTCCGCCATATACGCCGCCTCGTTCAGGCCGAGGCCGAGCAGCGCGGCCATGAACGGGGTCATGACGTCGGTCATCTCGTCCTTGTAGATCGGCCCGAGGTTCAGGATCGGGAAGATCAGGGCGAGGTTGAACCAGAGCAGCAGCTGGACGTAGACCGGCGTGCCGCGGAAGAACCAGATATAGCCCCAGGCGACGGTGGTGGTCACCGGGTTCTTCGACATCCGCATCACCGCGAGGACGATGCCGAGCACCAGGCCCATGAGCATGGCCAGCACGCTGACCACGATCGTGTTCTTGACGCCCTCCAGGATCTGGTCGTCGAAGAAGAAGTCGCCGACGGACGCCCAGCGCAGGTCGGCGTTCGCGACGGCGTTGGCGAACAGCGCCAGCAGCGTCAGGACGACGGCGGCGGCGACATACCGGCCGTAGTGCCGCACGGGGATGGCCTTGATCAGCTCAGGGGCCGGTGCCGACGGCGGCGTGGCGTCCGCCGTCTTGTCGAGGGGGTCTTTCACGGGGCTGGCCTCTCCGCGTCCGTGGGTCGGGGTCCTTCGGGGTCTTCGGTCCGGTCAAAGCCGGCTCAGGAGCCGCCGTTGATCTTCACGGTGTCGATGGCGCCGTCCTGGACGCCCCACTTCTCCAGCGCCTTGTCGTAGGCGCCGTCCTCCTTGATCTTCTCCAGGGCCGACTTGAGCGCGTTCCGCAGCTTCTTCTGGTCCTTGCGGACGGCGATGCCGTACGGCGCCGACTCCATCTGGTCGCCGACCACCTCGAAGTCGCTGCCGCTCTTGGCGGCGTGCGCGGCCACCGGGAAGTCCGAGATGTCGGCGACGACACCGCCCGCCTTCAGCCGGACGCGGGCCTCGTCGTCGTTGTCGTACGCCTCGATGCCGATCTTCTTCTTGCCGTCCTTCGCGCACTGCGCCGTCTGCTTCTTGAGGATCTCGTGCGAGGTGGTGCCGCGCTGGGTGGCGACCTTCTTCCCGCACATCTGCCCGACGGAGTCGATCTTCTCGGGGTTGCCCTTCTTGACGAGGATCGAGGAGCCGGCGGTGAGGTAGTCGACGAAGTCGACGCCCTTGCCCGCCTTCTTGCCCTTGTCGTCCAGCCCCTCCTGGCGGTCCTTGGTGTCCGTCATGGAGGACATGATCATGTCGAAGCGGCCGGTCTGCATCGAGGTGATCAGACCGTCGAAGGTGCCGTTGGAGAACTCGAAGCGGACCCCGAGCTCCTTGCCCATCGCGTCGGCGAGGTCCGGGTCGAGGCCGACGATGTCGCCGCCCTCCTTGTACTCCATGGGCTTGTACGCGGCGTCCGTGCCGACCTTGATCACCCCGGCGTCCCGGATCTTCTGCGGCAGCTCGGCATTGAGCGAGGACTTCCCGCCCCCGGAGTCCGAGCCGCCGCCGGAGTCGTCGGTCTGGTCCCCGCACCCGGCGAGCAGCAGGGCCCCGGTGACCGCTACCACCCCGACCGCGGAGGCCCGGGAGCGGAAGGCGGCCGAACGGCGGGCGGTGCGAACGGTCATGGGTGGTCCTCCTGCGCGGATATGAGGTGGCCGGGCGGCCGGAGCACACATCTTCGGATGTCGCGACCTCGTGTGGATGGGGGGCATCTTGCCATCCGGACGCGCGGCCGCAGGGGCTCCGCGATGTCAAAATCGGATAACGGAGCACCGATTCCGGATACCGGGAACGCCCTCCCTCGTTACGGTGACCAACAACCGGCATCTACACCGACATTTTCGGGCATACCATCCCGTTTCTCCGGCCGCACGCACCCGGTACCCCAGAATCGCCCCCTGGATGTTCGGCTACGGCTGGAACGCACTCGTGCGGGGCGCCCCTCGTCCGGTACAAAGGTCGATTACACCCCTCACCCGGGGACCAGGGCGCGTGTGCGGCGTGCCCGGCGTCCGTACCTCCCTCCGGACAGCGGATATCCGCCATCCGGGAAGCGGACGCGGTGCCCGCCCGTTCCTTACAGCGGGGAACGGCCACCCTCACGACTTCGACTAAGGGGTACTACACAGTGTCAGCCGACATCGTCAATCCGAAGGACGGACTGGAGCCGGACGTCATCGATCCGGCGTTCGCCCTGCACCGCGGCGGCAAGATGGAGGTCCGGGCCACCGTCCCCGTGCGGGACGCGGACGATCTGTCCCTCGCCTACACCCCCGGCGTCGCCAAGGTCTGCGGCGCCATCGCCGAACAGCCCGAGCTGGTCGCCGACTACACCTGGAAGTCGCAGGTCGTCGCCGTCGTCACGGACGGCAGCGCGGTGCTGGGGCTGGGCGACATCGGCCCCGAGGCGTCGCTGCCCGTGATGGAGGGGAAGGCCATCCTCTTCAAGCAGTTCGGCGGGGTGGACGCGGTGCCGCTCGCGCTGGACGGGCACAGCACCGATGAGATCGTCGACACCGTCGCCCGGCTGGCGCCCTCGTTCGGCGGGGTGAACCTGGAGGACATCGCGGCGCCCCGCTGCTTCGAGATCGAGGCCCGGCTGAAGGAGCGGCTGGACATCCCGGTCTTCCACGACGACCAGCACGGCACGGCCATCGTCACCCTGGCCGCGCTGCGGAACGCGGCGCGGCTGCACGGACGCGCGCTGGGCGAGCTGCGCGCGGTGGTCTCCGGCGCGGGGGCCGCCGGGGTCGCCATCGCGCGGATCCTGACCGAGGCGGGCATCGGGGACGTCGTGGTCTGCGACCGCAAGGGCGTCGTCTCCGCGGACCGCGAGGATCTGACGGACGTCAAGCGGGAGCTCGCGGGCTTCACCAACGCCGCCGGGCGCACCGGCTCCCTGGAGTCGGCGCTCGCGGGCGCTGACGTGTTCATCGGCGTCAGCGGCGGCACCGTCCCGGAGGAGGCGGTCGCCGGCATGGCCGAGGGCGCCTTCGTCTTCGCCATGGCCAACCCGAATCCGGAGGTCCACCCGGACGTCGCCCGGAAGTACGCGTCGGTGGTCGCCACGGGGAGGAGCGACTACCCGAACCAGATCAACAACGTGCTGGCCTTCCCCGGCGTCTTCGCCGGCGCCCTCCAGGTGCGGGCGACGGACATCACCGAGGGGATGAAGCTGGCGGCGGCGGACGCGCTGGCGGCGGTCGTCGCGGACGAGCTCGCTCCGGACCGGGTGATCCCCTCCCCCTTCGACGAGCGGGTCGCCCCCGCGGTCACCGCCGCGGTGGCCAAGCAGGCCCGCGCGGAGGGAGTCGCCCGCGCGTAACCCCTGCGCCACCGGCGCCCCGTCAGGGGCGCCCCTCACATGGCGCCCCCGGAGGGTCAGCGCAGGCCGAGGACCATGCCGTCCGTCGGGGAGCACCACACAGCGCGCGCCTCCGCGAAGCCGACCTCGCGGAGCGTGCGCGCGTGCCACTCCACCGTCTGGAACTCCTCGCTGTTGTGGTCGTGCGTCACCTCGGCCGGGTTCCCGAACAGCGCGAACCGCTCCTCCGCCACCTCCCGCAGCGCCGGCTCGGCCGCCAGCGCGGTCCACCAGGACGCCCAGTCCAGCTCCCCGGCCTCCCGCGCCCGCTCCTTGCGCGCCCGCTCCCAGCGCTGCACGGCCGCGCTGATCAGCGGAGCGGACTCGTCCGGCATGTGGTCGGCGTTGAGGAACACCCCGCCCTGCCGGACGACACCCGCCACCTGCCCGTACAGCGCGCGCAGCGGCTCCGTCAGCATCCAGTGCAGCGCGGTCGCCGTCAGCACCGCGTCATAGGGGCCCTCCGGCAGCGCCCGCGTCCACTCCGGGTCGCCCAGGTCCGCCGTGACGAACTCGGCGCGCGGGTCCTGCGCGAAGTAGCCGCGGGCGAGCGCCAGCAGCGCGGGGTCGCGGTCGAGCCCGACCACCGTCGCCTTCGGCATCCGCCGCAGCACCCGGTCCGCGATGCTGCCGGTGCCGCAGGCGAGGTCCAGCACCCGGGGCTCGGTGCCGACCAGCGCCTCGACCATGTCCAGCATCACCCGGAACCGCTCCTCGCGGTCCGGGAGGTACCACTCCTGCTGCCGGTCCCAACTGCGCTGCCACGCCGCCCAGTCCACCCCGCCGGCCGCCGCGCCGCCGCTCCGCGCACCCGTGTCCGTATCCATACTCGTCCCCTTCCCTGCGTGTAATACCCTCGAAGCAGTTCATCTGTTACGTGCAAGACCGACGATAAACCGCCGCGGGTAAGGATCACAAGTGGAACTCAACTATTACTCGGACATGGCCGTGCGGCTGGTGAACACCGATCAGCCCGAACGCGGGGAGGACGCGCTCACCACCGTCGAGTCGGTGCGCGAGCTGTGCGGCAGCCACGCGACGATGGCCCGCCGCGCGACGGAGGCGGACGTGACCCGGCTGCGGGGCGTGCGGACCCGGCTGCGCGCGGTCTTCACGGCGGCCGCCGAGGGCGACGAGGTGCGGGCCGTGGACCTGCTCAACTCGCTGCTGATGGAGTTCCCCACCAGCCCGCAGATCTCCGGGCACGAGGTCCTGGACGACAACGGGCGCCCCCGCTGGCATATGCATCTGGCCGAGCACCCGGCCAACGCCACGGCGGGCTACGCGGCGACGGCCTGCATGGGGCTCGCCTTTCTCCTCACCGACCTCGGCGTCGACCGGCTCGGCGTCTGCCAGGCGCACCCCTGCCGCAACGCCTACCTCGACACCTCGACGAACCGCTCCCGCCGCTACTGCTCCGACCGCTGCGCCACCCGCGCCAACGTCGCCGCCTACCGTGCCCGCAAGCGCCTGGCGAGCGACGGCGAGGCGGCTCCCGCCGGACGCGGGCGCCCCGGGCCCACCAGCGGCCGGACGGCGCCCGCCGTCCAGCGCGCCCAGGACGACACGGACGGGTGAACACCGCGCGGCGAGCGCACCCGCAGCCACGCGCGGGCGACGACGAGCTCGTCCGGCACGGCGCCGAACTCCCTGCTGTCGTTCTCCACGAGCGGATTGTCGCCCTGCACCCACCAGCCGCCGGCCCGGCGCTCCACCGCGCGCTTGACGATGAGGAGGTCGTGCTGGAAGGGGTGTTTGAGCACCACGATGTCCCCGGCGCGCACCGCCGCGCCGTACGCGACGACCAGTTGGTCCCCCGGCCGTAGCGTCGGCTCCATCGAGGGGTTGTAGACCTCGGCCAGGCCGATCCGCCCCAGCAACCCGCCGCCCCGCTCGTCCTGTCCCGGGCCGCGCTCCTGCGTCCGCTCCGGCATCTTCTCCGCCTCCGGTCCTCCGGACGGTCCTTCCGGTCCGATTACTCCAGCAGATCCAGCCTGACACTGGACTTTTGTCCTAAGCCCGCGGGGGCACACGCGAAAAGGCTTCCCACACGGAGTAATCTCGCACGTGAGAAGACGATCACGAGGAAGGACGGCTCTATGCTCTCCCGCCTGTTCGCCCCCAAGGTGCAGGTCAGTGCGCACTGCGACCTGCCGTGCGGTGTGTACGACCCCGCCCAGGCCCGCATCGAGGCCGAGTCGGTCAAGGCCATCCAGGAGAAGTACCAGGCCAACGAGGACCAGCACTTCCGGACACGCGCCACCACCATCAAGGAGGAGCGCGCCGAGTTGGCCAAGCACCACATCTCGGTGCTGTGGAGCGACTACTTCAAGCCCCCGCACTTCGAGAAGTACCCGGAGCTGCACCAGTTGGTGAACGACACCCTCAAGGCGCTGAGCGCCGCCAAGGGCTCCACCGACCCGGCCACCGGCCAGAAGGCGCTGGACTACATCGCCCAGATCGACAAGGTCTTCTGGGAGACCAAGCGGGGCTGAACGCCCTCCCGGTCCGCAGCACCGCACCCGGCCCGCCCCACACGGCGGGCCGGGTGCGGTGTGTCCGGGTGCGGCGCGTCCGGGTGCGTCGCTCGCTACGCCTCCGGGGCGCGCAGCCGCCACAGGGAGGTGACCTCGGCGCAGCGGGCCTCGTGGAGCGGGTCGCTCTCGTCGGCGGGCCGGGCGTGGCGGGGGCGCGTGTCCTCGCGGCCGGCCACCTCCAGGCCCGCACCCGCGATCCAGCCGAGCAGCTCCTCGCGGCTCCGCAACCCGATCCGCTCCGCGAGGTCGGACAGCACCAGCCAGCCCTCCCCGCCCGGCGCCAGCCGCTCCCGCAGTCCGGACAGGAAGCCGCGCAGCATCCGGCTGCCGGGGTCGTAGACGGCGTGTTCGAGGGGCGAGCCCGGCTTTCCCGGGAGCCAGGGCGGGTTGCAGACGGCCAGCCTCGCGCGCCCCTCCCCGGCGCCGGGGAAGAGGTCGGCGCGGACCACCTCCACCGCCGCGTCCACGCCCAGCAGCCGTACGTTCTCCTCGGCGCACGCCAGCGCCCGCGGGTCCTGGTCGGTGGCGACGACCCGGGCCACCCCGCGCCGCGCCAGCACGGCGCCGAGCACCCCGGTGCCCGTACCGATGTCGAAGGCGGGCCCGGCGGCGGGCGGCAGCGGCGTACCGGCCACCAGGTCGACGTACTCGCCGCGCACCGGGGAGAAGACGCCGTACGCGGGGTGGACGCGGTCGCCGCCGAGCGCCGGGACGGGCACCCCGCCGCGGTGCCACTCGTGTGCGCCGATGACGCCCTGCAGCTCGCGCAGCGCGACGAGAGAGCGCGCCCCGGACGCGCCGGCGGCCGGTCCGTACGCCTGCGCGCACGCCGCGCCGACGTCCGGCGCGCGGCGCAGCGGAACCGTCCACTCGCCCTCCGGGCCGGCCTCCAGCGGGACCAGCAGCATGCCGAGCACCCGTGCCCGCCGGGACCGCGCCTGGCGGTACAGATGGAAGGTTTCCAGCGGGGTGGCCCCGGGCCGCGGCGGCTTGCGGTCGACGCGCCGGGCGAGCGCCGCGAGCAGTTGGCGGGCGCCGTGGTAGTCGCCGCGCCACAGCAGCGCGGTGCCCTCGCACGCCAGCCGGTACGCCGCGTCGGCGCGGGTGCGGTCGTCGGCCACCGCCACCCGGCGGGGCGGCTTCGCGCCGCTCTCGGAGCGCCAGCGCGCGGTGCGCTCCTCGCCGTTCTCGGTCCAGGTCACGGTCTGACTCACCGGCCAACCCTATGCCGTGCCCGGCGGGTGCAGCGCGGCGAGGCACGCCCCGCTCCCCGGGGCACCGTCACCGCCCGGACGGGGAGCCCGTCCGCACCGCGCCCACGCTGGCCGCGACCACCAGCGCGATGGCCACCAGCTGCAGCGCGCCCAGGCTCTGCCCCAGCACCACGAACCCGGCGCCCGCCGCCGCGACCGGCATCAGGCTCATCAGCACGGCGAACGTCGCGGCGGGCAGCCTGCGCAGCGCGAACAGCTCCAGCGTGTACGGCAGGCCGGACGACAGCACCGCCACCGCCGCGCCCAGCGCCAGCGTCACCGGGTCCAGCAGGGCGCCGCCCGCGCTCACCACCCCCAGCGGCGCGCTGACCAGCGCCGCCACCGCCATGGCGAGCGCGAGCCCGTCGGCCTTGGGGAAGCGGGCGCCGGTGCGGGCGCTGAAGAGGATGTACGCCGTCCACATGGCGCCCGCGCCCAGCGCGAAGGCGCACCCCGTGAGGTTCAGGCTCTCGAAGTCGCCGGCGCCCAGCAGATAGATCCCGCCCAGCGCCAGCCCCGCCCACAGCAGGCTGACCGCGCGTCGGGAGGCGACGACGGAGAGCACCAGCGGGCCCAGCAGCTCCAGCGTGACGGCCGCACCCAGCGGGATCCGGTCGATGGCCTGGTAGAAGAGGCTGTTCATGGTGCCCAGCGCGATGCCGAGCCCGGCGACGGCGGTCCAGTCGCGGCGGCCGTGGCCGCGCAGCCGGGGGCGGCAGACGAGCAGCAGCAGGAGCGCCGAGAAGATCAGCCGCAGCGCCACCATGCCGAGCGCCCCCGCGCGGGGGAAGAGCAGCGCCGCCACGGCGGAGCCGGACTGCAGCGACACCGCGCTGCCCACCACCATGACGACCGCGCCGGCCCGCGCCCGGCCCCCGCCGCGCGGCCCGTCGGACGCGGCGGATCGGGCGGCGGTACGGGCGGGGCTGTCGGCAGCGGTCATACCGTCACGCTAAGCCGTGTCCGGCGGACCGTGCCGGGCCGGGGCCGCCCCTTGCCGATGCGTCGCAGTCCGCGGGCAGGTGGGGGAGGCTGGGCGCGGACGGCACGCCAGGTGCCGGCCTGCCCGGGGAACCGGCTGATCACCGCATACGTTGATGTCACAGGGCGTTCGCCCGGATCCGCACCGTCAGCACGGGAGGCAAGATCATGGCAGGGTTTCTCGACCGGGCCAAGCAGCAGGCACAGCAGGCCGTGGCCCAGGGCAAGGAGAAGGTGGAGGACGTCCAGGCGCAGCGCGCGGGAAACGACCTGCTGAAGAAGCTGGGTGCGGCGTACTACGCGGAGAAGCGCGGCAGCGGCTCGGAGGAGGCCACCCAGCAGGCCCTCAACGCGCTGGAAGCGCACATCTCCACCCACGGCGACAGCTTCCTGCGGGGCGCCTGACCTCCGGCTGACGGGACCCCCGGCCCCGGCGCGGCGGCCGGGGGTCCCGTCGGCGTACGGCCGGACACCGCGGGCGCCGCGTCACGGTGCGAAGCGCAGCCGGTGCAGCATCAGCAGCGCGGCGGCGGTGTTGGCCGCGGGCACCTCGCCCGCGGCGACCAGGTCCGGCACCTCCTTGAGGGGGACCCACTCCCGCTTGTCGGACTCGAAGTCGTCCTCGGGGTGCCCGAGGTAGGTCGCGCCGCGCGCCCAGTAGATATGGTGCCGTGCGTCGGTGAGGCCGTTCGCGGGCTCCACCGTCATCAGATGGTCGAGCGGGCCGGGCCGCCACCCGGTCTCCTCCTCCATCTCCCGGGCCGCCGCGACGGCGAGCGGCTCGCCGTCCTCGACCACGCCGGCCGCGATCTCCCACCCCCAGCTGTCCGTGATGAAGCGGTGCCGCCACAGCAGCAGCACCTCGTCGCGCTCGTTGACGGCGGTCGCCATCGCCACCGGGCGCAGCCGGATCAGGTAGTGGTCGAGATGTCTCCCGTCCGGTAGCTCCACATCCGCCAGATTCACCCGAAGCCACTGGTTCTCATACACAGTGTGTTCACCCAGGTTCTTCCATTGCACGTATGTGCCCCCTTCCTGACGGAGGTTGGGCACATCCCAGCATGTTGTGCTCATCGACTGACAGAGGCACTCCGGCGCCCGGTCAGATGGGCACGCTCAGAACGCCCTCGATGAGCCGGGCCGCCTCGGCGGCCGCCGGTCCGGGGTGCCGCGCCAGCCGCTGCCGGACCCCGCGCATCCGCTCGCGCAGCCGCTGCGACTCGATGCCCCGCGCGGTGCCGACCATCGCCGCCGCGGTCAGCGCGGCGCGCTCCGCCTCCCCGCTGCGCAGCTCCACATCGGTGAGGGTGGCCAGCCGGTTGACCCGGCCGCGGGCGTGCGCCGGGGCGCGCGCCGCCTCGCGCGCGTACCGTCCGGCGGCGGGCACCTCGCCGAGCAGCAGCAGCGCCTCCGCCAGCCGCACCTCCAGCAGACCGGGCTGGACGTACCCCGTCTCCTCCGGCTCCTCCTCGGGCCGGATGCGATCGCAGTACGTCTCGGCCCAGCGCATGCAGGAGTGCGCGCTCCGCCGGTCGCCGATCCGCGCGTACGCCGTCGCCTGCATCGCGTAGAGGTCCGTCGCGAGCGCGGGGCTGGCCTGCGGCCCGGTGGCGCGCAGCACGGCCTCGGCGCAGGCCAGGGCGTGCCTGCTGTCGCCGAGGAACAGCGCCTGGTTGACCAGCAGCGCGATCACATAGCCGCCGAACAGCAGATCGCCGGACGCCTTGCCGAGCCGCAGCGCCTGGTGGAAGTAGCGCTGCGCGAGGCCCTGCGCGTCCGCGTCGTACGCGCAGATGCCGCCGACGGCGGCCAGCGAGCCGGCGGCGCGGCACAGCTCGCGCCCGGTCCGGTCGTCGTACCGCCCGCGCAGCAGCGGCGCCACCTCGGCGTTCAGGAACCCGACGACGCGGGCGCGGGTCGCCACGCCCCCCGCGTTGCGGTAGAGGTGCTCGTAGTGGCCGCGCGCCGTGTGCAGCATCGCCACATCCGCCGCCGTGACCGTGTTCCGGCCCGCGTGGGAGACGTCCGGATCGCCGGGCGGGCTCTCCCACTCCCATACGGGCGCGACGGCGGCGGCGCCGGTGAGCAGGGAGGGGCCCGGCCAGTCGTCGTGCCGCTCGTCCGCCCGCCACAGCGACGCCGCGCGCTCCACGAACCGGTCCAGGCCGCCGCCGGAGCCCACCGCGTCCAGCGGGACCTCCGCCGCCTCGGGCACCGCCATGCCGATGTCGTCCAGGGTGAGGGTGCGGCCCAGCCGCTCACCCAGGATCTCGCAGATCCACTCGGGCACCCTGCCGCGCGGACGCTGGCCCCGCAGCCAGCGCGCAACGGCCGTGTGGTCGTAACGCAGGGTGATACCCGCCGCGCCGCCTAATCGGTTGAGTCGCGCCGCAAGACCGGACCGGGACATTCCTGACTGGTCAAGCAGCGCGTCCAGTTGACTGTTGGGCTCCATGCCGCCCTCCGGTCGTCTGTCGTGTTGTTTCGCAGAGTAACGGAAGGAGTTTCACACGGGGTGTGAATGCCCCACCTGCCCGTGCGAGCGGCACATGCTCCCCAGGGCCCGCCGAATGCGCTTGCCTGGAGGAGTCCGACAACGGGGGTGACACGTACGGCACATGGACCGACACACACCGACACACCATGCGAGGTAGTCGATGAACGACCCGATCCTGTTCCGGCCCGGTGGTTGCCATGCGACCCTCTGACCCCACCGGCCACGGTGCCCCTCCGCACGCCCGGCCCTGCGCCCGCGGGGCCAACCGCGCGCTCCGGGCCCTCCTGGCGGAAACCGGGTGGACGCAGGCGGCGTTCGCGCGCGCCATTACTCGTATCGGCGCCGAGGCGGGACTCCACCTTCGGTACGACCGGACCTCCGTCGCACACTGGCTGCGCGGCAGCCGCCCCGACCCCCGGATCCAGCGGCTGGTCGCCGAGGCGCTGTCCCGGCGCCTCGGCCGCCCGGTGGCCGTGGCCGACCTCGGCATGAGCCCGGCGGCAGAGCTGCCGGCGCCCGCCGGAGCCCGCCGCGCCGCGCCCTCTTCGCCCTCTTCACCCCCTTCACCC
>NZ_JAAKZZ010000171.1 GCF_011045075.1 Streptomyces boncukensis
AGTTGTGTATAAGAGACAGGGGCTGCCGGGGCGGGCTTCGACGGCCCCGTGGTCTGCGTGTCCACCTCCAGCGGCTTCAAGGACCGGGGCTCCGGCGAGCACCGGAGCGCGCCGGCGGACCCCGAGTGGCCCGCGGTGCGGGCCCGGCTGCGGGCCGCGGGGCTCACTGAGTGAAGGCACGGAGGGTCACACGCTGGTGAGGAGGTCGTCGAGCGGGGCCGGCACCTGCTCGGGGGCCAGGGCCTCGACGAGGAGCCGGCCGTAGCGGATCTTGCGGCCGGCCCTGGTGCCGAGGAACCGCCGCAGCTGCCGCTGCCGGGGCCTGCCGTGCTGTGCGGGCTGGTGCAGGAAGGTCCGCCATGGGCGCTGGTCGCCCTCGGCATGGACGATCTCCTCGACGCGTGCCGTGCCCAGCGCGCGGATCAGCTCGTCCTCCAGGTCCGACACGCACACGAAGACGTCCCGGTGCGGCGCCCGCGCCCGCCGCAGACCGCGGGTGTACCAGCCCTGCTCGCGCTCGTCGCACAGGCCCGCCAGCCGCAGGCCGAGGCCGGGCGGCCCGAGGAGGCCGGCATAGCGGCCGACGCTCATCGCGCCGCCCATCGGCACCACGCACACCCCCTCGGCGGCCAGGTCCCGGCCGCGCCGCTCGGCCAGCGCCTCGACGGCCGCGAGGTCGCTCAGCCCCTCCAGCAGCACCGCCGTCCGCACCCGCAGCCGCGCGGCCAGTTCGCTCGCGGGCCCTCCGGGGCCGCCGTTCGCCCAGTCGGCGACCGCGTCCCGGAACCCCCGTATGTCCGCCATGGAGCAAGTCTGCACGCCCGCCGGGGGCACAGCACGGAATATTCGCGGGCACGACCGAGGAGCGGCGGACCCGACCCCACGCGTTCCACGGCGGGCCGCACGCCCGTAAGTTGGGGGCACCAGCAGTCGCGACGCGGGAGTGGACCATGGCCCAGGGGCCCGGAAAGGCAGAGACGACAGCCCGGATCGACACCACGGTGCCGCACTCGGCGCGAATCTGGGACTACTGGAGCGGCGGCAAGGACTTCTACGACGTCGACCGCCAGGCCGGCGACCGGGTCCAGCAGGTGTACCCGGACGTGTTCACCTTCGCCCGCGTCGGGCGGCACTTCATCGGCCGCACGGTGCGCTATCTGGTCGAGGAGGCGGGCATCCGCCAGTTCCTGGACATCGGGACGGGCCTGCCCACCGTCGACAACACCCACGAGGTCGCCCAGCGGGCGGCCCCCGAGTCCCGCATCGTCTATGTCGACAACGATCCCCTGGTGCTCGCGCACGCGCACGCGCTGCTCACCAGCTCCCCGCAGGGCGCGACCGACTACATCGAGGCCGATGTGGCGGACCCGGCCGGGATCCTGGAGGCCGCAGCGCGGACCCTGGACTTCGACCGGCCGGTCGCGGTGATGCTGATGGGCATCCTGGCCCACGTGCCCGAGCACGACGAGGCCCGGTCGATCGTCCGGCAGCTGATGGACGCCGTCACCCCGGGCAGCCATCTGGCGGTGCGGGACGGCACCAACACCGATGCCCGCTATGTGCGGGCGCTGGAGGGCTACAACCGCAGCGGTGCCGTGCCCTACCGGCCGCGCGAGCCCGAACAGGTGGCGGCCTTCCTGGACGGC
Source organism: Streptomyces boncukensis (assembly GCF_011045075.1). Taxonomy (GTDB): domain Bacteria; phylum Actinomycetota; class Actinomycetes; order Streptomycetales; family Streptomycetaceae; genus Streptomyces; species Streptomyces boncukensis. The sequence goes on from NZ_JAAKZZ010000171.1 coordinate 1,647, forward strand.
CTGGAGCTGGTGGAGCCCGGGTTCGTGCCCTGTCCGCAGTGGCGGCCCGAGGCGGCGGATGTGGGCCCCCTGCCGCAGGTGCCCCTCTACGGCGGGGTCGGCCGCAAGCCATAGGGAGGGTCCTGCGGATCAGGCCGGGTCGGGGGCTGCCCCTCGCGGTTTCGTCGCAGAGTGCGGGTGCGTGCCTGGTCGCGCCCCGCGGCGAAGCCGCTATGGACCCCCTTCGGGGCGCAGTCCCGAGGCGCGCGCGGGCCTGTCGAGACGTCTGAGCCTGGTCCAGCCGGTCCAGCCGCGCTGCCTCAGCAGCTCGATCAGCCGACGGGCCGGCGGCGCGGTGTCGAACGCCAGCGTGTCCATCACCTGGACGAACGGCGGTTCGAGGTCGGTGTCGTCGACGTAGTCCTCGCCCCGCTCGTCGGCCGTCCGTGTGAGGTAGGCGGCCAGCCGGTCGGCCAGCTCGACCAGCCGCGGGTCGTCGCCGTCCCGGTCGAGGGCCTGGCCCAGGGTGCGGTAGAAGTCGACGACCTGCGGGTCGGCGAGCTGCGCCCGCTTGCGGGCCGCCCAGTCCCGGACGCGCTCAGGAGCGTGTGCGGCCAGCGGGATCCAGCCGTCGCGCTCGACGCGTACGATCCGCTCGTCGACCCCGAGCGCCCGCAGCCGGTCCAGGAGCCCGACCACCTCCGGGGGCAGCGCGAGGCCGTCCCCGGCGGTGAGGCGGGCGATCCGCTCGCGGTGCCGCTGCCGCTCCTGGATCTCGGCGCGCAGCCGGCGGTCGATGTCCGCGACCGCCGCGGCGAACTCCTCCTGGCCGGCCTGGAGCAGCTCCCGTACCCGGGCCAGCGGGACCCCGGCCGCGGCGAGGGTGCGGATCCTGATCAGCTCGACCACGGCGTCGGCGCCGTACCTCCGGTAGCCGGAGTGGTCCCGCTCCGGCTCCGGCAGCAGCCCCTTGGCGTGGTAGTGCCGCACCGCGCGCACCGTCACTCCGGCGTACGACGCCAGCTCGCCGATCGTCAGCATCGGTTCAGTCTCCCAGGGCGCAGGCGAGAGACGCTTCCTAGCGCCGTGGCCGGAAAGGTTCACCGCCTCGCGCCGCCCGGCACGACACCTCGCGGCGTTGCCGGATCACGCAAGTACGCCCAGTACGAGCCGCGATCCGGCGCCTTGCGAGGCACCGCACCGGACGACGCGAGACGGCAAACCTTCCCGGCCACGGCGCTAGCGCACGGGCCGGGTCCGGTACAGGTGCCGTGCCCAGAGGTAGCCGCACCCTCCGATCACCGCGCACCAGCCGACCGCGCGGAGCGCGTCAGGGCCGCTCGGCGACCCGGCGAGCAGGCCGCGGAGGGTGTCCATGACCGGGGTGAACGGCTGGTGTCCCGCGAACCACCGCAGCCCGGCCGGCAGGGACGCGACCGGCACGAACCCGCTGCCCACGAACGGCAGCAGCACGAAGACCATCGGCAGGTTGCTCGCGGTCTCCGGGTTCGGACTGGCCAGCCCCAGCGCCACGGTGAACCAGGTCAGCGCCAGGGAGAGCAGGGCCAGCAGCCCGGCCAGGCCCAGCCACCGCTCCAGCGGCGCCGCGCTCCGCAGACCGAGCAGGAACGCCGCCCCGAGGACCACGGCGAGCGCCAGCGCGGTCTGGATCATCGCGCCGAGGACATGGCCGGTGAGCACCGAGGACTTGGCGATGGGCAGGGTCCGGAACCGGTCGATGATCCCGCCCGACAGGTCGGTGGCGACCAGGACCGCGGTGCCGATGGACACGCTGGCGACCGTCATCGTCAGGATCGCGGGCGTCACGAACGTCAGATAGGCGCTCCGGTCCCCCGCCGGGACCCCCGGCAGTCCGGCGCCCAGGGTGCCGCCGAAGACGTAGACGAACAGCAGCAGGAACAGCAGCGGCTGCCCGACGAGCATCACCGTCATCGACGGATACCGGGCCATGTGGCGCAGATTGCGGCGCAGCATGGTCGCCGCGTCGCGGACGGGGTGTGCCGCGGTGCTCATACCGGCGCCTCCTGGGACGGCGTGCCGGTGGCGGCGAGGCGGCCGGTGAGCGCCAGGAACACGTCGTCCAGGTCCGGGGTGTGCACGGTGAGCCCGGTGACCGCGCCGTCGTCGACGCTGTCCAGCAGCCGGCGCAGCGCGCCGACGCTGCCGTCGTGCGGCAGGGTCACGGTGAGGGCCGCGGGGTCCGGGGCCGCTCCGGGCAGCCGGCGGGCCAGCTCGGCCAGCTGTGCGCGGCCGGCGGCCCGCAGCTCGATATGGCCGCCGGGGGCCAGCCGCTTCAGCTCGGCCGCCGTGCCCTCGGCGACCAGCCGCCCCCCGTCGAGCACGCCGATCCGGTCGGCGAGCCGGTCGGCCTCCTCCAGATACTGGGTGGTGAGGAAGACCGTGGTCCCGTCCTCGGCCACCAGCTTCCGCACGAGGTCCCACAGGCCGCGGCGGCTGCGCGGGTCGAGGCCGGTGGTCGGCTCGTCGAGGAAGATCAGCCGTGGCCCGGACACCAGGGTCATCGCCAGGTCCAGCCGCCGCTTCTGCCCGCCGGAGTAGGTCGCCGCGCGCCGGTCGGCGGCGTCGGTCAGCCCGAACCGCTCCAGCAGCCGCCCGACCGCGGTCCGGGCGCGCTGCCGGCCGAGGTGGCCGAGGTCGGCCATCATCCGCAGGTTCTCCCGCCCGGTCAGCACCTCGTCCACGGCGGAGAACTGCCCGGTCACCCCGATCGACGCGCGCACCCGGTCGGCCTCGCGGCGTACGTCGTACCCGGCGACCCGGGCCGCGCCGGCGTCCGCGGGAAGCAGGGTGGACAGCGTCCGGACGGTGGTGGTCTTACCGGCTCCGTTGGGCCCCAGCAGGGCGTAGACGGTGCCCGCGGGGACGGTCAGGTCGACTCCGGCGACCACCTCGCGGCCGCCGTACGACACCCGCAGCCCGGTGGCCTCGATCGCGCTGGTTCTCGTTGTCATGCCGGCGATGCTGCGGGGTTGCCCCTGCGTCAGGGTCAACCGTCACCGGCGCATCGTCCGCGCCCGGCCTCGGGGCCGCGCCCCTCACGGGGTGCGGTCCTGCTCCGCGCGTGCCGACCCCGGTGCCGACGCGCCCAGTACGCGGAGCACACTCGTACGCAGCGCCTCCCGCGCCTGGGCGCCGGTCATCCGGCCGGCGTCCCGCTCCTCGCTCGCCGCGTGGGCGAGCCCGATGACCACGGTGACCAGCCAGTCGACGGGGGGCCGGTCGTCGAACTCCCCGGCCCGCCGCCCCCGTCGGACCACACGGGCGAGCCGCTCGGCGACCGGCGCGTGCCGTTCGCGGTCCGCGCCGGGGCCGACGGGCAGCGCGCTGATCCTCCGCACCAGCGCGGGGAAGCGCGACAGAGGTTCCGCGCTTGCGTCCAGCACCCTCAGCAGGGCGTCGGCGGCCGGTCCCGCGTCGGGCTCGGCGGCGTCCATCGCGGCGACGGCCTGCTGGGTGAGCTGGTCGGCGACCCCGGCCAGCAGCCGCTCCCGGGAGGGGAAGTGGGCGTAGACGGTCTGGCGGGTCACGCCCGCGGCGGCGGCGACTGCCTCCAGCCGCGCGTCGGGGTCGCCGTCGAGCACCCGGGCGGCGGCTTCCAGGATGGCGGCCCTGCTGCGGCGGGCGTCGGCACGGCGCCGGGGCGCGGGAGGCGGAGTCATCTCTTACACCTTGTCAAAGTTATCGGGCGACTCATATCTTACAGCGTGTAAGAGATAGCCCTGAAGGCCCCGATCGCGAGGAGCGCCATGCCCGCACGCGACGCCACCGAACCCGGGCGTTTCATCGCCGACTTCATCACCTCCTTCACCGAGGAGTTGCTGGCGAGCGACGACGACGCCGCCGGGATCGTCGACCGGTACCACACCGCGGACATCGTCCAGGTCGCCGACGGGCACCGGATGGACCGCGCCAAGCTCATCGCGCACACCCGCCCGGTGCGCAAGAACCGGCCCAGCGCCCGGGTGGAGGTGCACGAGGCCCTCGCCGACGGCGACCGGATCGCCGCCCGCTACACCCTGCACGTACAGCAGCGCGGCAAGCGCCTGGCGATCGAGGTCTCCTTCTTCGGGCAGTTCACCGCCGACGGGCGGATGCGCCGGGGGGACATGCTCACCCGCGCCGTCCCCGCCTGAGCCCCCGGGGCGCGGCAGCCCCGTACGCGGCCTCCGTCTCTGTGCACGGCGCAGGGCACGCCGAGGGGCGGTGGCGTACGCACCGCCACCGCCGCCTCAGCGAGCGCCACGGGGCAGGCATGCGCGGTCGCTCCCTGGCGGAGCGCCGCGCGGGGGCGCTCAGTCGATACGGACCGTCTCCTTGGCGCCGGAGGGCCCGAAGCCGCAGAGCGAGGGGGCCATCACGTGCTGGGGGTTGCTCCAGCCGGCGCACCGGTAGCTGGAGTGGCCGTACCAGTCGTGGCCGAACTCGTGCGCGGCGAGCAGCGCCTGGTCGCGGACGCCGCCCATGTACAGCGCGATGCGCTGGCCACGGCCCCAGTTGCAGCCGACGATCCGGCCACCACCGCCGCAGTCGGTGATGTAGCTGTTCCGGCACTCCACCGGGGTATCGTTGTTCGCCGTCTCATCGAGTCCGGCCCAGGCCGCCGCGCCCTGGCTGATCGCCGCGGCGTGCGGCCGGCAGGAGGCCAGCAGGTGGTAGCTGCGGTTGGTCGGGACGTCCCAGCCGCCCGGCGGGGGCTCCATGGGCTTGGCGGACTTCGACAGCGCCGCCTCCAGCTGCTCCGCCGTGATGCCCTCGCCCTCGCCCAGGTCCTCGGTCGCCGCGACCGGCTGGCTCTGGGGGGAGGTGGCGGCTTGTGCGCCGGGTCCCAGCAGTCCGATGGCCGCGGCCACGACCGCCACCAGAAGAGATCTCAGGAGCAGGCTTCTTCGCATACTTCTCCTCCTGTTGTGGGGGGATGCGCCGGCGACGGGTCGCCGGCAGTCGCGTCGCTTGGTCAGGACCAAGGACGCCGTCCGGTCTCACAGTTCGCAGACGCCGGAGTGGAGAACAATCCGGGATTCAATAGGTAGAGGTACGTATCAAATTCGGGAGCCCGGCACCGGAGCTTCCGCACCGCTTCGGAGTTGGCCGGAGTTTTTCAGAGTTGGTCCAGACCTATTGACCGCATTGGTACACACCAATACGCTCCCGGGATGTGATTGTCATGTCATGACCAAAAACTGACCGCTTGCCGAGGGAGCCCCCCTTGCGATCCCCCACCGGAAGACGCCTCCTGCGACGGGTCACGACAGCGTTCGCCTGCCTGGCCGTCCCCCTCGCCCTGACCGCGCCGGCCGCCACCGCGGACGACGGGCGCGAGTCCACCCTCGTCCAGGCCGCCCCGTACCTCTATCTCGGCTGGGGCAACCCGCCGAGCCCCACCGAGGTGATGAGGGCCACCGGCATCACGTCGTACACCATGGCGTTCATCCTCGCCCAGAACGGCTGCAACCCCGCCTGGGACAGCCAGCGCCCGCTCACCGGCGGCAGGGACGAGGCCGCCATCCGGCAGATCCGCGCGGCCGGCGGCGACATCACGCCCTCCATAGGCGGCTGGAGCGGCAACAAGCTGGGCCCCAACTGCCGCACCCCTGAAGCCCTCGCGGGCGCCTACCAGAAGGTCGTCGACGCCTACGACCTGAAGGTGATCGACGTCGACATCGAGAACACCGACGAATTCGAGGACCCGGCGGTCCAGGACCGCATCCTCAACGCGCTGAAGATCATCAAGCAGAACAACCCGGGCATCAAGACGGTCCTCACCTTCCCGACGCTCAACACCGGCCCCAACTACTGGGGCGACCGCCTCATCGAGCGCTCCCACGCCCTGCAGGCGGACATCGACAACTTCACCATCATGCCGTTCAACTTCGGCGGCCACGGCGACATGTACGGCCACACCGTGAACGCCGCCGAGGGCCTCAAGGCCAAGCTCCAGTCCGTCTACGGCTGGTCCGACGCGGAGACCTACGCGCACCTCGGCATCTCGGGGATGAACGGGAACAGCGACGGGGGCGAGGTCACCACGCCCGCGATCTGGACCCAGATCCGCGACTGGGCCAACGCCCACCACATCGGCCGCATGGCCTTCTGGTCGGTCAACCGGGACCGGCCGAACTGGGAGTTCACCTCCATCACCGCCGGCTTCACCGGCTGACCGCTCCGGCGGGCGCGCTCGCGTCCGCGCCCAGGTCACACGCGGGTGACCTGGGCGCGTGAGCGGACGTTGAGCTTGCGCAGCACCCTGGCGACATGGTGCTCGACGGTGCGCGGGGAGAGGAACAGCACCTCGGCGATCTCGCGGTTGGTGTGGCCGAGCGCGACCAGCCGGGCCACCTCGCGCTCCCGGGGCGAGAGCCGGTCGCCGTAGCCGCGGCGGCCGCGGCGGGAGGGCAGCAGGACGTTGTGGGCGCGCAGCACACGGCGGCAGCGGGCGGCGTCGCGGATGGCGCCCAGCTCGGCGAACTGCTCGGCCACCGCCGCGAGCTGTTCCGCCGCGCCGGCGGTGCCCGCGGTGAGGCGGCAGCGGGCCGCTGCCTCGCCCGAGCGCGCCGCGGAGTAGGGCTGCGGCAGCACGGCGTACGCGGCACGCGCCGCCTCGAAGGCCGCCGCGGCCTCCTCGGCCCGCCCGTGACCGGCCGCCACGATGCCCCGGCAGGCGGTCAGCGCCGCCGCCGCCAGCGGCGCGTCCCGGCCGGCGATGCCCCCGGCCAGCTCGGCTGCGACCCGCTCGGCCTCCGGCAGCCGGCCGTCGCGCACCAGCTCCCCCACCGCCATCGGCACCAGGTCGCCGGCCCAGGTCCAGATGCCCTTGCGGCGGATCCGGCCGAGGCCGCGCTCGGTCTCGGTCCGGGCCCGGACCGGCTCGCCGCGCGCCCGGAGCACCCGGGCCATGGCGCCGGACGCGGTGGCCAGTATCGGGGTGGGCGCGTTCCGGGGGTCGTCCAGGCCGGCGGCCCCGAGCTCAGCGGCGGCCTCGTCCCACTCGCCGAGCGTGCCCGCCAGCAGCCCCAGCACGAGATGCGCGTCGGACGCGATGCCCGAGACCCCGTCCACCAGCTCCAGGATGTGCCGGGCGCGCTCCGCCAGGCCCTGCCAGCGGCCCGCGTACCAGTCCAGGCGCAGCGCGGTGCCCTCCACGATGCCCTCGTAGTACCCGGCACCGCACGCCGCGGCCAGCCGCAGCCCCTCGTCCCGGAAGCGGTGCGCGGCGCGGTAGCGGCCGAGGCAGGTGGCGGCGTCCGCGAAGTTGCCGCAGGCGCGGGCGACCTGTCTGCGGTCGGTGCCGGGCCCGGCCGCGCCGATGAGCCGCTCGGCCCGCTCCCACACCCCCGGCTCGCCCGCGTACATCGCGAGCGCCAGCCGGTTGGCCCGTACGGCGGTGCGCACCGCCGGATCGGGCTCCCGGGCCGCCAGCGCCTCGGCCCGCTCGATCGACCTCTCGTACACGGGGTAGGGGTGGTCGCCCCAGGCCGGCATGGCCAGCGCCGCCATGCCGCGGGCCGCGAGGGCCGGGCGGTCGCGCAGCTCCTCGACCGCCAGCTCGGTGTCGAGCCGGCCCTCCTCGTAGCGGCCGGCCTGGTTGTAGAGCAGCAGCCCCAGATTGAGCCGGATCTCGCCGCGCACCCCGGCGGGCAGCCGGCTGTCCCGCAGGATGCCGCGCAGCAGCGCGACGGCCCGGCGGTGGGCGAGCCCGACCACCGCGTCCCGGCTGAGCTCGACCGCGATACGGGCGCACTCCGGCCTGCCGAGGTGCCCCTCGGCCAGCAGCTCCTCCAGCACGCCCACGGCGAGCGCGAGGTCGCCCGTCTCCCGCGCCGAGGAGGCCGCCGCCTCGCCGTAGCCCTGCCACCGCGTCAGCTCCCCCGCCCGGCGGGCGTGGTAGGCGAGCTGCACGAGGGGCTGCGGGTCCGCTCCGGCCAGCGCGAGCATCGCCTGCCGGTGCAGCCGGTGCCGGTCGGGTCCCGTCAGGCTCGCGTAGACGGCCTGCTGGTCGAGGGCGTGCCGGAAGCCGTACCGGTCGTCGCCGCACTCGTGCAGCACGCCGGCCAGCAGCGCCTCCCGTACGGCCGCCGAGTCCTCCGCCGTCACGGGCGCGTCCGCCGTCCCGCGCACGACCGCGGCGATCAGCGCCTCGCCGGCGGGAAAGCGGAGCACGCACGCCGCGTGCACGGCGGCCACGGCCCCGGGGGACAGCACGCTCATCCGGTCGGCGATCGCCTCCCGCAGCAGCGTGGGCACCGCCATCGCCTCCAGCGCCGCCCGCTCCGACGGCCGCGCGCGCAGCGAATCGCCGGGCAGCGCGCGGGCGACCTGCTCCACCACGAACGGGATGCCCGCGGTCCGCCGGTGCAGCTCAGCGGCGAGGGCCGCCGAGATCCCCGACGCCCCGGTGAGGGCCGCGACCAGGGCGCGCACGGCGTGCGCGTCCAGCGGGCGGAGCGGGATGACGGCCGCGGTGGTCCCGGGCGGGCTGCGGTAGGCCCGCCCCAGCGGCAGCACGGCGCCCGGCAGTTCCTCGCGGCGGTAGCTGAGCACCACCGACAGCGCGTCCGGCGGGTCGTCCAGCAGGAACCGCAGCAGCTCACGGGTGCCCTCGTCCGCCCAGTGCAGGTCCTCGACGACCATCACGGTCTCGCCCAGCGCGTCGAGCAGCGCCCGCACGGCGCGGAACAGCCGGTGCCGGCCGGCCCGCGGATCGCCGAGCGGCTCGGGGGCCGGCGGCAGCCGCTCTGCGAGTTCCGGCAGATAGGGCCGCAGCGCGCCGCAGACCGGGCTGAGCGCGGCGGGCAGCCCGCCGGTGAGGTGGCGCAGCAGGTCGAAGACCGGCCCGTACGGGAAGGGTTCACGCAGCGGACGGCAGCTTCCCTGAAGGACCCGGCGCCCGCGTACGGCGGGCGGGCGCAGGGCCTCCCGGATCAGCCGGGTCTTGCCGATGCCGGCCTCTCCCTCGACCAGGGCCACCGACGGCGGGTGCGTCACCGCGTCCGTCAGCGAGCGCAGCTCTCCCGCCCGGCCGACAAAGACGGGCGGCGCCTGTGCGGTACGCAGAAGGGAGACGGTCATGAGTGACTCCGGCCGGTGGGGGGTCCGCGGCACGCACGAGGGGAGGGTACCCCCGGGGGCGCCGGTGGAGTCCGGTGAGCCGTGCGCCGGGCAAGACCGAGCCCCGGAGGGCCCGGACACGGCCCAGCCGGGACTCGGTCCGCAGCCGGCGCGGCTGTCCGCCTCCGGGGCCTCCGGGGCCGCGCACGACGACACGCACGACGACGCGTACGACGGCCCGGCGTGCCGGTCACCCGTGGTCGGTCACCCGTGGTCGGGGACCCAGTGGCCATGGATGCCCGCCGGGACGCGGCGGGGCAGCTCCACGGCGGCGACCGGAGCGGCCGCGAGGTCCCCGGCGTCCAGCACGAGCAACTGGGAGGCGTCGGCCCGCAGATCGCTGACGATGGTCAGCAGATAGCCATCGTCCTCGGCTGTGCCCCCCGCGGCGGGGACGAAGACCGCCTCGCCCGGCATCCGGTCCGGGCCGTGCCGGTGGAGCTGCCGCCCTCCGGTGTCGGCGTCGTACCTGACGGTGGCGTACCCGCCGTGGCCGGTACCGGGGAAGGCGACGGCGTAGCTGTAGCGGTTGCGGCTGCCGGTGCGGTCGTCGTTGATGCTGGGGAACTCGGTGGTCAGGTCGTCCAGCGGCTCGTCGGCCGCCTTGCCGGTGGCCGGGTCCAGGATCCAGCGGTGCTGGGTCGCCCCGGTGACGGGCGCGGGGCCGTAGCCCGGCGCCCCGGTCCACCACTTCCACGAGGACTCCCAGGAGGCGCGGTCGTAGCGGGGACCCTCGACGACCACGCGGCCCCATGCGTCGGTGTAGGCGTTGGTGACGTGCAGCAGCGCCGCCGGGTCGACCTCGAACCAGGTGGGGCCGCCCCGGCCGTCGCGGCGGAGCACGCCCATGGTGGCGGTGGCCGCGTCGCTCCAGCGGTAGGGGATGCCGGACTGCTCCCGCTGGTCGAAGACCACGGAGAGGTTGAGGAAGACGACGTGGTCGCGGGTGAGCGCGAAGTCGTGCATCAGCGCCGGCCCCGCGCCCGCGACGGCCTCGGAGCGCACGATGGCGCCCGACGCGTCCGCCACGTAGTACACCAGGTACGGCGGGAAGGGGCTGTAGCTGAAGAAGTGCAGCTCGCCGGTCTCGGGGTCCTCCTTGGGGTGGGCGGTCATGGAGCTGGTGAGCCTGCCGCCGAAGTCGTAGGGGCCGATGGTGTCCAGCTCGGCGCCGACCTCCCAGGGCAGGTTGGCCTCCTGCAGGGCGAGATAGCGGCCACCGTGGAAGATGATGTTGGTGGCGGCGGCTGAGACCTCCAGCTCAGTGCCGGTGAAGGGCACGCCCTCCAGGTAGGGCGTGCGCACCCACCGGTTGCGGTACCACTCGGCCCGACCGCCGCGCAGCCGCACCCCGTGCAGCATGCCCGCGCCCTTGAACCAGTGGGACGGCGTGCTGCCGGGCTTGGGGTTGTGGCCGTTGCGGAGGTAGCGGCCGTCCAGCTCCGGCGGCAGGGTGCCGTGCACGGTCAGATCGCTCGCCGCGATCTCGTCGGCCACCGGCTCGTAGTGGCCGTTGAGGTACGGCTTGGGGGTGTCCGTGGTCATCACAGGGTTTCCTTTCTCGGTGTGAGCACGATGAGGGAGAGCAGCCCGACCAGCAGGGCCAGGGCCGCGAGCACCCGGAAGGCGGCGCTGTCGCCCCAGGTGCCGGAGACGGCGGTCAGCGCCGCCAGCCCGACAGCGCCGCCGACCTGCCGGGAGGCGTTGACCAGGCCGCCCGCCAGTCCGCTGTCGGCGGCCGGTACGCCCTCCGCCGACAGGGCCGTGAGCCGGACGAAGGCCACGCCCAGCCCCGCGCCGATGAGCAGCGAGGGACCGAGCAGGGTGCCCAGGAAGGTGCCGTCCCCGGGCAGCGGCGACAGCCAGGCGAGCCCGGCGGCCAGCAGGACGATCCCGGCCGGCAGCACGAACCGGCCCGTGAGCCGCGAGGTGAACCAGGAGGTCACGGCGACCGTCGCGGCGAGCGGCAGCTGGGTCAGCCCGGTCTCGACCGGGCTGTAGCCGAGCGCCCGCTGCTGGTAGAGCGGGAGGAGGAAGAACAGCCCGAGCCAGACCGCGCCGAGCAGCGTCATCAGCACGTTGGCGGCGGCGACCGAGCCGGCGGTGAGCACCCGGGCGGGCACCAGCGGCTCGGCCGACCGGCGCTGCAGCACGACGAAGACCGCGAGCAGTACGGCTCCGGCGGCCGCCACGGGCCAGGAGCGGTCCGACAGCCCGTACACCACGGCGATCAGGCCGCCGGTGACCGTCAGCGAGCCGGGCAGGTCGAGGCGACCGCGCCGCGCGGGCCCGGCAGCCGGCAGCAGCCGCGCCGCGGCCAGCACGGCCAGCGCGAACGGGACCATGGCGAAGAACACCGAGCGCCACCCGAACCCGCCGGTCAGCAGCCCGCTCAGCAGGACGCCCGCAGCGCCGCCCGCGCCGGAGACCGCGCCCCACACGCCCAGCGCGAGGGCACGCCCCCGCGGGTCGGGGAAGAGGGTCAGCGCCAGGGCCAGCGCGGTGGGCGCCAGCAGCGCTCCCCCGGCCCCCTGCACGGCGCGGGCCGCGATCAGTGTGGTGGGCCCGGTGGCCAGCCCGGCGGCGAGCGAGGACGCCGCGAACAGCGCCGCGCCGGTGAGGAACACCCGGCGCAGCCCGTACACGTCGCCCAGCCGGCCGCCGAGGAGCAGCAGCGCTCCGAAGACGAGCACGTAGGCGTTGACGACCCACGACAGCCCGGAGGGGCCCAGTGCGAGCCCGTCGCGGATCTGCGGGAGTGCCACGTTGACGATCGAGGCGCTCAGGACCACCAGAAACTGCGCTGTGGCCAGGACGCCCAGAACCGCCGGCGCCGACCGTCGGCGGCTCTCCTGGGGTGTGTGTCGAATCAGTGTCACACCGCGACTCTCCCGCCCGGCCCGCGGTGCTCGCGTCGGCAGAAGTCACCTAGGGGGTGTTTCGAAAGCCCCGTGCGGCGCATGGGGCGTCCGGTGCGTGCTCTCGGCGTGCCGGGTGAAAGCCCTCGTACTGGGCGTACTCGGGCTTTCGGCCGGTGCGGCGAGAGCACGTGCC
>NZ_JAAKZZ010000172.1 GCF_011045075.1 Streptomyces boncukensis
CCGCGCACCTCGTACGCGACCCCCCGCGCCCGCCGGCGCCAACCCACGCCCCCGCCTTCCGGACCCGGGCCCGTATCCGTATCCGGACCCGTATCCGCACCCGCGTCCGCGCTCTCCGGCGGCAGCGGCAACTCGCCCTGCACAGCGTCCAGGGCCAGCTCCAGCAGATCGTCCTTGCTGTCCACGTACCAGTACACGGACATGGCGGTGACGCCGAGCTCGGCGGCCAGCCGGCGCATGGAGAAGCCGCCCAGCCCGCCGGCGTCCAGCAGCCGCACCGCCGTCGCGGTGATGCGCTCCCGGTCCAGCCCCTCGGGCCCCGGCTCCCCGCCCTGCCGCGGCACCGCGGGAGCCCGGCGCCGGACGGGCGCGGGACGCCGCTCCAACCACACACTGGTCCCGCGCTCACCACTCGTGCGGCTGCCGTGCGTCATCAGCGCGCTCCTCCGAGGCGTCCGGCACGTACCCCTTCGATACTAATCGTGCCCGGGGTGGTGAATACCACCAGGACCCGCCTTGCCCCGAGCTGGGTCAGGTCGCGGGTGGAGCGCGACCGCACGGTGCAGGCGACCCCCGTTTACTGTCCGGGGAATATCCTGTATTGAAGATGCTGTTCGGCGCTCAATACTCAAACAGGGGGAAAAATGCGCGCTGGTGGGTCGAAAACAGAGCAGCGGGATTCTTTGGACGGCGCATCGCCTCCTGGCTTAAAAATGCTCACCGAACGGGAACGAGAGGTTCTGCTTCTTCTGGCGGACGGGCCGGACAACCGCACCCTGGCACGGGATCTCGGCATCGCGGAGCGCACGGTGCGCGCCCATCTGGCCAGCATCAATCACAAGCTCGGTGTCCAATCGCGTCTCCAGGCCGGGCTGCTGGCGGTACGTCACCGCATGGAGCTGAGCCCGGAATAGGCGCTACCGGGTCCGGTTTACGGATCAGAACGAGCGCAGCGACAAGAGATGCGGCGCCCATGACGCGCCACCGCACCATCGCCGCGTTCCAGCCTCCGTCGCCCGGACTGGCGAAGAACTCCCACCCTGAAGGCAGCAGCACCAGAATCAGTGTCAGGACGATGAACGCGGGCGCCCCGACCAGGCTCCCGTTCCGTCCCGCGGTCAGGCGGAGCCCGCACAGCGCGAGGGCGAGGGCCAGCAGCCCGAGGGCGGGCGCCACCCCGGCCAGGTCCGCCAGTGGGAGGGCCGCCCGCTCCCCCTCGGGCAGCGCGCGCCGCACAAGCGCCGCGCCGGTGCTCCATGCGACGGCCAGGACGAGCAGCCCGGCTGCGGCCCGCACCGCCCGCCGCAGCCACCAGGGCAGCGGGCTCACCGCGGTACTGGGTGCCGCGGGATCGTCGAGGAGGAAGAGGAGGCCCAGGCTGCCGAACACGGCGGCGAGGTAGAGCAGTACGGCCGCCGTGGCCGGCGTGGTGCGGGTTCCGAACGCCGTCGGCGCCGCGCAGACGGCGACGCCGAGTACCGTGCCGCACACGAGCGGCAGGGTGCGGGCGGCGTGCAGTTCGTGCCGCGCCAGCGGGCGCAGCAGGCCCAGGCGCGTCCGTCGCTCCGGCTGCGTGAGGCGCGTCGGCGGCGTCAGGCGCGCGGACACAGCTGAGCCTCCTCCGGGTCCGCGGGCGCGGGAGCGGACGGGGCCCGGACTCCCAGGAGTTCACCGGCCCGTGGGGAGGGGGTGTCCGGGTCGACGAGTTCCGCCCACGACGTCGCGACCTTGGCGGCCACGTCATCGGCGGGGCGGTCCAGCAGCCTCAGCACCGTCTCCACGTCGGTCCGCTGGAGCGCCACCCCGGGAGCAGCGGCCGATTCGATCTCGACGGTGTCACCGAAGCTTCTGGGCACGGTCGAGCGCAGTCCGGACTCGGCCTCCGGAGCCGACTGGGCCGCCAGCCAGAGGGCGACGATGCCGCGCGCCCCGCAGAGGGCGGCCGGTTCGGGGGCAGTGCCACCGGAGTCACCGGATGTGCGCCGCTCGGTGACCCGGTTCGCGAACGCCGCGGCGAATGCGATGGTGTCGTCGTGCGCGGAGTCGCTGCCGCTGCCCCACTCCATCCCCACCGGCACCGATCGCGGGGTCCCCGCCCGCCGGTCGTCCGCGGCCCAGCGGTCCACCGGGGGCGGCGGCTGCACCTCGTCGGCGGAGGTCACGGTGCCGGGGACGCGCTGGCGCACGAAGTAGCGCTCAGCCCGGTCCCTGGCGGGCACCCACCGCAGCACGCCGTCCGCGACCCGCGCCCACTGCCGGTGGCGCTCCGCGAACTCCGGGAACGCGCAGTAGGTGACCCTCCCCTCCCGCGTGCACTGCTGATCCCGCGCGGGCGCCAGCCGCGCACCGTCCCGCGCCTCGTTCACCGACTCGGGGACGGGCCGTAACTGGACGGCACCGGCGGTCACCGCCCCGGCAAGTGCCAGCGCCGCCACCGCCTGTACGGCCCGTCCGCGGTGTCCGGCCCGCAGCAGGGCCAGCGCGCCCAGCACCACGGCGAGGCAGAGCAGATACAGCAGATGGGGCGCGGCGGGCCGGTGCAGCAGCTCCGAAGGCAGCGAGGCCCGGGACTCGTCCTCCACCGCGACCAGCCCCCACCACCGCCAGGACGCGAAGGGGGACAGCGCCCCGGCGACGGTACCGATCGCCAGCAGTCCGAGCACGATCGGACCCGCCGCCGCGGAACGCAGCCAGGTCCCGGCGAGCACCGCGAGCGCGCCCGCGAGCAGCACCACGGCCGGGCCCGCCGCCAGCTCGCTCGCTGAGGGGCTGCCCACGGCCCCCGGACGCAGCCCCAGATAGACCGAACGCGCCACGGCGAGGACCGCGGCGAGGACCGCGGCGGGCAGCACGGACAGCAGCAGCGCCGCCGTACGCCGCCAGGGTTCCAGGACCGGCGCCTCATGCCAGTCCGTCGCCTCGTCGCGCACGGGCCGCAGCACGGCGAGGTGGACGGCCAGGAACGTCCCGGCGGCCAGCACCAGCAGCGTGAGCTGGGCGTACCGGTCCTCGTCGTGCAGTACCGGGTAGCGGTCGGCGTCCGACGTCACGGCGTCCAGCACCCACAGGCCCAGGCAGACGGCCAGGCCGCCCAGCAGCGCCGGATGCCGCAGCAGCCGGACGCCCTCGGCCCGTGCCAGGTCCGCCGTCGCGGCCCATCGCCTGGGCAGCAACCGCCCGGACGACGGCGGCCCGGACGAGCGCGGCGCTCCCGCAGGAGCGCCCGGCACATCGCCCCTGCTCTCCCGCTCGTTCCTCCCCTTCCGCTCCTTCCGTTCCTTCCGTTCCCAAGCCGTCCTCACGCCGCCTCCCGCTGCTCGGGCACGCTGCCCAGCAGCAGCAGATAGCCGTCCTCCAGGCTGGGTTCGGCCAGCCGCGCCCCCTCGGGCGGGCTGCCGATGTTGCGGTAGGTGCCCCGCCCCGTACGCCACCCGGCCGCCGCCCGCGGATCCCGCTCCGTGCTGAACCAGACCCGGCCCTCCGCCACCCCGCTCAGTCGCTCCGGGGTCGCGTCGTAGCGCACCTCCCCCCGGTCGAGGACCACGACGCGCCGGCACAGCGCGGCCACGTCCTCGGTCTGATGGGTGGAGAGCAGGACCGTACGGCCCACCCCGAGGTCCGCGATCAGCTCGCGGAACCGCAGGCGCTGTTCGGGGTCGAGGCCGACGGTGGGCTCGTCGAGGATCAGCACCCGTGGATCACCGACGAGCGCCGCCGCCAGCGCCACCCGCTGCCGCATTCCGCCGGAGAGGGCCTTGAGCCGCTTGCCGCGCTCGTCCCGCAGCCCCACCGCCGCGAGCACGCGGCGCACCTCGTCGTGCCGCCGCCTGCGGTCGGTGATCTCCTTGAGGATGGCGAGGTAGTCGACGAACTCGAAGGCGGTGAAGTGCCGGTGGAACCCGGGGGACTGGGGCAGATAGCCCAGGTTCCGACGGATCTCCTGACGCCGGCCGGGACTGCCGGGGTTCCGGCCGAGCACGGCGACGTCGCCGCTGTCCGGCACCAGTGCGGTGGCGAGCGTCCGCAGCAGTGTCGTCTTTCCCGCACCGTTGGGACCGAGCAGCCCCGTCACGCCCTCGGAGAGCGTCAGGGAGACGGAGTTGAGGGCCACCGTGCCGCGGTAGCGCACCGTCACATTCCGTACAGCGGCGGTGTCGCCCCCGGCCACGGTGTCGCCGAAAGGCGTCAGGGGCGGAGTGGGCGGAGTGGGCGGAGTCGTGGATGGTGTCACGGGTGGATTCCCTTCTCTGTGTCGAAGTCCGCGCGGCGCAGCAGCAGGGCGCCGACAGTCGCTGCCAGCAGCCCGGCCAGGGCCGACTGGCCTCCGGCGGAGAACAGCGCTTCGGAGTGCTCGGTGAGCGCGACGCCGGCCAGCCACCCGCTCCCCGCGACGACGGCGGCGATCGGTGCCGCCAGCCGGGTCAGCAGCAGCACGCTCAGCGCGGTGACCACGACCGACGGCAGCAGCCAGGCGAAGGCGACAGGTCCGAGGCGCGGCAGCGCGAGGGAGGTCACGGCGGTCAGCAGCACGCAGCTCCCCAGCACCACGGCCGCCCGCAGCAGCACCAGCCGGAACGAGCAGACCGCCGCGACCAGGCCCATTTCATGCGCGGGGTCCCAGCGCCGCCCGAACGAGGTCGCCACCCCGGTGAGCGGCAGCAGCGGAGCCACCGTCAGATAGACCACCGGAGTGTCTGCGGGCTCCGCGAGCCGCGCGGTCAGCACCGCCAGCACGAGGGTCAGCACCGTGCCGCACAGCCACGAAGCGCGCAGCGCCGGGGTGGCCGCCATCAGCCGCGCCACATGGTCGGGGATGCGCAGGGCAAGCAGCTGCCGCTCCAGCCATCCCGGTACGGGGGCGTCGATCGCCAGGTCCAGCCGCCGCCATACGGCGTCCAGCGGAGCGTGGTCCACCAGTGCGGCCAGTTGCACACGACAGTGCGAACATCCGTCCAGGTGGGGCTCCACTGTCTCGCGTACGGGTGACGGAAGGCGGCCACGTGCGTAGTCGCGCAGGGTGCCGGCACCCGGGTGCGGAGGATGCGCCGTGCTGTCCGTCATTCCTGTCCTCCCTCTGCTTCTCGCGCTCCCGCACCTCGGGCGAGCTCCCTGCGGAGCCGCTGCCGCGCGCGCATGGCACGGGTCTTGACGGTGCCCGCCGGCACGTTCAGCCGCTGCGCCGCCTGCCGCGTTGTCAGCCCGTCCAGCACAGTGGCCTGGACGACCTCGCGCAGATCGGGTGACAGGTTTCCCAGGGCCGCGTGCAGTTCGCCGTAGGCGACGTCGGTCAGCACCTGGTCCTCCGCCGACGGCGCCGACTGGCCCCGTAGCTGGGCCAGCGCCTGCCGCAGCCGCTCCCGTGCGCCTCCGGACCGCGAGGCATCGGCCAACCGCCGGGACGCGATCCGCCACAGCCAGCCCGCCATGTTCCGGACCTCGGGCTGCTTTCCGCTGGCACAGCAGCGCCACACGGCGAGGAAGGTGTCCTGGACGACGTCGTCGAGCTGGGCGGCGTCGGCGCACCGGTACTGCAGCCGGGCCGCCAGCCACGGCGCGTACCGGCGGTACAGCGCTTCGAAGGCCAGCCGGTCGCCCTCGCGGAGGGCGGCTAACAGCTCCGCCTCCGCTTCCGAGGGGTCCTCACCCTGTGTCTGCATCACACCCCTTAGTCGGAGGGACTGAGCCCCGCGGTTCACCCCGCTGGGAGGGAAGTGGAGACGGACGCAGCGAGGCGGCCGCAACGCGCTGTGGGCGTGGCTGTGCGCGGAGGCATCGGAAGATCGCCTCCGCGCACGGCCACGCCCACAGCGCCCCGGGCGGGTCAGGGCCCGGTACCCGTCAGCGGGTCAGCAGCTCTTGATCCCGTCGTAGCGAGCGGGCCAGCCCCGCTTGCTGGTGAAGTAGTAGTTCGGCTTGAGGTCGTAGCACTTGGTGTCCGAGGCGAACGCCCATACGAGCTTGACCCGCTTCGTCTTCTTGCACCGGTTGGTCACTTTGTACTTGCGCGTCCCGACCTTCTTGGACTTGACGCAGCTCGGTGCCTTGATACCCGCCTCGCCGCTGGACGAGCCGGCCTCGCCGCCCTGTCTGGCCTTGCTGGTCGGGACGGACTGGCTGTCCTGTGCGTCCGGGCTCCCGGCGGGCGAGGCCGCCTGGGCGGTGGTACCGCCGAGAGTGCCCAGCGCGAAGGCCGCCACGCTGCCGGTCGCGATACGTTTCGCCGATAACTTCAGGCTCACGGGATCTCCTCATTTGCCGTTGGCCAAAGCGGTGTGACAGCAACACGCGGTCCCGCCGCGACGCCCCGCCTTGGGAGCAGGAGTCTTCTCCGGAGCGGTGGGTGCCGCTATTGGCGCTTGAGGCGTTGCCCGGAACGGCATGGCCGGGCCCGGACCAGCGTCACCGGGTGGCCGCATGCGTAGCCGTGCTCACAGCCGTCGTCGGGGTCCTGGGCACCCTCTTCGCGCCGCCGGTCTCGAACGGATCGGCCTCCTCGTAGCACGGCGGGACAGGGTCGTCCCATTGCCCCGGGGCGTGCGGTGACATGTCATGTGGGAATGGGCTGGGGCGGGTTACGGGTGGTGCGCGACCGCAATGTGGTGCTCTATCTGAGCGGTGTGGTGGTGTCGGGCTTCGGCAGCTCGGCGATGGCGCTGGGGCCCTTCTGATGGATCTCCGCGGCGTCGCGGCGCCCGGCACGCACTCTCGCCGCACCGCGCAAAAGCCCAAGTAGCTCCGCTACGAGGGCTTCCGCGCGGCACGCCGAGAGCACGCACCGAACGCCGCTCCTTCCCCACGGAGATCCATCAGAAGGACCCCAGCAGCAGGAGTGTGGACCAAGTCGCTGACCGGCTCGGACAGTCTGGCCGCCCTCACGACGTGCTGCATCTGGGCGCCCATTCTGTTCGGCCCGCTGATCGGCACGGTGGCCGACCGTACGCGTCGGCGCCCGCTGCTGGTCCGGGCGAACCTCGGCATGGCCGCGGTGCTGCTGCCGCTGCTCGCCGTACGCTCCGGGGAGCTGATCTGGATCCTGTTCTCGGTGCTGCTGCTGTACGGCACCGCCGCCGTGCTCACGGAGGCGGCCGAGGCCGGGCTGGTGACGGCCGCCGTGCCGGTCGGGCTGCGCGGCGACTTCAACGGCCTGCGGATCACGGCGAACGAGGGCATGAAGCTGGTCGCACCGCTCGCCGGTGCGGGGCTGTTCGTCCAGTTCGGGGGTCCGGCCGTGGCCCTGCTGGACGCCGGGACCTTCCTTCTCGCGGCCGCGGCCTTCGCCCTGGTCCGGGTGTCGGAGCCCGCGCCCCCGCCGCGTCCGGCCGGGCAACGGCTCTGGACGGGCCAGGTCGCCGAGGGCGTCCGCTTTCTGCGGGGGCACCGGGCCCTGCGCCGGCTGGTCCTGGCGGGGGCCGCGACCATGGGGGCCGCCGGACTGAACGGAGCCGCGGTGTACGCCGTGGTGGACGCCGGGCTGCACCGCCCGCCCGCGTTCGCCGGGGTGCTCTACACGGTGCAGGGCGTCGGCTCCGTGCTCAGCGGACTGCTCGCGGGCGCACTGCTGCGGAGGATGCCCGAACGGGTCTTCGCGGGCGCCGGGATCCTGCTGTTCGCCGCGGGCGTGGCCGTACGCGCCGTCCCCTCGGTGCCGGTGGCGCTGCTCGCCAGCGCGATGATCGGCGCGGGCTTGCCGTGCGTGCTGATCGCGGCCAAGACGGCCGTACAGCGTGAGACGTCCGACGCCCTGCTGGGTCGGGTGGCGGGCAGCGCCAACACCCTGCTGTTCGCGCCCAACGCGCTGGCCCTGGGCGCGGGTGCCGCCCTTCTCGCCGTGCTGGACCACCGCGCGATCCTGCTGGGCGCCGCGGGGACGGCGGCAGTCGCCGCCCTCCTGTGCCTCCTGCTCCGGGACGGCCGCCGCAGCTGAGCGCGCGCTCCGTCACTCCGTGCGGCGTGTGCGATAGGCGCGCTGCCGACAGGCGTGCGAGCAGTACTTCCGGGGCCGCCCGCGCGAGCCCCGCGGACCCGGTGCCGGTGCTGGTGCCGGTGCCGGTGCCGGTGCTGGTGCCGGTGCCTGTACCGGCAACGCGCCCCCGCACTCCGCACAGCAAGGCACCGGCTTTTCGTCACGCGGGGCACCGTCGGCCGGAATTTCGTCACGGCCGCCGCGGGCCGCCGCGCACGCCGCAGCCGTGACGAGGTCGGCGTCGGGGACGCGTCCGCGCGGGGTGTGCGCGGACAGCTCGGCGTCCAGGACGGGGCAGCACCGCGCGATGTCGTCGTCCACGCAGCACAGCAGGTGCCGCAGATAGCCCCGGGCAGCCCCGAGCCGCCCCATCTGCTCCTCCAGCAGCGCGATCTGCTCGACGGTGGTGCGCTGCCAGTCGCTGTGCGCGGCCTTCCCCGAGGTGACGACGGCGGCCTGGTCCAGGGGCATCTTGCCGACCACGCAGCACAGATAGGCGAGGCCGATACGGCGCAGGTCGGGGTCGCGGTAGAGCCGCTTGCCGCCTTCGCGGGCCGGCGGGTTGAGCACGCCCTGCCGCTCCCACCACCGCACCGTGGACGGCGCGATGCCGTACAGCGCCGCTGCTTCACCGATGGAGACCGCCCGCTGGCTGCCCACGACTGTCATGACCCTCACGCCCCTCACAACTCCAGTTGACATCACGTCGACTTCAGGCGGCAAGGTCCAAGTTAGGCAAGCCTTAGTGGCTGCCGTCCGTCCATGCACACGGCAGAACAGAGGGGTTCGACCATGGCATCAGCCGAATACGCGGAAACCGTCGTCATCGGCGCCGGCCAGCAGGGATGCGGGGTGGCCGCGGCCCTGCAGGAGCTGGACCGGGAGGCGCTCGTACTGGAACGGGGGGAGATCGGCCAGGCGTGGGCACACGAGCGGTGGGACAGCATGGTCGTGGGCAGCGGGAACCGGTCGGTCCGGTTTCCCGGCTGGGACTACGACGGGGACGACCCGGGCGGCGCGATGCCGGGTCCCGAGCTGGCCCGCCATCTGCGCCGCTACGCGGAGGAGCGGAACCTCCCGGTGCGGGAGCACACCACCGTCCGTCGGGTCGAGTGCCGCCCGGGAGCCACGGCCCGCGACGACGTGCGGTTCCGGACGCACCTGGCCACCGGCGGCACCGTCGAGTCCCGCAACCTCGTCGCGGCGGTGGGCGGTTACGCGGCCCCCCGTACCCCCGGCCTGGCGTCCGGCATCGCGCCGTCCGTCCGCCAGCTGCACTCGCGCTACTACCGCAACCCCGCGGCCCTGCCGGACGGAGCCGTCCTCGTGGTGGGCGCGGGGATCAGCGGCCAGCAGATCGCCGACGAACTCGTGGACGCCGGGCGCGAGGTCTACCTCTCGGTCGGCCGGCACCGCGCGTGGCCACGCCGCTACCGCGGCCGCGACCTGCACGAGTGGCTGTTCACGTTCCCCCTCTACGAGGACTTCGTCACCCATGACGCCGACGACGGCACCCACCCCTCCCTCCTGCCCGGCCTTCCGGTGTGCGGAGTGCGAGGCGACCTGAACCTCGGCACGCTGGCGGCGAAGGGAGTCGTCCTCGTCGGATCCGTCAGCGCGGCGGAGCGGGAAACCCTGCACCTCAAGGACAACGTCGTCCCCATAGCGGAAGCGTCAGCCCGCTCGTACCGGTATGTGATCGACAAGATCGACACCGGTATACGCCAGCGGGGCTTCGTGGTGCCGGAGCAGAAGCCGGCGCCCGCCGTCAGCATGGCGCACATCTCCCCGTACGCGGACAGCCTCGACCTGACGCGCCATCACATCACCACGATCATATGGTGCACGGGCTTCGGCCCCGACTACCGGATCCTCCCGGCCGCCGTACTCGACGACCACGGCGCACCCCTCCAGCAGCAGGGCACCCTCGGAGCGCTCCCCGGCCTGTACTACGCCGGGCTCCCGGACGGGAACTCGCTCGCCTCGGTGGCCATTTCGGCCTGCGTCGAGAACGGCCGCTTCATCGCACGCCAGATCCACATCGACCACATCACCCGCTCGGGCTCCCCCGAGCCCGTCATCACGCCGTAGCCCACGGCGCGGAACAGGGGGCGCTCAGCCACGCGCAACGCCCCGCCGCACGGGGGAACGACGGGGCGTTGTGTAGCGCTCCGACTCCGGGCACGCCCGAAGACATCACACATTAGATCACGGTACGGTAACGGGCGCAAGAAGGCCGCTGACGAGCCGCGCCGCTGCACGACACGAAAGAGCCCCGCTCCGAATGATCGGAACGGGGCTCCGACCTACTGCGCGCTCAGCAGGACGAGTTGGACCAGGACCCAGCGCGATCAGAGGCCAGGACGATTCAGGTGCAGCACTGGACGGAAGCGCTGGAACGTGGTGCCGAGCAACCCCGGCCAGGCATGGGCCTGCTGCCACGAGGCCCAGAGGGCGTAGTTGAGCACCCGAGCGCCGTCAGGACTCACGTAGAAGTGGGCCGACAGCAGGCCGTCGGCCGGCGGTGTGTCGCTCGTGCTCTCGAACATGGCCTCGATCAGTTGCTCCGCCCGCCTACGGTCAGGACCGTCGAACACGCGGGTGACCAGGACCACGCAACTCGGCTGGCCAGACGCCCCGTAAGCGGGCGTGCTCCGGCGTCGTCGCCCCGCGACCACACCTACCCGCTCGATTCCCGGAACGGCTGCATCGACCTCGTCCTTCCAGGTCAAGTCCTGTCCAGGCACAGCGTCCAAGTCCTCGACCTGAGAGAAGTGCAGCAAAGTGGTGCCATCGTCGGCAGCCAGCACGTCATATGAGTACAACCCGGGTCCTGGCCACGGCCTGGCTCGCCATGCGTTCCCGATGGCCTCGGCCGTGGCCTGCTGCTGCCCTGGCGTATGAACACGCCAGGTACCGAACAACGCCGCTGCTGTGCTGGTCGGGTCAGATATGGAACGCACGTCGAACTGCACGTTCCCGAACCCCCTCGTCTCGGTCGCTCAGGCGTTGGCCCGCCGGACTACTCCGCCGGCACTCGGCTCAGCACAGGCTACTTCTGCCCGCCTGGCGCAGACTGGCTCCATGCCCGAGGGGAACGCGGTAGCTGCGGTAGGCAGGATGACCTCCGACGGCGGGCGAGCCGGGAAGTCAGAAGCTGATCGAGGTCTTCGGCCCGGTGAAAGCCGGCGGCCAGCAGCTCGTCCGGAGCGAGCTTGATTGACGCTTCGGCGTCGCAGAACGCGGTCCTGGGCGTCCAATGTTCACCTGCCGCCACGTGGCTACGCATGTGACACTCGGCCGCACAGAGCGAGGGGGCCACAGTTCACGGTAAGGCCAGGGCGGCCACGAGGACAGCGTGCCCGCCATCCGGGCCCGCTGATGCAGTCCCGCCGACTGGCCAGGGCCCTGTACGACGCCAGGGAGCCGCTGCGCCTGGAGCGCCTCACGGACGGGCTTGGGCCGCAGCGGCAGGGCGCCATCCGCCGCAGCCTCCTCGGCTTCGGCCGGCGCTCGGTAGAGCCAGGCGACCGAGGGGTTTTGCCTGCGTTCTTCCCGGTCTTGGTGATCAGCTTCTTCGCGATCTCGGGGACGGGGACGCCCTTGTCTCTGAGCGCGACGGCGAAGGTGTCGGCCGCTCATCCCCGGCCCCTTTCCACGAAAGCCTCCATGAGCCGGCCCACGACTTCCGCCTGCGCGGGGGCGTACTCGGCGAGCAGCGCCTCCTTGAACCCGGTTACGACCACCCCGTCCTCGGGGATTGCGGCGAACAGCTCCTCGGGGACGGCTGCCATCAGGTCAGCTGCCAGGGGTGCGATTCGCGGATCGTCGGCGGGGGCTTCGGCGAGCGCGTCGAGGCGCTCATACAGTTCGACGACCGCGGGATCGGCGACCAGCGTTCCCAGCAGCGCGAGCATCTCCTGGCTACCGGTGCTGGTGGCGTCCAGCAGCGTGAGGTACTCGCGGTCCTGGGCCGCGCTCGGCGAGTCTGTTCGGGGGGCCTGTGCCAGCAGTGCGGCGAGGGCGGGTGAGACGGGCCCGGTCGCGTCGGGCGGCTCGGCGAGCAGGGCGCTGAGCCGGCAGCGGCGCTCCCGGATGGCGGCTTCCTGGCGGGCCAGGTCGGCGTCGAGTTCATCCAATATCTCGGCCAGTTCGCGCCCGGCATCGTCGGCGAGTGCGTCGCGCACTTCATCGAGCCTGAGGCCGAGTTCGGTGAGCCGGCGCACCCGGGCGAGCAGGACGGCGTCGCGGACGCTGTAGGCCCGGTAGCCGTTGGAGCGCCGCTCCGGTTCCGGAATCAGCCCGACATGGTGGTAGTGCCGGATCGCCCGGGTGGTGAGCCCCACGAGCGCGGCGATCTCTCCGATTCGCATGCCGCCAGTAGAAACCCTGCCGTTGCGTCAAGGTCAAGCGCTGGAAGTGTCGTCGAGCGCAAGCCGATTCAAGCGCGTCTACACACCGGAGTGGGACGTCTTCGCCAGCGCACGTATCTGGCCCGAGTCCGCTCCGCCGCCAGCCGAGGTGGAGGCGCTGAAGCTGTAGCGGCCCAGGACACTGAGGTTGCAGTGCTTGGGCGGGGACAGGCGGGCGGTGTCCCCGTCCCGGATCTCGTGGCCCTGGGCGCGGAGCTGGACGACGGCGGCGTCGATGTACCGGGTGGGTCCATAGCACCACGGCCTTGAGGACCAGGCCCATCGAGCCGAGCTGGTCCTCCATCCCGTACCGGTACGCCTGGTGGATGGTGCCGCGCTTGCCGTGGCACACGCCGCGGGCCAGCTTGTGCCGGGACTCCTGCACGGCGAGCTGGCGGTTCATCCGGCGGCGGTAGGTGTCGTCGACTGGGTCGACGACACGGAGCAGGTGCTCGGTCTTGGCGATCCGGTCGTGCTGGCTGGGGCGGCCGACTCGGGGACGCGCTCAGCGAGGATGACGACCCGGAAGAGTCATGATCAACTAGGCGGTTACCGTCAAAGTCGCCGTCAACGGGATACGCCAAGGGCCCTGCTCGATACCGAAGGGGGCTGCGGCCGCTTGCCCGCTCGGTGATCGAGATGAGGCGCTGTGGGGCGCTGTGCACCGTCGTTGATGGCATCGCTGAGGTCAGGAACGGCGTGAGGCGGCGGCAAGCCGCTCCGCCGACCTGCGCGTGACTCGGGAAACCAGGCCCGGGTCTTCCTTGCCGTCAAACGTGGCGTAGACCACGGTGGCACCGACGCGCACCTGGACACTCCCGTAGGAACTCCCCATCACCACCAGCCGGTTTCCCTGGGACTCCGCACCCGCACGAGGCGGGTCTGTCCAGTCCCGGATGGAGAAATCCACCCCCTGCTTGCCCCCTCCGCTCGGACACTCCCCGGGCGCCTCGCGCATCTGACGCATCGCAAGCTTGGCGGCCTTCTCGCTGCGGTAGCTATCCAAGTCCACCGTGATGCCATTGTCCTCGCCGTCAAGGAACGACCGATTCATGGCGACCACGGGTAGACCGATTCCCCGGTGCGTGCGGGCAAGGTAGGAACGACAGTTCGCAGACTTGCCCCGCATGCCCTGCAGGCCGGCGACGTCACGGTTGGTCTTTCCGTCTAGGACTTGTCCGGTCGATCATGTTCGGAGCCAGATGGTGAGGGCTGCGGCGGTTGCGGTGCCGAGGTAGATGTAGCCGCGTTTGTCGTAGCGGGTGGCTACTGCTCTGGCGTTCTTCAGCCGGTTGATCGCCCGCTCGACAGTGTTGCGTTTCTTGTACCGCTCCTCGTCGAAACCGGGTGGCCGTCCTCCGCCTGACCCTTTGCGCAGGCGGGCGGTCTGGCTGTCGGCCTTCTCGGGAATCGTGTGCTGGATGCCCCGGCGCCGCAGGTACTCAC
>NZ_JAAKZZ010000173.1 GCF_011045075.1 Streptomyces boncukensis
TCCAACGGCGCCTCTCGGGCCCGGTGGCACCACCCCCCAGGTCATCGACTTCCAACAGGGGGGAACAGCCATGCCGGGCCCGGAGGCCAGCAGCCCTCTTGCAGGACCGCGAAGACCATAACGGGGGAGCGGGGAGCGATGACAGCTCGGCCGAGGAGCACGCTGGCTGCGTTACGGCACGCTGCCGGATACACGCAGACGGAACTCGTGAACGCATTCCTCCGCGAGGCGGAGCGGCTGGGCGTCGACGCGTCGCTCAGCGTGCGGCAACTACGGCGCTGGGAACGCGAATCCCCGCCGCCACTGCCTCACCCCGGACAGCAAACCGTGCTGGAAGCGATGTTTGGCGTGCCGCTCGCCGAGATGGGGTTCGCAGTACCGGGCCACCGGGTGACGGATGACGCCCGGGTCCGTCACGCTGAGGCTGTGAAACGAAGGACGTTCGTCGTGGACGCCGGGGCGCTCGCCGCGGGAACCGCGCTCGCCACTGAGCGCGGACACAGAATCGGCGCCCGGGATGTCGACCAGTTCCGGACACAGCTCAGCAGCCTTTACCGCACCGATCACACCGCAGGCAGCGCACCAGCCCAGACGCGCGCCGATCGCATGGAATCGGCCCTTACGCGAGTACTGAGCACCGGCACCTACACCACACGTGTAGGCCGTGACCTACACGCCATGCTCTCCGAGCTCTACAGCCTGCAAGCCTGGTTCGGCTACGACGGTGCGCCAGTCGAGAAAGCACGCCGATCCGCCGTCGAGGCGCTCACCTCCGCGCAGCTCACCGGTGACCCGCTGCTGCACGTCTCAGCGCTGGAGACGTTCATCCTGCTCTCCGTCAAGGCGGACCGCGCATGGGAGGCGGCGAGCGCTGTCGAATACGCCTACAGCCTCGCGGACGCAGCCCACGCCGGCGCAACCGTCCGCCTGGTCATCGCACTGCGCGAGGCCAACGTCGCCACCCACACCGGCGACTTGGCCGCCGTACGCCGAGCGCTCAGCCGGGGCGTGTCCTACCTCGGCCGCATGGACTGCGACACCGACGTGCCTGGCTGGGCACGCTTCGCGGGAGTCGGTGAAGTCGACTACGCGACGGCCAGCATGTACCTCCGCGCCCGGCAGCCACAGCGCGCTGTTCCCTTCCTCCGCTCCGCCGTCTCGGAGCTGGGCAGCGGCTACTCACGCAACACCGCGTGGTACCGCGCCAAACTCGCAGGGGTCCTGCTGCAAGCCGGCGAAGACGAAGAAGCGTGCGCCGAGATGGGCGCCGTACTCGACACCTGCGACGGCATCACCTCCAACCGGCTCGCGCGCCGCATGCGCACCTTCGCACACCAGGCCGAACGGGTGAGGACGCCCGCGGCACGAGACTGCGCGGAGCGCATTCACGAGACGGTCGCGACAACAGCGGGGAGCGGCAAGGTATGAGCCACACGGACACCGTCACAGTGGAAGCACTCGACGGTGCGGGCGCCGCCGAGGCCGAGGACGCGTTCGCACTCGTCTACGCCGAGGTCTTCGCCGAGCCGCCCTACCGCGAGTCAGCTGACGACGTTGCAGACACCTTCCGCCGCTTCCGCTCCCAGACGCGCAAGCGGACCTTCCGCGGCACCCTCGCCCGCACGGCGAACGGCGAACCGATCGGGATGGCCTTCGGCTACCCGCTCAGCTCACGCACCGGTTGGTGGGATCGGGTACAGCCGCCCGTCCCGGCGGACATGAGGCGCGAGGACGGGCACCGCACGTTCGGGCTCATGGAGATGGCCGTACGTGTCCCATGGCGCCGTCAGGGCGTTGCCCGGCGCCTGCACGAGGCGCTACTCGCCGGAGGCGAAGAGGAGCGGGCGCTGCTCAACGTCCACCCGGAGAGCCAGGCCGCCCAGGAGGCGTATCGCGAGTGGGGGTACCGCAAGGTCGGCGAGGCGCACCCCTGGGCGGGCGCCGCCCTCCATGACGTCATGCTTCTCGACGTGCACGGGAGGGACTAGCAGGCGGTCGGTTGCGTGCCCACACGGAAACCTGAGACCTCGCCGGGGCGCTGCTGGTCAGCTCCGACGGTCCCCCGCGCGCACATCTTCGAGTCCGGGGCAGGCACCCGGCGGCGCCGGACCGGGGAACTGTCCGGGGGCCGGACAGCCGGGGTCGGCCCCGCCCCGCGCGGTCAGCCCAGCACCGGGAGCAGGGCGGAGAGGTCGGCGCGTTCGCCGCTCGCCGACAGCTGGGCCGTGCCCGCCAGCTCCGTCCACTCCGCGCGGCCCGTGGCGAGCCGTACCCAGGTCAGCGGGTCGGCCTCCACCACGTTCGGCGGGGTGCCCCGGGTGTGCCGCGGGCCCTCGACGGCCTGCACCACCGCGTACGGCGGGACCCGTACCTCCACCGCGCCCCCGGGCGCCTTCGCCGCGAACGCATCCGCCAGCAGCCGCACGGTGGTCGCGAGCGCCACCCGGTCCAGGCCGACGCGCACCCCCGCCGCCCGCGCCAGGTCATCGCTGTGCACGACGAGCTCGACCAGCCGGGTCACCGTGAAGTCGTGCATCCGCATCGCGCCGAAGCGGTGCGGGATCAGCAGGTCCTCGCGGACGGCCTGCTCGATGACCGGCTCCAGCTGCGCCACGGCCTCGTCGATCCGGGCCGCGCCGTCCCCGGCGCGCTCCGCCTCGCCGAGGGTCTGCTCGTCGATCCGGTCGGCGATGGTCCCGGTGCTCAGGGCCCAGCGGGTGAGGGAGACCTCGGGGGCCCGCGCCGCGGCCTCGGGCTCGCCCAGCAGCCGCGGAACGGCGTCGATCTGCAGCGCGATATGGACGAGCAGCGCGTGGACGTCCCAGCCGGGCAGCCCGGAGTGCCGGGCGCGCTGCTCGGGCGTGAGCTGGTGCGCGGCCTCGGTGACCGCCTCGACCTGGGCGACGAGCGCCTTGCGGGTCTTGGCGGGGTCGTATGTCCGGGGCTTCCTGTCCCGTGTCCGGTCTCTTCTGCTCGCGGGCGGCATGACAGCGACGGTAGCGCGCCCCGGAGGGGCGCGGGGAACTGCGCGCCCAGGCACAGATCACCCGCACCCTGCCGCGAGCAGCACGGGGCAGCCCCTCCCCGGCAGGCTCAGCCGAAAAGTTCCGGGATCGTCGACTCGTGTGCGGCCCGCAGCTCGCTCAGCGGGAGCGCGAACTGGCCCTGGACGTCCAGCGAGCCGCCGTCCACGACGCCGATGCGGGCCGCCGGCATGCCGCGCGCCGCGCACATGTCGGTGAACCGGACCTCCTCGCTGCGCGGGATCGCCACCAGCGCGCGGCCCTGCGACTCGGAGAACAGGAAGACGAACGGGTCGGCCCCGTCCGGCACCACGATCCGGGCGCCCTTGCCGCCGCGCAGACAGGACTCGGCCAGCGCCTGGACCAGCCCTCCGTCCGAGATGTCGTGCGCGGCGTCGGCCATGCCGTCCCGCGAGGCCGCGATCAGGATCTCGCCGAGCAGCCGCTCGCGTTCCAGGTCCACCCGCGGCGGCGTGCCGCCGAGGTGGCCGTGCGCGACCTGCGACCAGGCCGAGCCGCCGAACTCCTCCGCCGTGTCGCCGAGGAGGTAGATCAGCTGCCCCTCGTCGCGGAACGCCATGGGGGTGCGGCGGGCGACGTCGTCGATGACGCCGAGCACGCCGACCACCGGCGTGGGGTGGACGGCGGCCTCGCCGGTCTGGTTGTACAGCGAGACGTTGCCGCCGGTGACCGGGGTGCCCAGCTGGTGGCAGGCGTCGGCCAGGCCCCGGCACGCCTCGGCGAACTGCCACATCGCGGCCGGGTCCTCGGGCGAGCCGAAGTTGAGGCAGTCGGTCACCGCGAGCGGGCGCGCGCCGGTCGCGGCGACGTTGCGGTACGCCTCCGCGAGCGCCAGCCGCGCTCCCTCGTACGGGTCGAGCTTGGCGTAGCGGCCGTTGCCGTCCGTGGCGAGGGCCACGCCGAGGCCGGTCTCCGCGTCGATACGGATCATGCCGCCGTCCTCGGGCGGGGCGAGCACCGTGTCGCCGAGGACGTACCGGTCGTACTGGTCGGTGATCCAGGACTTGGCGGCCTGGTTCGGGGAGGAGAGCAGCGCGAGGACGGCGGCGCGCAGCTCCTTGCCGTCCGCCGGGCGGGGCAGCCGGGCCGGGTCGTCCGCCTGGAGCGCGTCCTGCCAGCCAGGACGCGCGTACGGGCGCTCGTAGACCGGGCCCTCGTGCGCGACGGTACGCGGGTCCACGTCGACGACCCGCTCGCCGTGCCAGTAGATCTCCAGCCGCTCGCCGTCCGTGACCTCGCCGATGACGGTGGCGGTGACCTCCCACTTCTCGCAGATCGCGAGGAAGTCGGCCACCTTGCCGGGCTCGACGACCGCGCACATCCTCTCCTGCGACTCGCTCATGAGGATCTCCTCGGGGGAGAGCGAGGAGTCGCGCAGCGGCACGTCGTCCAGCTCGACGCGCATCCCGCCGGAGCCGTTGGAGGCCAGCTCGCTGGTGGCGCAGGACAGCCCGGCGGCGCCGAGGTCCTGGATGCCGGTGACCAGCCCGGCGTGGAACGCCTCCAGGGTGCACTCGATGAGCAGCTTCTCCTGGAACGGGTCGCCGACCTGGACGGCGGGCCGCTTGGAGGGCTTCTCCGAGTCGAACGTCTCGGAGGCGAGGATCGAGGCGCCGCCGATGCCGTCGCCGCCGGTGCGCGCCCCGTAGAGGATGACCTTGTTGCCGGTCCCTGCGGCCTTCGCCAGGTGGATGTCCTCGTGCTTCATCACGCCCACGCAGAGCGCGTTGACCAGCGGGTTCCCCTGGTAGCAGGAGTCGAAGACGACCTCGCCGCCGATGTTGGGCAGGCCCAGGCAGTTGCCGTAGCCGCCGATGCCCGCGACGACGCCGGGCAGCACCCGCTTGGTGTCCGGGTGGTCGGCGGCGCCGAACCGCAGCGGGTCCATGACGGCGACCGGGCGGGCCCCCATGGCGATGATGTCGCGCACGATGCCGCCGATGCCGGTGGCGGCGCCCTGGTAGGGCTCGACATACGACGGGTGGTTGTGCGACTCGACCTTGAAGGTGACGGCGTAGCCCTGCCCGACGTCCACCACCCCGGCCTGCTCGCCGATGCCGACGAGCAGCGCGTCGGAGTGCGGCGCCTTGTCCCCGAACTGCTTCAGATGCACCTTGCTGCTCTTGTACGAGCAGTGCTCGGACCACATCACCGAGTACATGGCCAGCTCGGCGCCGGTCGGGCGGCGGCCGAGGATCTCGCGGACGCGGTCGTACTCGTCGCGCTTGAGGCCGAGCTCGGCCCAGGGCTGCTCGGTGTCGGGGGTCCGCGCCGCGTGCTCGACCGTGTCGAGGTTCCTGCCGTTCTTGCCGTTCTTGCCGTTCTCGCCGCTCATGCGTTGCTCACCAGGTAGTTCTCGAGGACCGAGGTGAAGAATCCCAGCCCGTCGGTGGTCGGGCCGGTCAGGGGCTCCACGGCGTGCTCGGGGTGCGGCATCAGGCCGACCACGTTGCCCGCTTCGTTGGTGATACCAGCGATATCGCGGTGCGAGCCGTTGGGGTTCACACCGAGGTAGCGGAAGACGACCCGCCCCTCGGACTCCAGTTCGTCGAGGGTGCGCTCGTCCGCGATGTAGCCGCCCTCGCCGTTCTTCAGCGGGACGGTGATCTCCTCCCCGGCCGCGTAGTCGCGGGTCCAGGGGGTCGCGGCGTTCTCCACCCGGAGCCGCTGGTCCCGGCAGACGAAGTGGAGGTGATCATTTCGGGTGAGCGCCCCGGGCAGCAGATGGGATTCGCACAGCACCTGGAAGCCGTTGCAGATACCGAGCACCGGCATTCCGGCCCTGGCCTGCCCGATGACGCTCTCCATCACGGGCGAGAAACGGGCGATGGCCCCGCACCGCAGATAGTCGCCGTAGGAGAATCCGCCGGGCAGGACGACCGCGTCCACCTGGTGCAGGTCCCTGTCCCGGTGCCAGAGCGCGACGGGTTCGCCGCCCGCGAGGGCCACGGCGCGGCGCGCGTCGCGGTCGTCGAGCGAGCCGGGAAAGGTGACGACGCCGATACGGGTGGTCACGCCGAGGCCCCCTCGGACTCCTCCACACGCACCGTGAAGTTCTCGATCACGGTGTTGGCGAGAAAGGTCTCGGCCAACTCCCGGACACCTGCCAGGGCCGCGTCGTCCACCGGCCCCTCCAGTTCCAGCTCGAAGCGCTTGCCCTGGCGGACATCGGCGATTCCCCCGAAGCCGAGGCGGGGCAGTGCACGCTGCACCGCCTGCCCCTGCGGGTCGAGGATCTCGGGCTTCAGCATGACGTCGACTACGACGCGAGCCACGGGTACTCCTAGGTGTTCTGAGCGAGGGCGCTGCGGGGATGCCGCGAGGCGCCGCGGGGACGCTCGCGGGCGCTGCGCTGGCCAGCGTACCCGGCGGGAGAATCTACGCGCGTTGATATCTGTGATGTTTGCCCCTCGGCTTCGCGAAGCACTGGGAAAAACGCCGGGAAAAAAGTATGGTCCAGATTGCGGCGGGCCGGCCGGGTCGGCTTCCATTGGAATTCGCCGCGCAAGAAGGCACAGCAGAATAAGGCCAATCCCCTCTACTACCGGGCTCACCGCCGTCGGCGCATCCGCCACCCGCACCGTTCACACGGGACGGGCGGTCGAAAAGACGGAGTGATCCCTTTCGTGATCCTGAAGGAAGGACCGATATCCGTGGCACAGCGCGTAGTGGTCACACTCTCCGATGACATCGACGGCGGGGAAGCGGCGGAGACGGTCTCCTTCGGACTCGACGGGAAGACCTACGAGATCGACCTCAACTCCGACAACGCCCACCGGCTCCGCAAGGACCTCGCCCCCTATGTCGAGGCCGGCCGCAAGCGGGCGAAGTCCGGCAAGACCTACCACCGCACCTCCGTCGCACCGGACCCGCGCGCGGTGCGCGCCTGGGCGGAGTCGAACGGCTACGAGGTCCCGGCGCGCGGCCGCATCCCGAAGAAGATCTACGAGGCGTTCAACGCGTCCCACTGACGCGGCCCCGACGGCGGGCACCGGAAGCCGACTTGCCAGATCCCCCCTGCGTTCCGCTAGAGTTCAGGCACGCCGCGAGGGGGAACCCCGAAAGGGGACGAGCCCGGCGGCCGCGCGGGTGTAGCTCAGTAGTAGAGCGCCCTCTTTCCAAGAGGGAGGCGCAGTGTGCGATTCCTGTCACCCGCTCTCCACCGCTGGCCCCCGGCCCCCGCCGGTCGGGTACAGTGTGGGGGCGCTGCGGACGTAGCTCAGTTGGTAGAGCGCAACCTTGCCAAGGTTGAGGTCGCGAGTTCGAGCCTCGTCGTCCGCTCCAGTGAAGAAGGGCCCGGCCATCGCGGCCGGGCCCTTCTCTTTACCTGCCGGCGGCTCAGCCGGACGCCTCCAGCTCCGCCACCAGCCGGGCCGCCGTCGGCACCGGCACCCCGCGCTCCTCCGCGGCCCGCAGCAGCGCCCCGCCGATCGCGTCGAGCTCCAGCTCCCGCCCCGCCTCCGCGTCCCGCAGCATGGACGACTTGTTGCCGGCCGGGAACGCGTCGCAGCGCTCCAGCACCGCCGCGGGGTCGACACTCGCCCCGCAGGCCCGCGCCACCGCGGCGGCCTCCTCCAGCACGGCCACCAGCTCGTCGCGCCGCTCGGTCCGTACGGCGCCGATCGTCGCCCGATAGCGGGTGGTCAGCAGGGCGACCGGCGCCAGGAAGGCCAGCTTCGCCCACATCACACCGGCCTCGTCCGGCACCACCCGGGCCTCCGCTCCGGCGTCCGTGAACAGCGCGGCCAGCGGCCCGAGCCGCTCCTCGGCGCCGGCCAGCTCGATCTGGACGAACGGGCTCCCGTGCTCGATCACCCCCGGCGCCGTGCGGGTCGACTCGACCTTGACGGTGGCCGGGACGACCGGCCCGGCGCCGTACCGGCGGCGCAGCGCGGCGAGGTGGTCGACGCCGTTGAGCAGGGGCACGAGCGGAGCGTCCCCGAGCACCCCGGCGGGCAGCCGGTCCAGCGCCGCCTCCAGCGCGGTGTGCTTGACCGTGACCAGGCACAGATCGACGGGCTCGCGCAGCGCGGTGTCCGCCTCGACCCGGGCGGTGAAGTCGCCGCAGTGCCCGCTGCGCACCCGGAGTCCGTCGGTCCGCAGCGCACGCGCGGTGTCCTCGCCGGCGAGGCAGAGCACCCGGTGTCCGGCGCGGGCGAGCAGGGCGGCCAGCAGGCCGCCCACGCCGCCGGGGCCGAGGACCGCCACGGTCCGGTGGCCGGTGGCGCCGGTGGCGCCGGTGCCGCCGGTGCCGCGGGCGGTCGGTCCGGGAGCCGGGAGGGCCAGGAGGGGAGGTATCGGGCACGATGGCGGCGTCCTTCCGGTCGGGTGACGGATGACGTGATCGTCGGACGGATCCACCCCCCAGTCAACCCTAAACTTGTGTGCCGATACCCAAGTTCTCCCTAAACCCGGTCGATCGGTCGGCACGGGCCCGGCGCGCTCCGCCATGACATCCGTCATACGGAGCCGTGACGGCACGCACTGCTCCCGGCGCCCCGCGGGCGGAACGCTGGGAGCCATGGAAGCAATCGAAGCCGAAGGGCTGAAACGGCGCTACGCGCAGGAGTTCGAGGCCGTGCGCGGCGTCTCGTTCTCCGTGCGCGAGGGGGAGATCTTCGCGCTCCTCGGCACCAACGGAGCGGGGAAGACGTCCACCGTCGAGGTGCTGGAGGGGCTGGCGCGGCCGAGCGCGGGCCGGGTGCGGGTGCTCGGTTTCGACCCGTTCACCGAGCGCGCGCGGGTGCGCCCGCGCACCGGCGTGATGCTCCAGGAGGGCGGGTTCCCTTCCGAGCTGACCGTGACCGAGACGGCGCGGATGTGGGCGGGCTGCGCGGACGCGCCCCGGCCGGTGCCGGAGGTGCTGGAGACGGTCGGGCTGGCGCACCGCGCGGACGTGCGGGTGCTCCAGCTCTCGGGCGGGGAGCGGCGGCGGCTCGATCTGGCGCTGGCGCTCATCGGACGGCCCGAGGTGCTCTTCCTCGACGAGCCGACGACCGGCATGGACCCCGAGGGGCGGCGGGAGACGGCCGCGCTGGTGCGCACGCTGCGAGCCGAGGGCACGACGGTGCTGCTGACCACGCACTATCTGGACGAGGCCGAGCAGCTGGCCGACCGGCTGGCGATCATGCACGCCGGGGAGATCGTCGCGTCCGGCACGCCGGAGCAGGTCGTCGCCGCGCAGCCGTCCCGTATCCGCTTCAGGCTCCCCGCCGGGCTGCGGCCGGAGCGGCTGCCGCTGTCGGTGCCCGCCGCCGTGCACGGGCGGACGGTCTCGGTGCGCACCCACACCCTCCAGGAGGCGCTCACCGAGCTGCTGCTGTGGGCGCGTGCGGAGGGCGTCGAGCTGGAGGGGCTGCATGCGCGGACCGCGTCGCTCGAGGAGGCGTTTTTGGAGATCGCCGGAGCGGAGGTGCTGCGATGAGCGCGGTCGCCGAGGAACGCGGGGCCTCGATGCGGCGGATGCGGGCGCTGGGCCGCGCCGAGATGACGCTGCTCGCGCGGAGCCGGGCGGCGCTGTTCGTGGCGCTGGCGCTCCCCGTGGCCCTCACCGTGTCGCTCCAGCGGATGGTGCCGACGGACCGGGTCGAGGACGCCGGCCTCTCCGTGGGCACGGCGGTGCTGCCCGGCTCGGTCGGCCTGGTGCTGCTGTTCGCCGTCTACACCAACCTGATGGGCGTCTATGTCGCCCGCCGCGAGGAGCTGGTGCTCAAGCGGCTGCGTACGGGCCAGGCGAGAGAGCCGGAGATCCTGGGCGCGGCTGCGCTGCCCGCCGCCGCGGTGGGGCTGGCGCAGGCCGTGGTGCTGATGGCCGGGGGCGCCGTCGCGCTGGACGTGGGGGCGCCCGAGCGGCCGGATCTGCTCGTGGCGGGCCTGGTGCTGGGCGTGGCGCTGATGGCGGTGCTGGCGGCGGTCACCGCGATGGTGACCCGGACCACGGAGCTGGCGCAGCTCACGGGGATGCCGCTGATGCTGGTCAGCCTGGTCGGCTCGGGGATGTTCATCCCGCTGGAGATCGCGCCCGACCAGGTCGCGGCCGTGTGCCGGGCCCTGCCGCTGACCCCGGTGATGGACCTGCTGCGCGGCGGCTGGACGGGCCGGCTCGGCGTCGCGGAGACGCTGCGTGCGCTGGTGACCGCCCTGTCGTGGATCGCGCTGGGGGTGTTTGCTGTACGAAGGTGGTTCCGGTGGGAGCCGCGGCGCTGACCAGGGACGCAGACACCGGCAGCGAGACAGGCGCAGGGACGGGCCCAGGGACAGGGACAGGCACAGGCACTGGCACAGGTACGGGTACGGGTACGGGTACAGGTACAGGGACGGTGGATGGCGTGATCGGCTGGGCCAGGGCCAAGCAGGCCGGCTGGCGGCGGCGCAGCAGGCCCGAGCAGGTCGAGACGCATACGCGCGGCACGCTCCTGTGCCTGCCGTGGCTGTTCTGCCTGGTGTCCGTCCCGCAGCTGATCGTCGTCACCCGGCACTCCACGGCGGGAACCGTGCTCGCCTGGGTGATCCTCGTGCTGGCGCTGGCGCAGTGCGCCCTGGCCCTGCCCGCGCTGCGGCGGGCCCTCGACTCCTATGTGCGGCGCGGCGCACCGCCGCGCCGCCTCACGGCCGCCCTCGCGGCGCTGCTGTTCGTCTTCACGGCGCTGATGGCGGCGCTGATCGCGATCGACGCGCTGGACGCGCCGGCGACAGCCGCCGTGACCATGTTCGCCGTCATGCTGCCCTGGACGGCGGTGTACTCGCTGAGCGCCCCGTTGCGCCGCGCCACCGCGAGCGTCGCCGGGTACACGGCGGGGGTGGTCGGCGTCTTCGCGCTCGCCGGGCTGCCCGCGCAGGCGCTGGCGGGCACGGCCGCGCTGATGCTGCTCAGCGCCCTGGTCGGGGTCTTCTCCCCGCGCTCCTCCGCCTGGTACATCGCGGTGCTGCGGGAGCTGGAGGAGGCCCGCGAGACCCAGGCGCGGCTGGCGGTCGCCGAGGAGCGGCTGCGCTTCGGCCGGGATCTGCACGATGTGATGGGCCGCAATCTGTCGGTGATCGCGCTCAAGAGCGAGCTGGCGGTGCAGCTGGCGCGGCGCGACCCCGCGGGCACCGACGGCGCGGTCGATCAGATGGAGGAGGTGCAGCGCCTCGCCCGCGAGTCCCAGACCGAGGTGCGCGACGTCGTCCGGGGCTACCGCGAGGCGGGCCTGACCACCGAGCTCGCCGGGGCCCGCGGCGTGCTGCGCGCCGCCGGGGTCGACTGCCGGATCGAGGGCGACGGCGAGGCGCTGTCGGACGACGTCCAGTCGGCGCTGGGCTGGGTGGTCCGGGAGGGCGCCACCAACGTACTGCGGCACGCGGACGCGACGCGCTGCACCGTGCGGCTCGACGTCGCGCCCCGCTCGGCGGTCCTGCTGGTGGAGAACGACGGGGCCGCGCCCGGCGCGCCGCGGCGCGGCGGCGGCTCCGGGCTGCCGGGGCTGCGGGAGCGGCTGGCCGCGCTGGACGGCACACTGACGACGGAGCGGCCCCAGGAGGGCGTGTTCCGGCTGCGGGCCACCGTCCCGCTGGCGGACGACACGGACACGAGGGAGGTGAGCCGCGGTGGACGAGCGGCCCATCCGGGTTCTGCTGGCTGACGACGAGCATCTGATCCGGGGCGCGCTGGCGGCGCTGCTCGCGCTGGAGGACGACCTGGAGATCGTCGCGGAGGCGGCCTCGGGGCCCGAGGCCATGGCGATGGCGCGGGCGCACCAGCCCGATGTGGCGGTGCTCGACCTGCAGATGCCGGGAGCCGACGGGGTGCGGGTGGCCACGGAGCTGCGGGACGCGGCGCCGGACTGCCGGACGATGATCGTGACCAGCCATGGGCGGCCGGGCCATCTGAAGCGGGCGCTGGCCGCCGGCGTCCGCGGTTTCGTACCGAAGACGGCGTCGGCCCAGCAGCTCGCGGAGATCATCCGTACCGTGCACGGCGGCGGCCGGTTCGTCGAACCCGGGCTGGCGGCCGACGCGATCAGCGGCGGGGACTCCCCGCTGTCGGCGCGCGAGACGGAGGTGCTGGAGCTGGCGGCGGACGGGGCGCCGGTCGCGGAGATCGCCGAGCGGGTCTCCCTCACCCAGGGGACGGTGCGGAACTACCTGTCGGCCGCCGTGGCGAAGACCGGGACCGAGAACCGGCACGCGGCCGCGCGGGCGGCCGAGCGCCGGGGGTGGATCTGAGCACCCGTGGGCGTGGCTATACTGGACGGCGCACCCGGGGGAGCCCGTGGGTGATGCGGACGTAGCTCAGTTGGTAGAGCGCAACCTTGCCAAGGTTGAGGTCGCGAGTTCGAGCCTCGTCGTCCGCTCCGGCGAAGAAGGGGCCCGACCACAGCGGTCGGGCCCCTTCCCTTTGCCCCTGGGCTTCCCTGTTGCCCTCAGGCCCTCAGGCCCAACGGACGCCCGTGAGGCGTTCGTACGCCTCGATGTAGCGGTTCCGGGTGGCCGTCACCACCTCGTCGGGCAGCGCCGGCGGCGGCTGGTTCCCCGCGCGGTCCCACCCGGACGCCGACGACACCAGCCAGTCGCGGATCGGCTGCTTGTCGAAGGACGGCTGATCGCGGCCCGGCCGCCACACATCGGCGGGCCAGAAGCGGGAGGAGTCGGGGGTCAGCGCCTCGTCCGCCAGCGTCAGCACCTCTCCGTGCCAGCCGAACTCGAACTTGGTGTCGGCCAGGATGATGCCCCGGTCGCGGGCGATGTCCCGGGCCCGGTCGTACGCGGCGAGGGTCGCCTGCCGCAGCTCCGCGGCCGTCTCGGGGCCGAGCCGACGGGCGACCTCCTCGTAGGCGACGTTCTCATCGTGGTCGCCGACGGCGGCCTTGGTGGCGGGGGTGAAGATCGGGCCGGGCAGCTCCGAGCCGTTCTCCAGGCCCTCGGGGAGGGCGAGCCCGCAGACCGTACGGGACTCCCGGTACTCCGCCAGCCCGGAGCCGGCGAGGTAGCCGCGGGCCACGCACTCGACGGGGATCATGCGCAGGGACCGGCAGACGGTCACCCGGCCCGCCCAGTCGGCGGGGGCGCCCTCGGGGACGTCCGTGCCGAGGACATGGTTCGGGATCAGGTCGGCGAGCTGGTCGAACCACCACAGGGAGAGCCTGGTGAGGATCCGGCCCTTGTCGGGGATCTGGGTGGGGAGCACCCAGTCGTGGGCCGAGACGCGGTCGCTGGCGACCATGACCAGGTCCCCCGCCTCGTTCTGGTAGAGGTCCCGCACCTTGCCGGTGTGCAGATGGACGAGGTTGGGCACCTGTACGGGTTCCGGCTTCTCGACGAATCCGCTCATATTCCCTCCGGGTGGACCGACGTGTGGGGTGACCCTCCGATTGTCCCCTGCGGCTCCTGACTCCTGGCGGAAGGGTGTGGGAACTGCGCTCGTTTGAGTGTGCATAAGTGTGCATAATCTTGTTCTAGTTGAGCTATGGTCTTGGTGTGAATCTGACGGAGTGGGCGCGGGCGCAGGGGATCAGTCCCCATACGGCGTACCGGTGGTTTCGTAACGGGACGCTGCCGGTGCCCGCTCGGCGTGTGGGGCCGCGCACGATCCTGGTGAACATCGACGCGGCCACGGCGCCGGAGGCCGTCGGCGGCCTGGGGCTGTACGCCCGTGTCTCCTAATTCGTGAGTAGGCGGTTCCAGGGCAGCCCCGTGAAGGGCTGCTGGACTGACTGATGTGGATGGGTTTCGCGGTGGCCGCGTGGGCGCCGGATGGACTCCTGTGTTCTCCCGGCCCGCTGAG
>NZ_JAAKZZ010000174.1 GCF_011045075.1 Streptomyces boncukensis
GGCGAGACCAGTCCGCTCCGCTCTGTTCAGCTGGTCCAGCCGGAACCGCCCGGTCCGTGGCCCGTCGAGGACCCGGTCCAGGGCCGAGCGGATGCAGCGTGCCAGGCGCAGGCCGTCCGGATCCAGGAACCGCAACGCCCGCTCGGCCCTGGACACCGCCTCCCCGGTGCGGACCGGGTGACCCGGTTCCGCAGGTTCCGCAGGTTCCGCGACGGCCTGCGGCGGCACAGGCGCCTCGTCGGCCGGGCGGGGCGCCAGTTGATCCCGTATCCCCCGTACCTCGCTCTCCAGCGCCTCGACGCGCCTCCCGAGGTGCCCGGAGTCCGCCGGAGCACCGCCCCCTGCCCCCGTATCGCGGGCGAGCATGCCCATGAGCAGGGCCACGACAGCCTGGCTCTGCCGCAGCCGCTCCCGCTCCTCGTCGAGCTGCCGCCGCAGCCCTGGCTCTTCCGGGCCCGGGTCGGGGTCGGCCGCCTCGTCCCGCAGCTCCCGCAGCTCCCGCAGCTCCCGCAGCTCCCGCTGCTCCCGCTGCTCGCGGGCCCGCTGCGCGGCACGCAGATCCCGCACCCGCTGCTGGAGCAGCTCCGCCTCGGAGTCCGGGGCACACGCGCGCAGGACGGCGTCCACGAGCGGGCCCTCGCTGGCGAGTCCGACTCCGGCGAACCGCTTGGAGAGCGTGGCGTCGCTGGGAACGCGCCTCCCACCCGTGAACTCGGTATCCCGGGACAACCGCTCCCGGAGCTGTCTGAAGGTGAGTTCGGCCCGCTCCAGCTGCTCGCGCAGCAGAGTCGCGATGGCGTCCAGTTCCTTGCTCTCCCCGCGCAGCGGGCCCCATGGCCGCCCCTGCGAGCCCCTCCTGCCGGCCACATCCCTCCCTTTGTTCATCTAAACAAGATGAAGTTCAGGAAACAATAGGGGACTGCCCTCCCCCTGGTCCAGGATGGATCCGAACCCTCAACTTCCCCACGAAAGCGGTGCATTTCATGGAGGACGGGACGTGACGGCGACCAGGGTCCTCATCGCCTGCGTCGCAGTGCTCTTCGCCGCCGGGACGGCACTCGCCGCCGGTCTGCTCGCCGACGACGGACTACCGCCGCGCAACCGGCTCCCGCACATGGGCACGACGTTCGTCCTGACCCTGTCCGCCGAGGCCATCGTGCTCGGCATCGCCGGATTCTCCGTGGAATGACCAACACCAAGCGCCGCGTGCCGGCCGTCGCGCTCGTCAGCGCGGCTCTGCTGGCCGGAGGGGCGGCCACCAGCCACGCACAGTCCGCCTCCGGGTGGACCGGCCAGGCGGGGACCGCCGTCAGCGACGGGCAGGGTTCCGACCAGACGCTCGCCGCCCGCTGGGCCGCCTGCGCGGCCAAGGTCAACAACCCGCACTGGTCGAAGGGCGCCAAGTCCGTCATCTTCAAGACCCGCGTCACCTGCGCGGGGAACATCGCCAAGGTCCATGTGAAGGTGATCGGCAAGCTGTACCGCAAGAGCGGCGGCAGGTGGAAGGTCGTCACCGCGTCCAACCAGACCGAGGTCAAGTCGACCAACGGCACGGTGTCGACGTACTACACGCCCAAGAAGGGCGGCAAGCGCGCCACCCTGGACGGCGTCTACCGGGGGAAGATCACGGTGCGGATCACCTCGCCGTTCCCCGGCACCAAGGGGAAGGCGTCGTCCAAGGCCGTCAAGGTGAACACCCCGGGAAAGTGAGCGTATGAACTGGGAAGTCCGGCTTGAGCTCGAAGCCCCGCAGACGGGCCTCGACCCCGATGTCATCGCCGCACACCTCGCCCAGTGGTTCGCGGCGCACGGCATCGCGGACGCCCTCCCGCAGCTGACCGTCACCGACGGGGGCGACGCCGAGACGGTGGGGGCGAACCTCACCCTCGCCGCCGCCACCCCCGGCCAGGCCCTGGACGAGGCGGTACGCCTGCTGCGGGAAGCCGCCGAGGGCTCCGGGGTCCCCGTGGGCCCGCTCGCCGGGGCGGAAGTCGAACGAGTCGACTGACCCACCACCACGCGCCCCCTCCGCACAGCGCGAAGCGGCCCGGTCGCCGGAATAATCGATTATTCATTCGTCCGTCTATGATGGCGGCATGACTCAGCACGCCGGCCCGCCAGCGAAGCAGATGCTCTCCGAGCAGGTCTATACGCGTCTGCGGGACGCGATCATGCGGGGGGACTACGCCCCCGGGGACGCGCTCAAGCCGCAGGATCTGGCCCGGGAGCAGGGCGTGAGCCTGGCGGTCGTGCGCGAGGCGCTGACGCGGGTGGTCGGCGACGGGCTCGCCGACCGGCTGCACAACCGCGGCTTCGCCGTGCCCGCCGTCTCCGACGACCGCTGGCAGCAGATCGCCGAGGCGCGGCGCGCGATCGAGCCGGTGGTGCTGCGCATGTCCGTCGAGCGGGGGGATGTCGAGTGGGAGGCCCGGGTGCGGGCCGCCCACCACCGGCTGGCCCGCACGCCGGCATACGCGACGGACGAGAGCAGGTACTACAGCGACGACTGGGCCGAGGCCCACCGGGTCTTCCACCGGGCGCTGCTGGAGGGCTGCGGCAACCCCGTCCTGCTGGAGACGTTCGACCGGATGTGGACGGCGAGCGAGCTGGCCCGCCGGTGGTCGGGCGAGCGCAACCCCCGGCGGGACGGCGCCGAGGAGCACCGCCGGCTGGAGGAGGCGGCGCTGGCCCGCGACGCGGATGCCGCCGCCGCGGCTCTCGTCCAGCACCTCACTCTGACCGCGTCGGGCCTGACGGCGTAACTTCCGGGTGCCCCGAACGCGGAGCCGCCGTGCGGACTTTCGCGACACCTCCAGGGCCCTGGGACCCTAGGCCGCCAGCCACGGCACTCGGCACACGTGGGGTGCCGAGCCCTCCGGGCACAGGGCTCTGATCACCTGCTTGCGGATGGCCCGCCAGGTGCGCAGGGAGCACACCAGCCGGACGCGCAGCTCGACCGCCTCCCGCGTACCGCTGTCCTGCCCGGGGTGCTCCGCGGTCCACTGCTCCGCCAGGAGGTCGTACACATCGGCGGTCGTCAGATCGCTCC
The DNA here is from genome assembly GCF_011045075.1 of Streptomyces boncukensis. Lineage (GTDB taxonomy): Bacteria > Actinomycetota > Actinomycetes > Streptomycetales > Streptomycetaceae > Streptomyces > Streptomyces boncukensis. The sequence goes on from NZ_JAAKZZ010000174.1 coordinate 3,050, forward strand.
CGGGCAGCGTGCGGGCGACGGTCACATCGACGGTTCGGGCGCTGTGCGACGCCACGGCGTCCGCCACGAGCCGCCCGGCCCAGGCCAGGCCCTCCTCGTCGGCGTACAGTCCGAACCGCAGGGTGCGCGTCCGCATGGTGTCATGCCTTCTCGATGCTCTTCTTCGTACAGTGCTTCGCACGGTACCCGGTGGGCATCTGGTTGTTGGCGTTCTTGATGGCGGCCTTCCACGCGGCGGACTCCGTCTTGGCCTTGCCCTTGCCGACGACATGCCCCTGGCCGCTGTTGTCCGAGATGCGGATCTTGGTGCACTTCACCACTGCGACATACCCTTTCGCGGCCTCCGCGGGGGCGGCGACGCCCAGCGAGAGCAGGCCGGCGACGAGGACGGAGGCCAGCGGGCCGGCGACCAGACGGGTCTTGCGCATGCGAACTCCTCCAAGAAGATCGACACTTCGTATGGGGAGTCACTCAACAGCACCTGCGCGCCGCGGACAAGAGCGCACAAGAAAACGGTTCCCGGAAGCACATACTCCGGGAACCGCTTCTCCGTGTGCGGAGGGGGTCAGTCCTCGCTGCCGCCCTGGCCCTCGGACGAGTCCACGTCCTTCTCCAGGCCGAGCTGCTCGGCCAGCCACTTGTCGAACTCGATCGAGGCGCGCACCCAGCTCACCGTGGACGAGACGAAGTGCTCCAGCGAGACGCCGGTGCCGATCAGCATCTGCACCTCGCCGATGAGGCGGACGCTGCCGTCGTCGTGGGTGTGGGTGTAGACCTTCGGCCACAGGGTGCGGCGGTTCCAGTCGTCCACCGCGTCCAGCAGCTTGGGACGGTCCTCGATCGTGTGCGGGCGGTCGTAGAACGTCCGGACCGAGAAGACCTGCTGCTCCTCCTCGCCCCGGAACATGAAGTAGGTCCGGAACTCCTCCCACGGCGCCGCGAGGTCCCCCTCGTCGTCGACGACGTACTTCAGCTCCATCTGGTCGAGGAGCTGCTTGACGAGGTCCTGGTCGGGGAGCACGGGACCGGTGGGACCGCTCTCCTCCGGCTCTGGCTGGCCCCCGAAATTCGGAATCGAGGACGGGTCGATGCTCACGTGGGTGTTCCCTTCATACGGCTCCGGCCATCCTCCCGCATCGGGGGGCGGGGCCCGCAACCCCGTGTCCGGGCGGCGCACGGGCCGCGCCTCACGCCGGGCGGTACGACCCGATCAGGCGGGCCAGATGCCGCCCCGCCGCCTCCAGCGGTTCCGCGCTCCGGGCCACCTGCGCCGCCAGCTCCGCCCCCTCCAGCGTGCTGATCACCGTGGACGCCAGCTCCCGCGCGTCGTCCTCCGCGATCCCCGCCGCCTTCAGCTTGTCGAAGACCAGGCCGCGCCAGCGGGCGAACGCCTCGGCTGCGGCCTGCTGGATGTCGGGCACGCGCCCCGCCGTCCCCAGCGCTGTCGCCGTGACGGGGCAGCCGTCGGCCCAGTCGGAGGCGCGCAGCCCTTCGACGAGGCTGCGGACGCAGGCCGCGACGGCCGCCTCCGGGGTGTGCTCGCCGGCCAGCACCTCCCGCAGCATGTCCGCGAACTCCCCGTCGCCGTGCCGGATCGCCGCGACCGCCAGCTCCTGCTTGCCGCCGGGGAAGAAGTGGTAGACGGAGCCGAGGGTGGCTCCGGCCTCCCGGGAGATCTGCTTGATGCCCGTGCCGTCGTAGCCCTGCCGCTGCATCAGCCGGGACGTCGTCCGCACGATGCGCTCGCGCGTGCCGAGGGCGGCGTCGGTGTCCTGCTGTGGCGTCGTCTTCACCCCGTCATGCTACCGAATAGAGCGTTCGTTCCAGAGCCGTGCTACGTTTTCGCCAGCGCTCTGGATAGAGCGTTCATTCTAGTTCTGACTCTGCTGCGAAGGGGTTTGCCGCCATGGGTGCGAAGAAGAAGCCGGTGACGATCGTCGGGCTCGGGCCGATGGGGCGGGCGATGACGCACGCGTACCTGGACCGGGGCCACCAGGTCACCGTGTGGAACCGGACGGCCGGCCGGGCCGACGAGGTGGTGGCGGCGGGAGCCGTCCGCGCCGACGGCGTCGCGGACGCGCTGGCCGCCGGCGAGCTGGTGATCCTCAGCCTGACCGACTACGACGCGATGTACGCCATCCTCGAACCGGCCTCGGCGGCGCTGTCCGGCCGGGTCCTGGTGAACCTCAGCTCCGACACCCCGGGGCGCGCCCGCGAGGCGGCGGAGTGGGCGGCGGGCCACGGGGCGCGCTTCCTGGCCGGCGGGGTGCTGACGCCCCCCTCCGGGATCGGGCAGCCGACCGCCGCCACGTTCTACAGCGGACCCGAGGAGGTCTTCACGGCGTACGAGGACACGCTGAAGGTGCTCACCGGCACGGACTACCGAGGCGCCGACCCGGGCCTCGCCCCGCTGCACTACCAGATCCACATGGACATGTTCTGGACGACCATGGCCAGTTGGCTGCACGCCCTCGCGCTGGCCGGCGCGCACGGGATCTCAGCGGAGGAGGTCATGCCGTACGCCGCGGACGCCACCTCGATCCAGCAGTTCCTGGCCTTCTACACGCCGCGGATCGACGCGGGCGCACACCCCGGCGACGTGGACCGGCTGACCATGGGCACGGCCAGCGTGGAGCATGTCCTGCACACCACCCGCGACGCGGGCGTCGACACCGCGCTCCCCGAGGCACTGCTCGGGGTGTTCCGGCGCGGCGTCGCGGCGGGCCACGGGGACGACAGCTTCACCAGCCTGCTGGAGGTCTTCCGCGAGCGGGAGGCCGCGTAGGCACTGCCCGCGAGGGGGCTGCCCCTTGCTGTTCCGTCGCAGTCCGCGGGTGAGCTGTGGCTGGGCGCGCAGTTCCCCGCGCCCCTGAAGCGCCCCTTCGGGGCGCCCCGGGTCGCGCCCCGAAGGGGCACGGGGCGGCCCCGGACGAGCCCTAGGGGGTGTTTCGAAAGCCCCGTGCGGCGCATGGGGCGTCCGGTGCGTGCTCTCGGCGTGCCGGGTGAAAGCCCTCGTACTGGGCGTACTCGGGCTTTCGGCCGGTGCGGCGAGAGCACGTGCCGGGCGTTCCAGGTGGCGTGCGGGGCTTTCGAAACACCCCCTAACTCCCCGTGCCCACCATCAGGCCCTCCCAGCCCTCGACGTGGTCGACCCGGACGGTGTCGCCGTCCTTGACCTCGCCGGCCAGGATCTCCCTCGCGAGCTGGTCGCCGATCGCGGTCTGGACGAGGCGGCGCAGGGGCCGCGCCCCGTACGCCGGGTCGTTGCCCTCGGCCGCCAGCCAGTCCAGCGCCGCGTCGGTGACCTCCAGCGCCAGGCGCCGGTCCGCGAGGCGCCGCTGGAGCGCGTCGATCTGCAGCGACGCGATCCGGCGCAGCTCCTCGGGCGCGAGGGCGGAGAAGACCACCAGGTCGTCCAGCCGGTTCAGGAACTCCGGGCGGAAGGCCGCGCGGACGGCCGCCAGCACGTGCTCGCGCTTCGCGCTCTCCTTCTCCAGCGGGTCCATCAGATGCTGGCTGCCCAGGTTGGAGGTGAGGATCAGGATGGTGTTGCGGAAGTCGACCGTGCGGCCCTGGCCGTCGGTGAGGCGGCCGTCGTCCAGCACCTGGAGCAGGACGTCGAAGACGTCGTGGTGCGCCTTCTCCACCTCGTCCAGCAGCACCACCGTGTACGGGCGGCGGCGTACGGCCTCGGTGAGCTGGCCGCCCTCCTCATAGCCGACATAGCCGGGGGGCGCCCCGACGAGGCGGGCGACGCTGTGCTTCTCGCCGTACTCGCTCATGTCGATGCGGACCATCGCCCGCTCGTCGTCGAAGAGGAAGTCGGCCAGGGCCTTCGCCAGCTCGGTCTTGCCGACGCCGGTGGGGCCCAGGAAGAGGAAGGAGCCGGTGGGGCGGTTGGGGTCGGCGATTCCGGCGCGGGTGCGGCGCACGGCGTCCGAGACCGCGCGGACCGCCTGCGTCTGGCCGATCAGCCGCTTGCCCAGCTCGTCCTCCATGCGCAGCAGCTTCTGCGTCTCACCCTCCAGCAGCCGGCCGGCCGGGATGCCGGTCCAGGAGGAGACGACGTCGGCGATGTCGTCCGTGCCGACCTCCTCCTTGACCATGGTGTCCCGGGACTGGGCCGCCTCCTCCTCGGCCTCGGTGGCCTCCTCCAGCTCGCGCTCGGCGCCCGGGATCTCCCCGTACAGCAGCTTGGAGGCGGTGTCGAAGTCGCCGTCGCGCTGGGCGCGCTCGGCCTGGCCGCGCAGCTCGTCCAGCTTCTCCTTCAGCTCGCCGACCCGGTTGAGGCCCTGCTTCTCCTTCTCCCAGCGGGCCGTGAGGCCGCGCAGCTCCTCCTCCCTGTCGGCCAGCTCGCGGCGCAGCCGCTCCAGCCGCTCGACGGACGCCGGGTCGGTCTCCTTCTCCAGCGCCAGCTCCTCCATCTTCAGGCGGTCGACGGAGCGCTGGAGCTCGTCGATCTCGACAGGGGAGGAGTCGATCTCCATACGGAGCCGGGAGGCCGCCTCGTCGACCAGGTCGATGGCCTTGTCGGGGAGGAAGCGGGAGGTGATGTAGCGGTCGGAGAGCGCTGCCGCCGCGACCAGCGCGCCGTCCGCGATCTGCACCTTGTGGTGCGCCTCGTACCGGCCCTTGAGGCCGCGCAGGATCGCGATCGAGTCCTCGACGGTGGGCTCGGCCACCAGCACCTGCTGGAAGCGGCGCTCCAGCGCGGGGTCCTTCTCGATCCGCTCCCGGTACTCGTCCAGGGTGGTGGCGCCGACCATCCGCAGCTCGCCGCGGGCCAGCATCGGCTTGAGCATATTGCCCGCGTCCATGGCGGAGTCGCCGCCCGCACCGGCGCCCACGACCGTGTGCAGCTCGTCGATGAACGTGATGATCTGCCCGTCGCTGTCCTTGATCTCGGCGAGCACGGTCTTGAGGCGCTCCTCGAACTCCCCGCGGTACTTCGCGCCCGCGACCATCGCGCCCAGGTCGAGGGCGACGATCCGCTTGTCCCTCAGCGACTCGGGCACGTCCCCCTTGACCACGCGCTGCGCCAGCCCCTCGACGACGGCGGTCTTGCCGACGCCCGGCTCGCCGATCAGCACCGGGTTGTTCTTGGTGCGGCGGGAGAGCACCTGGACGACGCGGCGGATCTCCTGGTCCCGGCCGATCACCGGGTCGAGCTTGCCGTCCCGCGCGGCCCGCGTCAGATCGGTGCCGAACTTCTCCAGCGCCTTGTACGTCCCCTCCGGGTCCGGGTTGGTGACGCGCTTGCCGCCGCGCGCGGCCTGGAACGCCTCCAGCAGCTTCTTGTCACCGGCGCCCTGCTCCCTGAGCAGCTCGCCCGCCGCACCGCCCTTGGCGGCGATGCCGATGAGCAGGTGCTCGGTGGAGACATACGCGTCGCCCAGCTCCTTGGCGCGCTGCGCGGCGTCGGAGATGACGGCCAGCAGCTCGCGGTCGGGCTGCGGCTTGGAGACGGTCGAGCCCTGCGCCGCGGGCAGCCCGCCGAGGACGCGCTCCGCGCCGGAGCGGAGCACCGCCTGGTCCGCCTCCACGGAGGCGATGAGGTCCTGGACGTTCTCGTTGTCCTCGCCGGTGAGGAGGGCGAGGAGCAGGTGCGCCGGGGTGATGTCCGGGTGGCCGTCGGTCACGGCGCGGCTGTTGGCCGCCGCGATGGCGTCCCGGCTCTTGTTCGTCAGCTCCGCGTCCATGGTTCTGGCTTCTCCTCCTCGGCCAACCTTGAGTCCATCTGACTCAACTAACTGTACAACCCTCAGCCCATCCCCGCTGTTCCCCGCTGCGGCTCGTCGATTCCGGCACACCCGCTGACGGCAACGGAACCGCACCCCGCAGACGCGCCGCCGGACACACCGCGGGCGGGCCGCCCGGCGTGGGGCGGCCCGCCCGGAGAACAGGTGGGGGCGCGGGGCCGAGAGGGGGCGCCCCTCTCACTGACGGGGATCGCGCGGCTTGGGCCGCCAGACGACCAGCGCACTGGACTGCCGGACATCCTCGTACGGCACCAGGTCCCTCCGATAGGAGGCATGCACCTGGGCCTCCCGCTGCTGCATCGCCGCCGCCGCGCCCTCGACGGCCGCGGACAGCTCCGCGACCTTCGCACGCAGCGCGGACACCTGCTGTTCCAGCTCGATGATCCGCTTGATCCCGGCGAGGTTGATGCCCTCGTCCTGGCTGAGCCGCTGGACCTCGCGCAGCAGTTCGATGTCGCGGGCCGAGTAGCGGCGGCCCCGCCCGGCCGTGCGGTCGGGCGAGACCAGGCCCAGCCTGTCGTACTGCCGCAGGGTCTGCGGATGGAGCCCCGACAGCTGAGCGGCGACCGAGATGACGTAGACCGGCGTTTCCTCGGTCAGCTCGTATGCCGCTCCTACGCCCCGCCTGCGTCCGCCTCGGCCGTCCACTTCAGTCTCCCTTCGCGGCCTTGAACAGCGCCGCCCGCGGGTCCTCCCCCGCGGTCGCGTCGCGATATGTCTCCAGTGAGTCCTTCGCCTTGTCGCTCAGATCCCGCGGCACGGTCACCTCGATGGTGACCAGGAGATCACCCCGGGTGCCGTCCTTGCGGGTGGCGCCCTTGCCGCGGGCCCGCATGGTGCGCCCGGACGGAGTACCCGGCGGGAGCTTCAGGGTGACGGGCGGGCCACCCAGCGTCGGGACCCGGATCTCGCCGCCGAGCGCCGCCTCCGGGAAGGTGACCGGGACGGTGACGGTGAGGTTGTCGCCCTTGCGGCCGAAGACCGGATGTCTGTCCACATGCACCACCACATACAGGTCGCCGCCAGGGCCGCCGCGCTCGCCGGGCGCGCCCTTGCCGCGCAGCCGGATGCGCTGACCGTCGCTGACACCGGCCGGGATGCGCACCTGCATGGTGCGGGAGCTGGTGGCGCGGCCCGATCCCTTGCAGGTGTCGCAGGGGTCCTGCGCGATCAGCCCGCGCCCCTTGCAGTCCACACAGGGGTCGGTCAGCGAGAAGCCGCCGCCCCCGCCGCGCGACACCTGGCCGGTGCCCACGCAGGTGGGGCAGACGCGCGGGGAGCCGTTCTTGTCGCCCGTCCCCGCGCACTCCTTGCACGCCGCGCTGGAGGACATCCGGAGCGGGACCGTGGCCCCGTCCACCGCCTCGGTGAAGCTGAGCGTCACCTCGGACTCGATGTCCTGGCCCCGGCGCGGCTGCGTCCGGGTGCCGGTGCCGCCCCGGTTGAACAGGCCGCCGAACACGTCGCCGAGCCCGCCGCCGAAGCCGCCCGCGCCGCCGGGGCCCCCCGCGCCTCCGCCCTGGCCGCCTCCGAAGAGGTCGCTCAGGTCGAAGTTGAAGGAGCCCCCGCCGGGGCCGCCGGGACCGCCGGCGCCCCCGGGCCGCAAGCCGCCGTTGCCGAAGAGGGCGCGCGCCTCGTCGTACTCCTTGCGGCGCTTGGCGTCCCCGAGGACGTCGTACGCCTCGGAGGCGTCCTTGAAGCGCTCCTCGGCCTTGGGGTCGCCGGCGTTGGCGTCCGGGTGGTTCTCACGGGCGAGCTTGCGGTACGCCTTCTTGATCTCGGCCTCGGTGGCGTCCTTGGGGACGCCGAGAACCTTGTAGTAGTCCTTCTCGATGAAGTCCTTGGTGCTCATTCCCGACGTCCCTCCTCCCGTGCGCCGCCCGTCTCGTGGTCAGCCCTCGTCCGGGCCACCGCTCTCCTCATCCGCTGCCGCACCCGACTCCCCCGCCGACTCGCTCTTCGCGCCCGGCTGCGGCTCGGCGACGCCGACCCGCGCGGGGCGGATCGTACGCTCGCCGATTCGGTACCCGGGCTGGAGGATCTGCACGCACGTCGTCTCCGTCACATCCGGGGAGTACGAGTGCATCAGCGCCTCGTGCACCGTCGGGTCGAAGGGCTCGCCCTCCTTCCCGAACTGCATCAGGCCCATCTTGGCCGCGACCATCTCCAGCGACTCGGCGACGGACTTGAAGCCGCCGACCAGCTCGCCGTGGTCGCGGGCGCGGCCGATGTCGTCCAGCACCGGCAGCAGCTCGGTGAGCAGGTTCGCGACGGCGATCTCCTTGACCGACGCGCGGTCCCGCTCGACCCGGCGGCGGTAGTTCTGGAACTCCGCCTGGAGCCGCTGCAGGTCCTGGGTGCGCTCGTGCAGCGCGGTGCGGGTCTGGTCCAGCTCATCGGCTGGCGCCGCCGATGTCTGCTGACCGCTCGCATCGCCCGCGCCGGACCGGGCTCCCGGCTCCTCGCGCGCCCCGTCGTCATCACCTTGCTCGTCCCCGGCCAGCGGGCCCGGGGCCGACTGCTGTGCGGCGTCGGCGCTGGCGCTGGCGTCGGCGGGGACGTCGGGCTCCTGCTCGAAGCCCGGGGTCTCCTCCGTCACGCGGCACCGCCCTTCGGCTTGTCGTCGTCCACGATCTCGGCGTCGACGACATCGTCGTCGGCGCCGCCCTGGGCCCCGGCCGCACCGGCGTCGGCGCCGGCGGCACCGGCACCCGCGGCGCCCGCGGCACCCTCGGCGCCGCCGGCCGCCTGCTGGGCGTCGGCGTAGAGCGCCTGGCCCAGCTTCTGGCTGGTCGCCGCGACCTTCTCGGACGCCTCGCGGATCGCCGAGGTGTCCTCACCCTTCAGCTTCTCCTTGAGGTCCTCGACGGCCGACTCGACCTCCGACTTGGTGTCGGCGGGAACCTTCTCCTCATTGTCCTTGAGGAACTTCTCCGTTGTGTAGACGAGCTGCTCCGCCTGGTTGCGCGTCTCGGCGGACTCGCGGCGCTTGGCGTCCTCGTCGGCGTACTGCTCGGCCTCGCGCATCATGCGGTCGATGTCGTCCTTGGGCAGCGCGGAGCCGCCGGTGACGGTCATCTTCTGCTCCTTGCCGGTGCCCAGGTCCTTCGCGGCCACGTGCATGATGCCGTTGGCGTCGATGTCGAAGGTGACCTCGATCTGCGGCACGTTGCGCGGCGCCGGCGGCAGCCCGGTGAGCTCGAACATGCCCAGCTTCTTGTTGTACGCCGCGATCTCCCGCTCGCCCTGGAAGACCTGGATCTGCACCGAGGGCTGGTTGTCCTCCGCCGTGGTGAAGGTCTCCGAGCGCTTGGTCGGGATCGTGGTGTTCCGCTCGATCAGCTTGGTCATGATGCCGCCCTTGGTCTCGATCCCCAGGGACAGCGGGGTGACGTCCAGCAGCAGGACGTCCTTGACCTCGCCCTTGAGCACACCCGCCTGCAGGCTCGCGCCGATCGCCACGACCTCGTCCGGGTTGACGCCCTTGTTGGCCTCCTTGCCGCCGGTCAGCTCCTTGACGATCTCGGCGACGGCGGGCATCCGGGTGGAGCCGCCGACCAGGACCACGTGGTCGATCTCGCTCAGCTGGATCCCGGCGTCCTTGATGACGTTGTGGAACGGCGTCTTGCAACGCTCCAGCAGGTCCTGGGTGAGCTGCTGGAACTGAGCGCGGGTCAGCTTCTCGTCCAGGTGCAGCGGGCCCTCGGCGGACGCGGTGATGTACGGCAGGTTGATGTTCGTCTCGGTGGACGAGGACAGCTCGATCTTCGCCTTCTCGGCGGCCTCGCGGAGCCGCTGGAGAGCCATCTTGTCCTTGCCCAGGTCCACACCGTGGCCGGACTGGAACTGTTTGACCAGGTAGTCGACGATGCGCTGGTCCCAGTCGTCGCCGCCGAGGTGGTTGTCGCCGTTGGTGGCCTTCACCTCGACCACGCCGTCGCCGATCTCCAGCAGCGAGACGTCGAAGGTGCCGCCGCCGAGGTCGAAGACCAGGATCGTCTGGTCCTCCTTCTCCAGGCCGTAGGCCAGCGCGGCGGCGGTGGGCTCGTTGACGATGCGGAGCACGTTGAGCCCCGCGATCTCCCCGGCCTCCTTGGTGGCCTGCCGCTCGGCGTCGTTGAAGTACGCCGGGACGGTCACGACGGCGTCGGCGACCTTCTCGCCCAGGTACGCCTCCGCGTCCCGCTTCAGCTTCTGCAGGATGAAGGCGCTCATCTGCTGCGGGTTGAAGTCCTTGCCGTCCAGGTTGATCTTCCAGTCGGTGCCCATGTGACGCTTGACCGACCGGACGGTCCGGTCCACGTTGGTGACCGCCTGGCGCTTGGCGACCTCGCCGACGAGCACCTCGCCGTTCTTCGCGAAGGCCACGACGGACGGCGTGGTCCTGGCGCCCTCGGCGTTGGTGATGACGGTGGGCTCACCGCCTTCGAGAACACTGACGACGGAGTTCGTCGTACCCAGGTCGATGCCGACCGCACGAGCCATTTCGGTTTCCTCCAGTGGGATCTCTTGAGTGAAGCTGACTCAAGCGTGCCGCACAGATCGCCATACGTCAAAAGAGGTGAGCTTGGCTGGCTCAACTTTCCCTCTCCCCGCTGCTCAGGGGGCTTCCGCGCCCCGGGCAGGGCGCCCGCGCCGCACGGCATCCGGGTGACTTCGCGGAGCTGGCCGGTCATGCACGTGACGTGCCATCCCGCGTCTCCCACTATGACAAATCTGGCATTCCGGGATTTCCGCGTATCGAGGACGTATCGAGGAGGAGCCCATGTCCGCAGCCCCGCAGGCCGCACAGGCACCGCAGTCCTCGCAGGCCCCACACCCCCCACACCCACCACAC
>NZ_JAAKZZ010000175.1 GCF_011045075.1 Streptomyces boncukensis
CGTGCTCTCGGCGTGCCGGGTGAAAGCCCTCGTACTGGGCGTACTCGGGCTTTCGGCCGGTGCGGCGAGAGCACGTGCCGGGCGTTCCAGGTGGCGTGCGGGGCTTTCGAAACACCCCCTAGGGCCGCTCCGGCGGATCCTGCCGGGTCGGGGCTGCCCCTTGCCGTCCCGTCGCGGGGTGCGGGTGTGATGGGGGTACCCCCTGCTCGAGCGAAGCCGAGAGCTTGGGGGAGGCTTGGCGCGCGGTTCTCCGCGCCCCTGAAGCGCCCCTTCGGGGCGCCCAGGAGCGCCCCGGAGGGGCGCGGGGAACTGCGCGCGCAACCCACAACCCAGCAGCGGACTGCGACGCACCGGCCGGGGCAGTCCCGACTCGCTCCCCCGCCGTCCCCGTCGCGGCCGGGAACTCCCGCGTCCCGCACGTGCGTTGACTGGCGACGTGAGGGGGGCGAGGGGAGTGGGACGATGTCACACGGGCCCGTACAACAGCCGTGGCGGCTGCTGCTGGTCGAGGACGACCGGGAGCTGGTCGCCATGCTCTCCGAGGTGCTTCGGGGCGAGGGGTACGCGGTCGACGTCGCGGCCGACGGCCAGCGAGGGCTGCACCTCGGCCTCACCAGGCGGTACGACGTGCTGGTCGTCGACCGCCGGCTGCCGGCGCTGGACGGGCTCGACCTGCTGGTCCGGCTGCGCTCCCGCGCGGTCCGCGCCCCGGTGCTGCTGCTGACGGCGCTGGGCACCGTGCACGACCGGGTGGACGGCCTGGACGCGGGCGCCGACGACTACCTGGTCAAGCCGTTCGACCTCGACGAACTCGGCGCCCGGCTGCGGGTGCTGTGCCGGAGGGCGCGCGGCGTCACCGACGTCCTGGTGATCGGCTCGGGCCGGCTGCACGTGGGCCACCGGGAGGTCGAGCTGGCGGACGGCGAGCGGATCGCCCTGGCAGCGCGCGAGTTCGCGCTGCTGTGGGTGCTCGCCGCGCACCCCGACACCGTGTATGCGCGGGGGGATCTGCGCCGGATCGTGTTCCAGGAGGCGTCCGCCGCGTCCATCGTCGACACCTACGTCTACTATCTGCGCCGCAAGCTGGGCCGGCAGGTGGTGCGCACGGTCCGGGGCATCGGCTACCGCCTGGGGGCGCTGTGAGACGTCCGGCGCGCCCGCGCCCCCGTACCGGTGCGCACCCGGAGCGCGCGGTGGTGCGACGGGCGCGCCGGCGGATCGCCGTGCTCACGGGCGCGATCATCACGCTGCTGGTCACGGTCGTCGGCGGCGTCGCGTACGTGGTGATGACGCATACGCAGCACGAGCAGGTGCGGCGGACCCTGCGCTACGAGGCGGCGCACGGCGACCTGTCGAACGCGTCGGCGTGCACCTGGCTGTACTCGCCCGGTGCGACGCCGCTCGCGAGCGGCCCGGACGGCTTCCCGGTGCTCGACGACCTGGACCGGGCGCGCCGGACCCGGGAGGCCGTGGAGCGCACGGTGCGGCGCGACCACGCGGTCTATCTGGTGCGCACCCAGGTCAGGGCCGACGGGAACGTGGTGCAGGCGGTGTTCGACATGCGCTTCCAGCTGGCGGACCGCACCCGTCTGTGGTGGGTGCTGGGCATCGCCGAGGCGGTGGGGCTGCTCGCCGCGGCCGTCACGGGCGCCGTCCTCGGGCGGCTGGCCGTCTCCCCGCTGGCCGAAGCGCTCACCCGGCAGCGCCGGTTCGTCACGGACGCCAGCCACGAGCTGCGCACCCCGATCACCCGGGTGCACACCCGGGCGCAGATGCTGTCGCGGCAGGCGGCGGCCGAAGGTCTGCCGGACCCGCACCGCGCGGGGCTGGCCCGGCTGGTCGGTTCGGCCGGCCGGCTCGGCGAGGTGCTCGACGACCTGCTGCTGTCCGCGAGCCTCGACGCCGGCCCGGCGCGCCCGGCGGAGCGCCGCCCTGTCGATCTGTCCGCGCTGGCCCGGTCGGTCGTCGCCGAGGAGGCCGACCGGGCGCGGGACGCCCGGCTCACCGTCGCCGTGGAGGCCCCGCCGCGGCCGCTGTGCGTCGACGGCGTCGAGACCGCGCTGCGCCGCGCCATCGGCGAGCTGCTGTCCAACGCGATCAGCCACACCCCGGAGGGCGGGCGGATCGAGGTGACGCTCACCCGCGCCCGCGGCACGGCCGGGCTGACCGTCGCGGACACCGGGCCCGGATTCGAGCCCGCCGAGGCGGAGCGGCTGTTCGAGAGGTTCCACCGGGGCAGCGGCGGCGGACGCTACGGGCTGGGGCTGGCGCTGCTGCGGGAGGTCGTCACCCAGCACGGCGGCACCGTCGCCGCCACCGGACGCGCCGGGCACGGCGCCCGGTTCACCATCCGGCTCCCGGAGTGCGCCCCCGAGCACGCCCCGGCCCCGGCACACCGGGTCAGGGCAGGTCGATGGTGACCAGCAGGCGTGCCGCGGCCCGCACGTCCGCGTCCAGCGGCCGGTCCGGCTCGACCGGCGGGATCGTCTCGGCGAGGGCGTCCAGGAGCTCGGCGCACCGGGGTGCCGTGGGGCGGCGGGCTCCGATGTGGACGGCCTGGCGCAGGCCGAGCGCGAGCGACCCGCACAGCAGGCCGAGCAGCTGCGCCATGTCGTAGGAGCGCAGGGCCGCCTGGGTGCCGAACGGGACGACGTCCTGGTTGTGCAGGTTCGTCGGCAGGCTCTGCATCCCGGCCGGCAGCGCGGCGCTGCGGATCTCCGAGACGAACGCGGTGGTCGCCAGCTGGACGCCCTGCAGCCCGTGCTGGATGCCCGGCGCGGTGGCGAGCATCGGCGGCAGTCCTCCGTTGCGCGCCGGGTCCACCAGGAGGTCGAGCTGGCGTTCGGCGAGGTTGCCCAGCTGGGCCGTGACGACGGCGAGCAGGTCGGCGGCGAACGCGGCGGGCTGCCCGAAGAAGTTCCCGCCGTGCACCACCTTCCCCTCCCCCGCCTTCCCCTCCGCCGCGGCGTCCGGGAAGAACAGCGGGTTGTCGCTGATGCCGCCCAGGTCCGCCGCGACCACGCCGTCGACGTAGCGCAGCGCGTCCTCCGCCGCGCCGAGCAGCTGCGGGGAGCAGCGGATGCTGTACGGCTCCTGCAGCGGCCGGGTGCCGGAGGGCGTGCTGCCGGCGAGCGTCCGCCGCATACGCGCTCCGGTGTCGACCGCGCCGGGGTGGCCGTAGGCGCGCAGCAGGTCCTCGTCGAGGAAGCCGGGGTCGCAGCCGAGGATGTCGGCCAGCAGGCAGGTGAGCGCGGCGAGCGCGCGGTGCGCGTCGCGGACGGCGTCGCGGGCCAGCGCCGTGGCAGCGGTGGTGACGGGGGTGCCGTTGACGAGGGCGAGCGCGTCGCGCCCGTCCAGGGACAGCGGGCGCAGTCCGGCGGCGGACAGCGCGTCGGCGGCCGGCATGCCGACGCCGTCCACAAAGGCGCGGCCCCGGCCGCGCAGCGCCTGCGTGGCGTACGCGAGCGGGATCAGGTCGCCGCTCGCGCCGACGGAGCCGTAGCGGGGGACGGCGGGCGCGAACGTGGTGCCGAACAGGGCGGCGAGCCGCTCGATGACCTCGGCGGACACTCCCGAGGCGCCCTGGGCGAGGGACCAGGTGCGCAGCAGCAGCGCCGCGCGGGTGATCTCGTGCGGCAGGTCGGGGCCCTGTCCGGCGCCGAGGTGCGCCAGGGTGTTGTCGCACTGGTCGGCCTCGTCCGCGCGTCCGGCGTAGCCGACGAGGGCGCCGAAGCCGGTGGTGGCGCCGTAGATCCGGCGCTCCTCGCCGCCCTCGCCGTCCCGGAGTGCGCGGAAGAGCCGGCGGCCCCGGTCGACGCGCGCGCGGGCCTCGTCGTCCACGGTGACGTTCAGCGGGGCCGCCGCGCGGCGCAGGACGGCGGAGTCCAGGGGGCCGGTGAGGGAGACGGTGTCCATGGTGAGCACACCGGGAACGTAGCCGGGGAATCTCAGAGCGCTCTGAGATCCCGGGCCGGGTACCGCCCTTGCCATTGGTGTGGACCTGCCAACCGGCAGCGGCTATGCTCGCCCGCGCATGCACTGAGAGCGCTCTCGGAGTTCTACCTGTTCCACCCCCACCTGCTGGAACAACGAAGGGGCACTCCCTTGAGACGCACAACAGCCATGCGCACCGGACTGTCCGCGCTCCTCCTGGTCGGCGCCTGGGCCGCCGCGGGCGCCCTGCCGGCCTCCGCCTCCGACTCCTCCTCCCGCTCCGCCGAGGCTCCGGCCTCCCCGGGGCTCCTCTCGGCGATGCAGCGCGACCTGGGGCTGACCAGGAGCCAGGCCGAGGCGCGGCTGGCCGAGGAGAAGACGGCCGCTGCCGTGGAGCGCCGCGCGAAGCGGGCCGCCGGCGCCTCGTACGCGGGCTCGTGGTTCGACGCCCGGGACGGCAGGCTGACCGTCGCCGTCACCCGCGGCGCGGACGCCGGCGGCATCCGCGCGACCGGCGCGGCCGTACGCGTCGTCGAGCACAGCGCGAAGCGGCTCGACGCGGCGATGGCGCGCATCGACAAGCTGTCCGCGCCCGCCGGCGTCGGCAGCTGGCACGTCGATCCGAAGTCCAACGAGGTCGTGGTGAACGTGGTTTCCGCGCATCGGGCCGACAACGATGTCCAGGACTTCCTGGCGCAGGCCCGCCGGGCGGGCCCGGTCAGCGTGCGGCAGGCCGACGGCGTACCCCGGACCACCGCCGCGGGAACCGTGGGCGGCGACCCGTACTACACCGGCAGCGTCCGCTGCTCCATCGGCTTCTCGGTGCACGGCGGCTTCATCACCGCCGGGCACTGCGGCCGGCCCAGCGCCGCGGTGTACGGCTGGGACCGCACCTACATCGGCGACTTCCAGGGGTCGTCGTTCCCGGGCGACGACTACGCCTGGGTGAACGTCGGCAGCGGCTGGTGGACCGAACCGGTGGTGCTCGGCTGGGGCACGATCCCCGACCGGCTCGTCCGCGGCTCCAACGAGGCCCCCGTCGGCACCTCCATCTGCCGCTCCGGCTCGACCACCCACTGGCGCTGCGGCACGGTGCTGGCCAAGAACGAGACGGTCAACTACCAGGAGGGCGCCGTCCACCAGATGACGAAGACGAGCGCCTGCGCCGAGGGCGGTGACTCCGGCGGCTCCTTCATCAGCGGCGACCAGGCGCAGGGCGTCACCTCCGGCGCCTCGGGCAACTGCAGCTCCGGTGGCCAGACCTGGTACCAGCCCGTCAACGAGATCCTCAACCGGTACGGGCTGACGCTGCACACCGCCTGACCTCCCCGCCGCCCCCGCCGCCTCCGCGCCTGGGCCGCGTCCGGATCACCGGCGCGCGGCCCGGGTCCGGTCACGGCCCGCCGCCCGCGCCGCGGGCGGCGAAGCGGGACGGCGGCGTGCCGAACGCGCGGGTGAAGGCGGCGGTGAACGCGGCGGGCGACGCGTAGCCGAGCCGTCCGGCGACCTCCCCGACCGCGGCCGTGCGCAGCAGCGGGACGGCCGCGAGCAGCCGGGCGCGGACCCGCCAGACGGCGGGGCTCTCGCCGGTCTCCGCGCGGAAGCGCCGGGTGAAGGCCCGCTCGCTCCGGGACACGCGCGCGGCCCAGACGGCGTTGGTGACCCCGGCGTCCGGGGCGGCCAGGTACGCCCGGCAGAGCGCCGCGAGCTCGGCGGAGGCGGGAATCGCCACGTGGAACGGCAGCGGGGTGCGCCCGGCGATCTCGTGCAGCAGGAGCGCCGCGATATGCCCCTCCCGCCCGGACAGGTCGTAGTCGGGACCGAACCCGACGGCCGCCAGGAGCAGTTCGCGCAGCAGCGGCGGAACGTCCACGACCGTACAGCCCGCGGGCCACCAGGGGACGGCGTCCGGCTCGATGTACAGGCTCCGGGTGCTCACCCCCTCCATACGGACCCGGTGCCGGGTGGCGGCCGGGATCAGCACGGCCCGCTCGGGCGGCACGGTCCAGGTGCCCTCGCCGGTGTCGACGACCATGACCCCGGTGGCGCCGTAGAGGAACTGCGCACGCCGGTGCGCGTGCCAGTCCAGGACGTAACCGGGCGGATAGTCGGTGCCGATCGGCAGGACGGCCCGGTCCACGTGGTCGACGCTCTCCACAGCGATGTTCCGCACCCCGCCACCGTAGCGGCCGGGACGCGAAAGAGATGTGCCGACTTTCGGATGCGGGCCCCGCGCGGGCGCTGGTGGGGTGGGACGCGTGGATATTGCGGCACTGATCGGAATCGGAGTCCTCACCGGCGCGACGACCGTGCTCTTCGGGTTCGGCGGCGGCTTCGTCACCGTCCCGGTGGTGGTGTGGGCGGACGCGGCGCTGGGCGCGGACGCGGTACGGGTGGCCACGGCCACCTCGGCGCTGGTGATGCTGGTGAACGCGGGGTTCGCCACCGCCGTCACCCCGCGGCGGGTCCTCGGCGCCCTCCGCGGCAGCGGTGCGCTGCTCCTCCTGCTCGCCGCCGGCGCCGCGGCCGGCGCGCTGGCGACGGGCACCGCGCCGGCCGGGCTGACCCGCTGGGTCTTCGTCGGCTACCTCGCCGTGACCGCCGCCGACCTGCTGCTGCGGCCCGGCTTCCTCCGCCCCAGGACCCGGTCCGGTGCGGCCCCGGAGTCGGGCGGGCCGCGGCCGCTGCCGGCCGTCCTCGGCGCGCCGATCGGCGCGGTCGCCGCCTACCTCGGAGTGGGCGGCAGCGTCATGACCGTGCCCGCCATGCGGCGGGCCGGGCACCCGATGCACGCGGCGACCGCGCTGGCCAACCCGCTCACCCTCGCCATCGCCCTCCCCGCCACCGCGGTCTCGCTGAGCGCCGCGGGGGCGCCGTCCGCGGCGCACGCGCACGTGCACCTCGTGGGCCTTGTCGACCCGCGCGCCGCCGCGGCGCTGCTCCTGGGGGCCCTGCCGGTGATCGCGGTGCTGCGGCGGCGGCCCCCGCGGATTCCGGACCGCGTGCACGCCGGGGCTTACATCGGGCTGCTCGGCGCCGCGGGGATCGCGATGCTCGCGTTCTGAGGGTGCGTGTTCCGGGTGGGTCCTGCTGGGCCGGGGCCGCCCCCTGCCCGCGGAGCTCCGGGAAGCAGGGCACCCTACGGCCGATGCCCGTCCTCCGCGGTGGACGCCTCGACCTCGACCTCGTGCCGGATGTGGCTGCAGGTCCTGCTGAGCAGCCGGGAGACGTGCATCTGCGAGATGCCCAACTGCTCGGCGATACGGCTCTGCGTCATATCGCAGAAGAACCGCAGATACAGAATGCGCCGCTCCCGCTCCGGCAGCGTCCGCAGCCCGGGTTTGACCGCCTCGCGGTGCACGACGCGCTCGAACCCCGGCTCCGCGTCGCCGAGCGTGTCCACCAGCGCGTATCCGTCGTCGGTCCCGGGCAGCGTCGCGTCGAGCGAGAGCGTGCTGTAGCCGTCCAGCGCCTCCATGCCCACCGCGACCTCCTCCACGCTCATCCCGCTGTGCTCGGCGATCTGCTCGACGGATGGTCCGCGATCGTCCAGGGACGTCCCCAGCTCGCGCTGGCTGACCCGCACACGGTTGCGGATCTCCTGCACCCTGCGGGGCACATGCACCCCCCACATGTGGTCCCGGAAGTGTCGTTTCATCTCGCCGACGATCGTCGGCACCGCGAAGCTCTCGAAGGCGCACCCCCGGTGAATGTCGTAGCGTGCGACGGCTTTCACCAGCCCCAGCGCGGCGACCTGCTCCAGATCCTCCAGGCTCTCGCCCCGGTTGCGGAAGTGACATGCGAGCCGCCGCGCCATCGGCATCCAGGCCCGCACCACCGTCTGCCGCAGTTCGTCCTTCTCCGGTCCCGCGGGCAGTTCGGTGATGCGTGCGAACTCCGCCGATGTATCGGGGGCGTCGTCGTGGGGATGGCGGGCACGCCTCGTGCGGGCACGTACGGGCATAGGCTGTGCACTCCTCATTTTCGGTGACGCTCAGTCAGGCATGCGAGGGGTCACCGCGGGAGCAGACGGGCGGGGGCGGTCCAGTGTGCACGCGTCGCTCCCGCGGATGTGCCTGCGTTCCGAAGCACAGGGTGCGGGTTCCCGCACCCCTGTACGGCAAACCTCGCACGCGCCGGGCGCGTTCCCCCGCGGAGCGCTCAGTCACCACCGGGCCCGCGGTGCCGGGCGATGAGGTCGCGTGCCATGTCCCGGGCCCGTACGGCCGCGTGCCGGTCGCCCTCGGCGGCGGCGATGACCGCCCCCTTCATCAGCATGTGCCACGACCGGGCGAACTCCTCCGGGCTCTCCAGGCCGGCCTCGTCCGCCATGCGCCGCACCAGCGCCCGGATGTTCGCCAGGTGCTCGATGCTGGCCCGCCCCAGCGGGTGGTCCCAGCGCATCTCCAGGAGCACGTTGACGAACGTGCACGCGTCGAAGTCCTCGTCGTGGAACCAGTCGTCGAACACATCGAAGATCGCCAGCAGTCGGCCCTCGGGAGTGGCGGCGCGGCTGCGCGCGCCCGACTCGACCATCCCAAGGGTCCACAGTTCCTCTCTGCGCCGCAGAAACGCGAGCACCAGCGCGTCCTTCGAGGGGAAGTGGCGATACAGAGTGGCCTTGGCCACCCCGGAGCGGCTGACGATCTCGTCCACCCCGACATCCCGGATGCCGCGTCGGGAGAACAGGGCATAGGCCGCCTCCAAGACCTTCTCGCGGGCCTTCGAGATTCCGTTGAAGGCCACAGCGTCGCTGCTCATAGTGCGAGCCAGGCTAGTGGCAACACTCCGAGCTGTCGTCAGCCGCGACGCAGGCGAAGGCCGTCCTCCTGAACCCCGAATCGGCCCCTCGAACTGGCCCCTCGACAAGACAGTCTTGTCTCGGCAGACTGAGGAGTTCACCGCCGCATCAGGGCACCCGTGGACCACTCCGGCAGGCTGATCCGCCGCCCTCCCACGGGTCAGCGCGCGGTCCAAGCGACGGCATATCGAGCGCACACCCACCACCCCCGGGTCCCGTGTACACGCCGTGCTGGGACAGGGGCGTTCCCGGCGGGCGTGCCACCAGGCAAGAACTCGGAGGAAGCGGCCCGTGAACCACCGGTCCCAGGCGCACTGCCACGGCCCCTCCTGCGCCCGGCTCCAGTCCGACATCGCCTCCCCCGCGCAGACAGGGGAGGCGGAGCGGCTGCGCCAGGAGAACGCCCAACTCCACCGTGCACTCGACAGCAGAGCGGTCATCGACCAGGCACGGGGCATGATCATGGCCTTGGCTCCCTGCTCCAGCGGCGCCGCGTGGCACGTCCTGGTGGACGTCTCCCAGCACGCCAACGTCAAGCTGCGCGACGTCGCGCACGCGATGGTGTCCGCGGGCGCGGGGCAGCCGATGCCGCCCGAGCTGCAGGACCATCTGCGCCGCGCCTTTCTGCGCCGGCGCTCCGCGAGGTGAGAGCGGCGCCGGCCGCTCAGCCGTCCGCGCGGCGGTCCCCGCCGCCGGAGACCAGGGCGTCCACGAGGGCCTGAACGTTCTCGTACCGGCCCGCCGGAAGCCGCCGGGCGAGCTCGACCAGCCGGTCGGGGGCGTGGTGCCGCCGCAGGGTCGCGACGACCGCGTCCCTGTCGGCCGGGTAGATGCCGCGCTCCAGATGCCGGGCCAGTTCGCTGCGCAGTTCCCTGTCCTCCGGAGCCGGTTCCGGCACGCGGTCCGCTTCCGGCTGGTCCTCGCCGGACGGCTGCAGCTCGTGCTCCTCCTCCGCCCGGGTGGACCGGGCGGCCCGCAGCTCGCCGTCCAGCTCCTTGGCCATCTCCTCGTCGCGCACCGGGCCGACCTTGTCCCTGCCGTGTTCGGGCACGTCAATCCTCCGCGTCGCGTGGTGCGGCCGCTGTCACGGGGCCGAGTGCCCGCTACGGGGTGGATGAACCGGAAACATGTCACTCGTCCGGTCGCGCCGCGGTCGTGCCGTCGTCCTTGATGTCGTGCGGCAGCAGCCGGTGCTCCTGGTCGGTGCGCGGCATCGGGTCGGGCTCGCGGACTTCCCGCACCTCCCGGACCGGGCCGCCCTCCGGCAGCGTCGGCTGGTCGTCAGGGCGCGGCGGCGGGGGCTGCCGCGCCCGCATCCGGATTCCCAGCCGGACCGCGCCGAGCAGCGCGGCGACGACGGCCAGACCCAGCACGAACGGACCGATGCCCTGCCGGACTTCCAGCGGTATCACCATGAACTGGACAGATAGCAGCATACGCCCCGAGTACCCGGAACCCGGGTCTCAAGACTCCTGTCGCGGGTACTGGGACGGTCTCGTGGCGGTACTGGAGCCGCCACCGTCGGCACGGAGGAGGAGAGCCATGGCCGAGCAACAGGTCCACGAGATCATGACGACCAGCCCCGTCGGGCTGGACGCGGACACCGCGGTCGCCGAGGCGGCCCGGCGGATGCGCGCGGAGGACATGGGCGCGGTGCTGGTCACCGAGGGCGGCGAGCTGCGGGGGCTGGTCACCGACCGCGACCTCGTGGTGCGCGTGCTCGCCGAGGACTGGGATCCGCGCACGACCGCGGTGCGGGACGCGTGCAGCACCGACCTGGTGAGCCTCGCCCCCGAGGACAGCGTCGACCACGCCGTGGAGGTGATGCGGGAACACGCCCTGCGCCGGGTCCCCGTCGTGGCCGAGGGCACGGTCGTCGGCGTCGTCTCGCTGGGGGATCTGGCCGTGGAGCGGTCCCCCGCCTCGGCGCTCGGCGGGATCAGCTCCGCCCCGCCCAACCGGTGACCCTCGGCGTCAGTTCTCGCTGCGGATGATGTGCGGCTCCGGGTCGTCCGGGTCGTTCCGCATCCGGGGCCCGTACCCCATCGGGCCCTGGCCGTCGGGCGGCTCGGCGCCCCCGGGGCCGCACCCGGCGGTACCGTCCCGGGAGGTGCGCGGGGTGTCCGTGTGGCCGCGTGTGCGCTCCATAGTGCTGCGCCTCGATTCGTCTGCCGGCCGTTGTCGTGTGGTCGAGGCTACGGGTTTCCCCGCGCTGGACGGGAAACCCGCGCCGCCGCTCAGCGTGTGAGCCGCGGCAGGACCTTCGTGCGGTAGAAGTCGAAGAAGGCCCGCTGGTCGGGGCCGATCTGGTTGACGTGGACGACGTCGACCCCGGCGTCCGCGTACGCCTGGAGGGCGGCGACGTGCGCGTCGGGGTCGTCGCCGCACACCACCTGCCGCGCGATCTGGTCCCGGGTGACGAGCCGGGACGCCTGCTCCATATGGGCGACGGTGGGCAGGGTCTGCCCCAGCTCCCCCGGCAGCCCGATGTTGGGCCACAGCGCGTGGGCCGTGCGGACGGCCTCCTCGTGGTCGGGGCCGAAGCACACCTGCACCCCGCCGCGCACCTGTTTGGACCCGCCGCCGCTCTTCCGGAACCGCTCGACCGCCGCACGGTCCGGCGCGGTGGTGACGAATCCGTCGCCGACGCGTCCGGCTGTCGTGATCGCGGCGGGGCCGAAGCCGGAGACGTCGATGGGCACGGGCCGGTCCGGGCAGCTGTAGAGACGGGCGTTCTCCACGGTGTAGTGCTTCCCGTGGTGGGTGATCCGGCGGCCGGTGAGCAGCTGCCGGATGAGGGCGACGGCCTCCTCCAGCATGTCCAGCCGCACCGTGGCGGGCGGCCAGCGGTCCCCCAGCACCCGCTCGTTGAGCGCCTCGCCGCTGCCGACCCCGAGCCGGAACTGCCCGCCGAGCTGCAGCGCGCAGGTCGCCGCCGCCTGTGCGACCAGTGCGGGGTGGATGCGGACCGTGGGACAGGTCACCGCCGTCTGCACCGGCAGCGAGGTGGCCTCGGACAGCGCGCCGACCACCGCCCAGACGAACGGCGACTCGCCCTGTGCCTGGGACCAGGGATGGAAGTGGTCGGAGATCCACAACGAGGTGAAACCGGCCTGCTCCGCCATCCTGGCCTGTTCGACCAGGGCGGCGGGGCCGTGCTCTTCGGACGCGAGGAAGTAGCCGTACTCAGTCATGGCGCCACGGGTAACCGGCGGTTGCGACCGAAAACCCGGCGGCGCCGCGCGGCGCCGGCCGGGGGCGGGCGGCGTCCGGGCGTGCTGTCGCCCTCCTGCGGGTGCAGATCCCGGCAGACGGGGTACCCCGCGTCGGGACACCGGGTCCGGAGCCGCGGCCCGGACCCGGACCCGGACCGAAGACGAGCCCAAGGAGGCGCACCCATGCCGGAATCCGGCCCCGATCCCCCGCTGTCCGACTACGACCAGCTGACCTTCGGCGATCTGGAGCACCGCGTCCGCTCACTGGATGCCCGGGAGCTGGAGCGCCTGCTGGCGTACGAGCGCGAGCACGCCGACCGCGCCCAGGTCGTCGAACTGATCCTCTTCCGGCTCCGCCAGGTCGCGGCGGGTGAGCGCCCTTCGCCCGGCGGCCTGGGCACCGGGTCCCTGGCACCGCCCCCGCAGGGCGGCTCCCCGGTCGGTCCCGAGACCTCCCCCGAGCCCTGCCATCCGCCGCCGCACGGCACCCCGCACCAGCCCGGCAGGCCCAAGGGCGACCGGCACTGAACGGCCCGGCCCGCGACGCCCCGGGGAGCGCTACGCGGCCCCCCGGGCGCCGCCGTCGGAGCGCTCCCTCAGCTCCGCGCGCTCGTTCTCGTCGAGCCCGCCCCAGATGCCGCCGGGTCCGCCCAGCCGCAGCGCCCACTCCAGGCACTCCGCCTTCACCGGGCAGCGGGAGCAGACCCGCTTGGCCTGCTCCCGCTCGCGCAGTCCGGGCCCCGAGGAGCCGAGCGGAAAGAACAGGTCCGGGTCCTCGTCCGCACACGCGGCGCTCTCCCGCCAGTCCATGAAGTCCCCTGCCGGATCCGTCGCTCTCACCTCCCCGTCGGAGCGGACACCGCGGTCGCGGTCCTGCCGGGGTACCCGCGCGCCTCCCGGACAAACGGCGCCCGCCGTACGCGTCCGCGAGCGCGAGGTGCGCGAGGTGTGGGCCCGCCGCTCGCGGGTACCCCGCGGGACGACTCGGATCACGCGTGCCGGAGGGCGTCATGAGGCTGGTACCCCCCACCCCGCTGCTGCACCGGCCGGGCCCGTGGGCCTCGGTCTTCGTGGACACCTCGCACACCGCGGAGGACGCCGCGCACCGGCAGTGGCTCCAGGCGCGCGAGGTCCGCGCCCGGCTCGCCGAGCAGGGCGCGGACGACGGGACCCAGCAGGCCGTGCAGGACGCGCTGAGCGGCCCCGTCCGCACGGACGCGGGGCTGGCGGTGTTCGCCGTGGAGGGGCGAGTCGTACACGAGGTTCCCCTCCCGGCGGCGCCGTCCGGGCCGGTCTGCCGCTGGGCGGCCCTGCCGCATCTGGCGCCGCTCGTCGGCCTCGGGGGCGGTGAGGCCGCCTGCCTGGTGGCGTACGTCGACCGCACCGGCGCCGAGCTGGAGCTGCGCGGACGCCCCGGAGGCATCCACGCGCTGGGCCAGGTGCGGGGCCAGGAGTGGCCGGTGCACCGCACCGGCAGGAAGGACTGGTCCGAGCGGCACTGGCAGTTCGCGGTGGAGAACACCTGGGAGACATCTCACGTGCCTAAGAAGTCAAGCTGCGGCGGCTGGAGCTGCTGAGAAGGAGGTGAATGCGTGATGCTCGTCGAAGAGCTGCCGGTTGTGCAGGCAGTGGTAGAGCTGACCGAGCAAGCGG
>NZ_JAAKZZ010000176.1 GCF_011045075.1 Streptomyces boncukensis
TCCCGCGCCCGCGCTGCTCGCGGACGTGCCGGACGGGCAGCCCGTCTGGGACGAGGAGGTCTTCGGCCCGGTCGTCTGCCTGCGCGCGGTCCCGGACCTCGACGCCGCGTTCGAGACGGCCAACGCGAGCCGCTACGGGCTGCACGCGGCCGTCTTCACCCGCGGCCTGGACACCGCGTTCCGGGCCCTGGAGGAACTGGAAGCGGGTGGCGTCGTGGTCAACGAGGTGCCGGGCTACCGCTGCGACGTGGCGCCGTACGGCGGCGTCAAGGACTCCGGCATCGGCCGCGAGGGGCCCCGGTTCGCGATCGAGGAGCTGACGGTGACGAAGATGGCGGTGATCCGGCCGTGACGACAGGCGGGTCGGGCCCCGCGGCGGTCGACTACGCGGCGCTGTTCCGGCTCGACGGGCGGCGCGTCGCGGTTGTCGGCGGCGCGAGCGGCATCGGCCGGGAGTCGGCGCGGGCGCTGGCGGCGCAGGGCGCCCGGGTGCTGGTCGCCGACCGGGACGCGGAGGGCGCCGCGTACACGGCCCGGCTGGCGGGCGGCGGCGCGGAGCCGTACGTGCTGGACGCGCTGGACGAGGGCGCGGTGGACGCCGCCGTCGCCGCGTGGGGTGCGCTGGACGGTCTCGTGATCACGGTGGGCGCCAACGTCCGCAAGCGGATCGCGGACTACACGCTGGCGGAGTTCGACCGGGTCGTCGCGCTCAATCTGCGGGCCCACTTCGCGCTGGTGCGCGCCGTGGCGCCCGGCATGGCCGAGCGCGGCCGGGGCAGCGTCGTCTCGCTCGCGTCGATGCGGGCGTTCCAGGTCGAGCCGGGGCAGGGCGCGTACGCGGCGTCCAAGGCGGGGCTGGTGCAGCTGCTGCGCACGGCTGCGGCCGAGTGGGGGCCGCCGGGCGTCCGGTTCAACGCGGTGGCGCCGGGCGTCGTGCGCACCCCGCTCACCGACCAGATCGCGGCCGACCCGGAGTGGCACGACGCGTATGCGCGGGCGTCCGCGCTGCAGCGGTGGGGCCGCCCTGAGGAGATCGCCGGCGCGGTCGCGTTCCTGGTGTCGGACGCGGCCTCGTATGTGACGGGCAGCGTGCTGACGGTCGACGGCGGCTGGACCGCGGTCGACGGCCGCTACGACCCGCCGATGTGACGGTCCCCATGTCAGGCAACGCGACACCGAGGGGCCGCCCCGGCCCGGCGGAGCAGCGCCCGCCGGACACGGCCCCGTCCACCACCAGCACGAAGGAGCCCGCACCATGTCACCGCCCGACTCCCCCTCGGAGAGGGACCCGCTCGACGGGCTGCCCGCGCTCCGGGCGCCCCGGCCGGCCCTGTGGCTGCTGCTCGTCCCCGTCGTCCTCTACTGCGCGGCCCCGGTGGTCGCGAACCGGATCGAACCCCGGGTCCTGGACGTGCCGTTCCTGCTGGTGTGGGTGATCGGCGCCACGGTCGTCGGCGTGCTTTTCGTCTGGTCTCCCTCGTGGATACCCCCGGCTTCGGCCGGGGGGAAGAAACGAAGCTCCTACGGAGCAGGGAAAGGAGCGGTGATTCGCCGCCAGCGCGGATCACCGGTACACCCACCTTGCGGCAGACAGTCACAAGATGCTCAGATAGCTTGTGAGCTGTGGCCACTCACGTGAAGCGGGCGTTCACGTACCGCTTCTATCCGACCGATGCGCAGGCAGCCGAGCTGTCGCGCACGTTCGGATGCGTGCGGAAGGTCTACAACATGGCGCTTGCCGCGCGTACGGAGGCGTGGGCACGGGGCGAGCGGGTCAACTACAACGCCACCTCGGCGATGCTGACGGCGTGGAAGAAGACCGGGGAACTGGCCTACCTGGCCGAAGTCTCCTCCGTGCCCCTGCAACAAGCCTTGCGGCACCTGCAAGGCGCGTTCACCAACTTCTTCGCCAAGCGCGCCAAGTACCCGCGCTTCAAGTCCAGGCGGAAGTCCCGCGCCAGCGCGGAGTACACCCGCTCGGCGTTCACGTTCCGCGACGGAACGCTGAGCCTGGCGAAGATGCCCGAGCCGCTGGACATCGTGTGGTCCCGACCTCTTCCCGAGGGCTCGACGCCGACCACGGTGACGGTGAGCCGGGACGCTGCCGGACGCTGGTTCGTCTCGATGCTGTGCGACGACCCCAGCGTGGTCCCGCTCCCCGCCACGAGTACGGCAGTCGGTATTGATGTCGGCCTGGATCACCTGCTGACGCTCTCCACGGGCGAGAAGATTGCCAACCCCCGGCACGAACGGCAAGACCGCGTCCGGCTGGCGAAGGCTCAGCGCGACCTCGCGAAGAAGGCCAAGGGCAGCAACAACCGGGCCAGGGCCCGTCGCAAGGTCGCCCGTGTGCACGCCCGCATCGCGGACCGGCGGCGCGATCTTCTCCACCAGCTCACCACTCGACTCGTGCGCGAAAACCAAACGCTCGTGGTCGAGGACCTGACCGTGCGCAACATGGTCAAGAACCACTCCCTTGCTCGCGCCATCAGCGATGCCGCCTGGCGCGAGTTCCGAAGCCTTCTGGAGTACAAGGCTGCTTGGTACGGACGCCAGGTCGTGGTCGTGGACCGCTTCTTCCCCTCCTCCAAGCTGTACTCCACCTGCGGCACCCTGCAGGAGAGGATGCCGCTCAACGTCCGTACGTGGACGTGCGCCTGCGGCACGACCCATGACCGGGACGTGAACGCAGCTGTCAACCTCAAGGCGGCCGGGCTGGCCGTATCGGCCTGTGGAGCTGGTGTAAGACCCCAACGGCGTCAGCCGGGCGGGCAGTCGGCGATGAAGCAGGAAGTCCCCCCGGGGCGATCCGGGCCGCGCAAGCGGCGGACGACCGTAGGCCGTTCGGGAGTCCCCCTGCCTCAGCAAGGGGGAGTAGTCAAGCTCGCGATAGGCACCCTGTGCGCTTCCTCCGGCGCCGCGGCGGTGCCCCCGGCGACGCGGACGACCTGCGCGTCAAGCGGCTGTCCCAGCTGGTGTGCCTGCTGGCCGGGCTGCTGGCGCTGGGCGGCGCGCTGTTCTATCCGAACACGCTGGTCGAGCTGTCCGTCCTGTCGTACGAGGGGTTGGCGCAGCTCGTCCCGCTGGTGCTGCTGTCGCTGTTCTGGCGGCGGATGACGGCGGCCGGCGGGGTCGCGGGTCTGTGCACCGGGCTGGCCGTGGTCCTGCTGCTGTGGGCCACCGACAACGACCCGTACCACGGCGTCAACGGCGGCCTCCCCGCGCTCGCCGCGAACCTCGCGGTGGCGGCGGCGGTCACCTACGGCCGTCCGCAGCGCCCCGGCGGCGCGCCCGGCACCGGCGCGGCGTCCCGTACGAAGGAGTCCGTATGAGGCAGTCGCTCTACGATGTCCCCGGCCTGGCGGAGCCCGTGGAGATCCTGGTGGACCGCTGGGGCGTCCCCCACCTGTACGCGCGCTCGCGCGCCGACCTGTTCCTGGCGCAGGGCTTCAACGCGGCCCGCGACCGGCTCTTCCAGCTGGACCTGTGGCGGCGGCGCGGGCTGGGCCTGCTGTCGGAGGTCCTCGGCGAGGAGTACGTCGCCCACGACCGCGCGGCCCGGCTCTTCCGCTACCGGGGCGGCATGGCCGAGGAGTGGGCGGCCTACGGCCCGGGGACGGAGGAGATGGCGCGCTCCTTCACCGCGGGGATCAACGCGTACGTGGCGCTGTGCCGGGAACGGCGGCCGCCCGGCGCGGACCCGCTCCCGCCCGAGTTCGCCCTCCTCGGCTACCAGCCCGCCTACTGGCGGGCCGAGGACATCGCGCGGATCCGCAGCCACGGGCTGGCGTACAACCTCCAGGACGAGGTGGCCCGCGCCCGCACCCTGCGCGACTTCGGGCCGGGGGCCGAGGACCTGCGGCGGGTCCGCGAGCCGGCCCCGCACACCCTGCGCATCCCGGAAGGGCTGGACCTGTCCGTCATCCCGGACGACGTGCTCCACACCTACGAGCTGGCCACCGTCGCGCCCTGGGCGCCGCACGCGGCCCCGCGCCAGGGGCTGGACGGCAGCAACAACTGGGTGCTCGCCCCCTCTCGCACGGCCACCGGCCGGCCGCTGCTCGCCAACGACCCGCACCGGCCGGTCTCCCTCCCCTCGCTGCGCTACCTCGCCCATCTGACCGCGCCGGGGCTGGACGTCATCGGCGCGGGCGAGCCCGCCCTGCCCGGCATCTCCATCGGGCACAACGGCCGGATCGCGTTCGGCCTGACGATCTTCCCGATCGACCAGGAGGACCTGTACGTCTACCGCACCCACCCCGACGACCCGCACCGCTACGCCTACGGCGACGGCTGGGAGCCGATGGAGCGGGTCACCGAGACCATCCCGGTGCGCGGGCGCGACCCCGTGCGCACGGAGCTGTGGTTCACCCGGCACGGCCCCGTCGTCAGGGAGCGGCCCGAGCGGCAGGCCGCGTTCGCGGTGCGCGCCGCCTGGCTGGAGCCCGGCATGGCGCCGTATCTGGGCAGCGCGGGCTATATGGACGCGCGGGACGTGGACGCGTTCACCGACGCGCTGCGCCGGTGGGGCGCGCCGGGCGAGAACCAGGTGTACGCGGCCCCGGACGGCACGGTCGGCTGGCGCCCGGCCGGGCGGGTGCCGGTCCGCCCGAACTGGGACGGCACCCTGCCGGTCCCCGGCGACGGCCGCTACGAGTGGGCGGGGTTCCACGACCCGGACGCGCTGCCGTCGGTCCGCGACCCCGCGCAGGGGTGGTGGGCGACGGCGAACGAGCTGAACCTCCCCGCCGACTACCCCCACGCCGAGCGGACGGTGACCTACGACTGGTACGCGCCCACCCGGCACGCCCGGCTCGCGGAGGTCCTCGGCTCGCGCGAGGACTGGACGGCCGAGGAGTGCGTACGCCTCCAGACCGACTGCGTGAGCCTCCCGGCCCGCGCCGCGCTGCGGCTGCTGGACGGGCTGACGGGCGAGGACCCCCGGGTGCGTACGGCGCTCGCGCTGCTGCGCGGTGGGGGCACCTTCCTGCCCGAGCGAAGCCGAGAGCTGGGGGGAGGCTGGGACGGGACGCTGGCCGCGGACTCGGCGGCGGGCGCGCTCTTCGAGGTCTGGTACCGCGGCCATCTGCGGCCCGCGCTGCTGCGCGAGGCGCTGCGCCCGCTGGTGCCCGCCGACCGGCTGGAGGAGGCGGTGGCCCGGCTGCGGCCCGCCGAGGGCGCCGCGTCCGACGCGCGGGTGGACCCGGCGCTGTTCCGCACGGCCGCGCCCGCGCTGCTGGCCCGCACGCTCGGCGACGCGGTGCGGGAGCTGGAGGCCGCCCTCGGTCCTGACCCCCGCCAGTGGTCCTGGGGCGCACTGCACCAGGCCCGGCTCCGGCATCCGCTGGCCGCCGAGCTGGGCGAGCCGCCGTGGGCGGAGCTGGCCCCTGTGCCGCGCGGCGGCAGCGGGGACACGGTGGGCGCGACCCCGTATCTGCCGGACTTCCGGCAGAGCGGGGGCGCGAGCTTCCGGATGGTGCTGGACGTGGGCGAGTGGGACGCGTCACTGGTCGTCAACTCGCCCGGCCAGTCCGGCGATCCGCGCAGCGGGCACTATGCGGACCTGCTCGGTGTGTGGGCGGCGGACGGGGCCTTTCCGCTGGTGTACTCGCGGGAGCGGGTGGAACGGGAGTGTGAGCTGCGGATCGAGCTCCGCCCGGCCCTTTCCGGGGAGGCCCCGGATGCCGGGGAAGCCGGGGAAGAGAGCGCCCCCGGCTGACTCCCGCCGTCCGCGGGCACGTCGTGGTGGCTCGCGCGGGGCAGCCCCGCCCTCGGGCGAGCTCAGCGCCGGGGCACCGGAAAGGACACCGGGCTGCGGTAGCCGTTCTCGCCGACCGCGCGCACGCCGAAGAAGAGGTTGTCCTTGGACAGATCCACGGTGTACCGGTCCACGTCGCCCACGTCCCGCACATGGGTCCACTCGGCCGCCGTCGTCTCGCGCCACACCACCTCGTAGCGCGCGGGGCGCATCCCCTTCTCCGGGCGCTGCCACACCAGTTCGGTGGAGTTGGTGAGCCCGGTCGCCACGATCTCCGCCCCGCTCGGCGCCCCGGGCGCCTGGGCGAGCGACCAGAGCGTGGCCCCGTTCACCCGGGCGACCCGTGCGATGAAGTCGAAGTCGCAGAACTCGGGCAGATCGCCGTACTGCTTGCCGTTCTCCACCCGGACGTCCTGGTGCTGGTGCGCGTAGTCCTCGGCGGGCTCGGTGAACCGGGCGGCGGGGTAGCCCTGTTCGAGGAACGGGATGTGGTCGCCGCCGCGCAGATAGCGGTCGCGCCGGTAGACGACCCGCACCCGCATCCCGGTCTCGCGGTTCTGGGCGACCTCGGTGACATAGCGGGCGAGCTGGCGGGAGGGC
Organism: Streptomyces boncukensis; assembly: GCF_011045075.1. Classification (GTDB taxonomy): domain Bacteria; phylum Actinomycetota; class Actinomycetes; order Streptomycetales; family Streptomycetaceae; genus Streptomyces; species Streptomyces boncukensis. The sequence continues at coordinate 6,359 of NZ_JAAKZZ010000176.1, forward strand.
GAGTCGTTCTCGCCGCCCACCGCGCGCCGGACGCCGGCCTCCTCGTCCGTCTCCGCGGTCGGCACGCCCTCGGCGAACAGCCGGATGGTGCGCGGGTCGCGGGTGCCGTCGTCGGCGGTGGGGCTGCCGACGATGTCGTTGGTGAACATGGCGCGCACATCGGCGCCGTCCCGCTGGAAGACCTCCGCCATGTGCCCCGCGCCGTACAGCCCCTGCTCCTCGCCCGCGACGGCGGCGAACACGAGGGTGGCGGCGGGCCGCCGCCGGGCCATGACGCGCGCCAGCTCCATGACGACCGCCACCCCGGACGCGTCGTCGTCGGCGCCCGGCGCGTCGCTCTCGGCGTCCATGGGGTCCGAGGCGCGGGAGTCGTAGTGTCCGCTGACGACGTGGACGCGGTCCGGATCGACACTGCCGCGCAGGGTGGCGACGACGTTGGTGATCCGGGTCGGCTCCGGAATGCGGTCGCCGGGCTCCTGGACGTAGGACTGCAGCTCGACGGTCATCCGCCCGCCGGACGCCCGCGCGTACGCGCTCAGTTCGCCGTGGATCCAGTCGCGCGCCGCGCCGATGCCGCGGCGGGTGCCGTCCTGGGACGAGAGGGTGTGGCGGGTGCCGAAGGAGGCGAGCTTGCGCACGGTCGCCTCGACGCGGTCCGGGTCGATCTCCCTCAGCAGGGCGCGGAGTTCCCGTCCGGGCCGCTGCGGGGGCGCGGCCGCGGCGCCGGAGGCGCCGCCCACGGCGATGCCGAGTCCGCCGCCGGCGGCTGTGGTGAGCACCGTTCTCCGAGTGGTTCTGCCGGGCTCGGGCATGACTGGTTCCCTCCCACGGGGCTGAGGGGGATTGTCGTGCGCCCGGGACAGCGGAGCAAGAGCGCTACCCGGCCGATCGCTACTCGGCCGATTCCTCCTCCCACGCGTCCTCGTCCTCCACGACGTGGACCGCCGCCTCCTCGGCGCTGGCGGCGCCCCCGTCCACCCCCGCGTCGTACGCGAGGATCTCCGAGTCCCGCACCGGATGGCACCCCGCGTCGCCCGCGGTGAGGCGGCCCGTGCGGGGCGCGGGGCCCTCCGCCCAGGAGTCGCTCACCGGCCCCGGCCGCTCCGGCTCCTCCGCGGCGAGGTGCTGGTCGAGACTCTCGCCGCGGCGGGCCTCCTCGGCGGTGTTGCCGTAGAACTCGGCGCGGGACCAGTGGTCGGGCGGCACGATGCCGGTGTCCAGGGGGTCGGCGTCGAGCTGGTCGGTCTCCAGCGAGTCGGCGGGCTCCAGCACGCCGTCGTCCTCGGCCGGGCCCGGCTCGTCGAAACCGTCCGTCCGCTCGGTCATCTCCCCCACCTCGCCCTCTCGCCGCTGCTCACCCGGCCGCCCACGTGTAGCGGACGGCCGCCGCGATCCGGCCGTGGCCGGCCAGCGCGTCCGCGGGGACGAAGACGACCTCGGCCTCCGTGGACAGCGCCGCCTCCACGACCTCGTCCACGATGTCCTCGTGCACGTCCGCGCCGGTGGCGCCGTCCTCCGCCGGCGTCAGATGCCCTCCGGTGATCCGCACCGTCGCGCGGTACGGCTCCTCGACCACCAGCAGGGCCACCCGCCCTTCCTGGGCCGCGCCCCACACCTCGTCGAGGCCCGCGATGAACAGCTTCCGTCCGCGTGCGGCGTCCAGCCGTTCCAGCGCGCCCCGGGTGCGCTCCCGGCGCACCTCGGCGCGCGCGGGCGCGACCTCCTGCGCGAGCGTGTGCCCGGTGACGTCCGTCAGCCCGCCCTTGGGGACGGCGGCGACGGCCGTACGCGCGGCACGGGTGCCCACGTCCTTGAGCGCGGCGATCCCCTGCGCCAGACCGACCAGGGCCAGCGGCCGGGGATCGCGGCCCAGCAGCCGGCCCAGTGCCGCGTCCACGGCGCGCAGATGCTGGAGGGTGGTCTCGTCGCCGTACCCGGCGGGCGTGCCGCTGCTGCGGTTCAGCCGGGCCCGTGCCGCGTCCTCGTCGACGAGGGGCGCCGGCTCCATGGGGAAGCCGTCCTGCCGCGCCTCGGTGAGCTGGTCCCCCGAGCCGCTCCACAGCCGTGCCCGATCCTCGGCGAAGGCCAGCACCCAGTAGGGGCGGGCCTGCGCCTTGGCCGCGACCAGGTTGCGGGTGAGGAAGGTGTCGCTGATCACCACCCGCTCGGCGGCCGTACGCGGCAGGTACCAGATCTGGTGCTCGTCGGCGGTCGCGAAGACCACCAGGCTGTCCAGCGCGTGGACGAAGTCGGTCACCGCCTCGGCCGTCTCCAGCTGGGCGACGACGGCCTCCCGGACGCGGTCGGGCACGTCCGGGTCGGCGTCCAGCCTGCGGGCGGCCTCGCCGATCCGGTTGCGCAGCCGCACCGGGTCCTGCTCGTTGTCCGGGCGCGTGCGGTGCGTCGGCACGGTGAGCGTGACCGCGGGGTACGGGCGCCGCTCGCGCAGTGCCGCCAGCACGTCGTCGGTCAGATCGGTGGTCCGCATCCGTACCTCATTCCGTGGTCCATTCCGTGGTCCGTCGGGCGCGCGGGCTGCCCCCACAGGATCCCGCCGCCACCAGGTCCACGCACCTCGGCACGGCCCCGCACGCCACCCGCACACCACCCGGATGCCCCCCGGACGGCCCGGTCGTAGCCTTGAGGGCACCAGCGACGCTCCGGCAGCGGGGAGGCAGGCACATGAGCGGCCCCAAGGACCACCCGGACGACCGGCCCACCCCGGACTCCGTGCTGCACGCGGCGCCCGAGGGGGACCCCACCCCCGAGGACCTCGTCCTCGCCTCGGGCCGGGACCTGACCGAGGACAACCTGGAGTGGGCCCGCCGCAAGCTGGCCGAGCAGGGCCGCGCGGCCCTGGACCGCCGACTGCCGTAGGGCGGTCAGTAGCCCACGGTGAAGCGCTCCCCCACGTGCCGGGGGTTCTCGATCTCGTCCACCAGCGCCGCGGCGTAGTCCTCGGCGGAGATCCGGCTGTCGCCCCCGGCGTCGGCGATCAGATCGTCCACGCCGGTGCGGTAGCGTCCCGTCCGCTCGCCCGGCTCGATGGTGGCCGCGGGGCTGAAGCTGGTCCAGCGCACGTCCTCGACGGTGCGCAGGTACTCCAGCGCGTCGCCGTGCGCGTGCATGATCATCAGCAGCCAGTCCGGCAGCCCCTCCGCGTCCCAGACCTGCTTCCCGTCGGGGGTGCGCAGCGACCCGGCGCCGCCGACGGCGATCAGCCGCGGAGCGGCCTCGCCGAGCGTCCGCAGCCCGCTGACCAGGGCCCGCACCGACGGCTCGACGGTGGCGACATGCCCCGGCCCGTCACCGCCACCGACCGCGCTGACCAGGACGTCCACCCCCTTGGCCGCCTCCGCGACCGACTCCGGGGACAGCACGTCGCCCGTGGTGACCCGGAGCCTGTCGTCGGCGCCGGCCAGCTTCGCCGGGTCGCGGACCACGGCGGTGACCTCGTGCCCGCGGTCCAGCGCCTCCTGGACGACGCGGCTGCCGATGGTCCCGTTGGCGCCGAAGACGGCGATCTTTGCCATGCCGATTCTCCTCATCCGTACTGCGTACTGCGTATTTCCGCCACTCGGTGAGTGACACCTGCGAACGTACGCGGCGGAACTGGCGCGAGCGAGGTAGGCTCGCGACTGATCATGGTGAATAACGGACACCCTCGGAACCCGCCCCGCTCCGCCATCCCGGATCTCCGCTATGTGCCGCCGCCCGGCCTGCGGGCCTGCGTGGAAGTGATGACCCTGGCCGAGCTGCGCTCGCGCGCCCAGACCCAGGGAAAGGTGCTCTCCGACCCGCAGCGCCCCAGCTTCCACCAGGTCTTCGCGCTCGACTCGGGCACGCTGCGGCAGACCGTCGACTTCACCGAGCGCCTGCTGACCCCCGGCAGCTGGCTGTGGGTGCGGCCCGGCCAGGTGCAGCAGCACGGCGATCTGACGGCGGGCGAGGGCACGCTGGTGCTGTTCGAGGCGTCCTTCCTGGACCGCCCGACGGCCACGGCCGCGGGGCTCGACGACGCGTGCGGACCGCTGCTGTGGCGGCCCGCGCCGGACAGCGCGGACGCGTGGGCGACCCGGCTGGCGCTGGACCATCTGCACCGGGAGTTCGCCCAGTTCGCCGCGGCGGACGGGGCCAAGCCGGACTGGCATCTGGAGGTGCTGCGGCATCTGCTGGCCACGCTGGTGCTGCGGATGGCGGGGCACCACAGCGCGGCCCCCGGCGACGCCGGGCTGAGCGAGGCGTTCCTGCGGTTCCGCACCGCCGTGGAGCGGGACTTCGCGCGCACCCGGCAGGTCGCCGACTACGCGCGGGCGCTCGGCTACTCGCCGCGCACCCTGTCGCGTGCCACGCACGCGGCGGCGGGCACGGGGGCCAAGGAGTTCATCGACCGGCGGGTGCTGCTGGAGGCCAAGCGGATGCTGGCGCACAGCGACGAGCCGGCGGCGGTGATCGCGGGCCGGCTGGGCTTCGCCGACGCGACGAACTTCTCGAAGTTCTTCCACCAGCGCGAGGGCCACGCGCCCGGCGCCTTCCGCGCCGGGATCCGCGAGGTGTGACCCCGGACCGCGACAGCTCGGCGTCCCCAGAATCATCGCAGGTCAGACGGGTGTTATCGGTATTGACAACGGTCACCGGTGCAGCCTTTGCCACCCCCCGGGGGCATGCGTTTCACTGCTGTGAGCCGACCCCGCCCGGGGGTCCGCGCGAGGGGAGGAACCGTGGGCAAGGGACCGCGCACCGGTCACGGACACCACCACGGGCACGCACACGACGACGGCCACGCGGGGCACACGCACGGGGTGTCCGCCGACGCGGACCGGCGCTGGCTCACCATCGCCCTGACACTGATCACTGCGTTCATCGTCGTCGAGTCCGTGATCGCCGTGCTGGCCGGGTCGCTGGCGCTGCTGTCGGACGCCGCGCACATGCTGACCGACGCGGCGTCGATCGTGCTGGCGCTCATAGCGATGCGGCTGTCGGCACGGCCGGCGCGCGGCGGCTTCACGTTCGGGCTGAAGCGGGCCGAGATCCTCTCCGCGCAGGCCAACGGGCTGACCCTGCTCCTCCTCGCCGCGTGGCTGGGCTTCGAGGCGGTGCGGCGCCTGATCCACCCGCCGGAGGTGAACGGCGGGATGGTGCTGGGCACCGCGCTCGCCGGAATCGCCGTCAACATCGTGGCGACCTGGTGCCTGTCCCGCGCCAACCGCTCCTCGCTCAATGTCGAGGGCGCCTACCAGCACATCCTGAACGACCTGTACGCCTTCATCGGGACGGCCGTCGCCGGGCTGGTCGTCCTCACCACCGGCTTCGCCCGCGCCGACGCCATCGCGACGCTGGTGGTCGTGGGGCTGATGCTCAAGGCGGGCTGCGCGCTGCTGCGCGACTCCGGACGGATCTTCCTGGAGGCCGCGCCCCAGGGGCTCGACCCCGACGCGATCGGGGACCGGCTGGCGGCCACGCCGCGCGTCACCGAGGTGCACGACCTGCACATCTGGACCATCACCTCGGGCGAGCCTGCGCTCTCGGCGCACGTCCTCGTCGAGCCGGGGGGCGACTGCCACCGGCTGCGGCGCGAGCTGGACGCGATGCTCGCCGGTGACTACGGGCTGACGCACACCACCCTCCAGATCGACCACGCGCCCCCGGTGCCCGAGGGGGCGGGCGTGCTGGCGGGTGCGGCGGCCCCGCACTGCGCGACGGCCCACGGCCCCGTCCACCACGAGGGCCCCCACCCCCACTGAGCCCCGAACCTTTCGGAGCGCCCTCCCAGGGGCGCGGGGAACTGCGCGCCCAGCCCCTGTGGGCGCGCGGGCCGCGACGCACACACGGGGGCAGCCCCTCCCCGGTCCTGGGGAGGGGCTGCCCCCGTCCGCAGCGTCGCAGGCCGCGGCAGCGCCGTGGACGCTCGCGCAGTTCCCCGCGCCCCTGGGAGGGCGCTCGGAGAGCTTCGGGGCGGGCTCAGACCGTGGCCACCAGCAGCCGCTCCGCTGTCGCGGGCCGCAACCCGTCCTCCCGGCCGGAGAAGTAGCGTTCGGCGAGCGTCTGCGCCGGCACGTGCCGCACCTCGGCGAACCCGGCCGCCTCCGCCAGCTCCGCCATCTGCCGGGGCGTGAAGTAGCTGCGGAACGGCGTCCCGCTCGCCCGTGCCCCCTCCTCCGACCTCCGGTGCAGTTCGCGCTCGTCCGGCGCGACATGGTCGCGCGGGAGCAGGAACGTCATGGCGCAGGTGGTGCCGGGGGCGAGCCCCGCGATACGGCGCAGGGTGGCCGCGACGGCGTCCCGGGTGAGGTACATGGTCACGCCGGTGGAGACGACGACCGCCGGGCGCGCCGGGTCGAATCCGGCCGCCGCCAGCCGCGCCCACCAGGAGTCGCCGGCCTCGAAGTCGACCGGGACGAACCGCAGCCACTCCGGAACGCCGAGGCTCAGTTCCTCCAGGCGGCGCCGCTTGAACGCCTGCGGCCCCGGCTGGTCGACTTCGAACACCCGCAGCCGCGCCGCGGCGTCCGGTCTGCGCTGCGCGAAGGTGTCCAGCCCCGCGCCGAGGATGACGTACTGGCCGACGCCGCGCTCCGCCTGTTGCAGGACCAGGTCCTCCACGAACCGGGCCCGCGCCACGATGGCGGCGCGGAGGCCGCGCGTGCCCTCCGCGTCCATGTCGGGGCGTGCGCGCCAGTCGCCGTCCGGTGCGGCGATACGCAGTCCGAGGTCGTCGTCGAGTATGTGCGGCGGCGGATCGGCCCGGGTGTGCAGGGCCCGCCACAGGGCAACCCTGACCGCCGTGCTGTCCGCCTCCGCGGTGGCTCGCGCACCGTCCATGGTGCTCTCTCCCTTCGTCGGGAGCGCCACGCTAGGCGGCGGCGTGCCCGCGGTGCTTCCTGAGACTTGCGGTGCCGCTGACAACGGGCGCCGCACATGAGAAAGTACGGTCGCTCACCGTCCAGCCTTGCCCTGTGCGCTCGCGTGCCCCGGCGCGCGGATTCCAGGAGGTGGTCCGTGCACGGTTCCCCGTCGGCTTCCTTACCCGCCCCCCGCGCGCCCCGCAGGCCCGTCCGGCTGCTGGCGGGGGCCGCGCTGAACCTCAACTTCGAGATGATCGGCTCCCCGAACTTCGCGCGCATGGTCCACGACGGGGACGACAGCGACGGCACCGGCGCGGGCCCCGGGCCGCCGGGCTCGGACACCATCGAGCGGGAG
>NZ_JAAKZZ010000177.1 GCF_011045075.1 Streptomyces boncukensis
GGGCCCCGGCCCAGGGGGCGGCGGGAGCTCCGGATCGCGGGGTCGGTGCTGGGCATCGCTCGCAGGGTACTGGCAGGGCGCTCAGCGCCCGCGCAACCGCCGCACGAGAATGCTCGCGTCTCCCCGGGACTCCAGGTCCGCGAGCACCACGGCGACCGCCTCGCGCACGATGCGCCCCCGGTCCACCGCGAGCCCGTGCTCGCCGCGCAGCACCAGCCGCGCGTGCTCCAGGTCCATCAGCTCCTCGGCGGAGACATAGACCGTGATCTTCTCGTCGTGCCGCTCGCGCCCGCTGGGTCTGCGGTTCGCCGCCCGGCTGCGCCGGTTGGCGGACGACGAGCCCGCTGTCTGCCGCCCCTTGGCGGCGCCGCGTCCGCCGCCGGCGGCGGGCTGCCCGGTGGCGCTCCGCTGGTCCTCCGGCTTGCCGGCGGGCGGGGTGCGGGCCTCGCGCTCGTGCTCGCCGCCGCCGTTCGCGGCGGCGGTGCCGCTCTCGGCGTCGTCCTCGCCCGCCGAGGCGTGCTCCCGGCCCCCGCCCGTGCCCTCGGGCTCGCCGGACTGCGCGGGCACCTTGGGCGACTCGCCGTTCACCTGGGCCGGGGCACCGCTCTGTCCCGGGCCCTGCTGCCGGGATTGCTGGGACTGCTGGGGGGCCGACGGCTGGACGGCGGATCCCCCTGTCGTACGGAACAGTTCGTCGGCTGCCGGGAGACTCACTCGGCGTGGCACCGGGCGAGCACCTCCCTGGCGAGCTGGCGATAGGCGGCGGCGCCGACGGAGTTGGACGCGTAGGTGGTGATGGGCTCGCCCGCGACGGTGGTCTCGGGGAAGCGGACGGTGCGGCCGATCACGGTGTGGTAGACGTTGTCGTCGAACGCCTCGACCACCCGGGCCAGCACCTCCCTGCTGTGCACCGTGCGCGAGTCGTACATCGTGGCCAGGATGCCGTCGAGCTCCAGCTCCGGGTTGAGCCGCTCCTGCACCTTCTCGATGGTCTCGGTGAGCAGCGCGACACCGCGCAGCGCGAAGAACTCGCACTCCAGCGGGACGATCACCTTGTGCGCCGCGGTGAGCGCGTTCACGGTCAGCAGCCCGAGCGACGGCTGGCAGTCGATGACGATGAAGTCGTAGTCGTTCAGCATCGGGCCCAGGGCGCGCTGCAGCGTGGACTCGCGCGCGACCTCGCTGACCAGCTGCACCTCTGCGGCCGACAAATCGATATTGCTGGGCAGCAGGTCCATGCCCGCGACCGCCGTCTTCAGCAGCACCTCGTCGGGCGCGAGGCCGCGCTCCATCAGCAGGTTGTAGACGGTGAGGTCGAGCTCCATCGGGTTCACCCCGAGGCCGACCGACAGCGCGCCCTGCGGGTCGAAGTCGACGAGCAGCACCCGGCGTCCGTACTCCGCGAGCGCGGCGCCCAGGTTGATGGTCGAGGTGGTCTTGCCGACCCCGCCCTTCTGGTTGCACATCGCGATGATCTTCGCGGGGCCGTGCTCGCTGACGGGGCCCGGGATCGGGAAGTACGGCAGGGGGCGCCCGGTCGGGCCGATGCGCTCCCGGCGCTGCCGCGCCGCGTCCGGCGCGAGGGTGGCTGCGTACTCGGGGTCGGGCTCGTACTCCGCGTCCGGATCGTAGAAGTGCCCCTCGGGCAGCTCGCCGTAGTGCGGGTCGTAGTTCGGGTCACTGTAATCGGCGAAGCGTTCGGCAGGCTGACCGTTGCCGTCGCCGGCCGTGGCGTTCACGTGGCGGCCGTCCATACTCTGGTGGGCTGTCATGCTCGTTGGTGGGGTCTGGTGGGCCGCGAAGGTGCGGACAGCGATGGAGCCGACAGCCTCGGGCCCCGAGGAGCCAGGCGTCCCCTGGCCTCGCACAGGCGCTCCTGGTTGACCACCCCCGGGAGAAAATGTCGACTCATTCACAAGTCGTCCTACCTCCTTGGTGACCAGGAAACTTCTAGACAGGTCAGCGTGACACCATGCCGACGCTTGGGGACTCTATGGCGTGTCGGCGGTCCGCAGCAACACAATCCGCCGGAGACGGCACGATGTGTCGGTAACCGCACGCCACCGTGTCAAGAGCCCGGGAGATCCCCGGGAGCGGTTTCACGGGTGTGCAAAACGGTTAGACAGTTACGTTCAAGGCGAGTTGGGGACCGCTCACCCGAGATCGATTACGGAAGCGGCCGGACCCTGTCCTCAAGGTCCGGCCGGTTACGTGATGTTGCCGACGTTGACGTGCGGGGTTGACCCCGGTCACAGCAACACCCGCTAGCCGAGCAGCGTGGCCGCGTCCCGGGCCGGCAGCCCGTGCGCCTCGGCGACCGGGCCGTAGACGAGTTCGCCGTCATGCGCGTTGAGCCCCTTGGCGAGCGCCGCGTCCCGGTGGAGCGCCTCGCGCCAGCCGCGGTTGGCCAGCTCCACGATGTACGGAAGGGTCGCGTTCGTCAGGGCGTGCGTGGAGGTGTTGGGCACCGCGCCCGGCATGTTCGCGACGCAGTAGAAGACCGAGTCGTGCACCCGGAAGGTCGGTTCGGCGTGCGTGGTCGGGCGCGAGTCCTCGAAGCAGCCGCCCTGGTCGATCGCGATGTCGACAAGTACACTTCCCGGCTTCATCCGGGACACCAGCTCGTTGCTCACCAGCTTGGGCGCCTTGGCGCCCGGGATCAGCACGGCGCCGACGACCAGGTCCGCGTCCAGGACGGCACGCTCCAGCTCGTACGCGTTGGAGGCGACGGTCCGCACCCGGTTGCCGAAGATCTTGTCGGCCTCGCGGAGCTTGTTGACGTCCTTGTCGAGCAGCGTGACGTGGAAGCCGAGGCCGACCGCGATCTGCGTCGCGTTCCACCCGGAGACACCGCCGCCGATGACGACGGCGCGCCCCGCGTTCACCCCCGGGACTCCGCCCGGCAGCACACCTCTGCCCCCGGCGGAGGCCATCAGGTGGTAGGCGCCCACCTGGGGCGCGATCCGGCCCGCGACCTCGGACATCGGGGCGAGCAGCGGCAGCGAGCGGTTGGCCAGCTCGACCGTCTCGTACGCGATGGCCGTGGTGCCCGACTCCAGCAGCGCGTCCGTGCACGCGCGGGAGGCCGCGAGGTGGAGGTAGGTGAAGAGGACCTGGTCCTTGCGCAGCCGGTGGTACTCCTCGGCGACCGGCTCCTTGACCTTCAGCAGCAGATCGGCGGCGGCCCACACCTCGTCCGCCGTGCCCAGGATGGCGGCGCCGGCGGCGGCGTACTCCTCGTCCGGGATGGAGGAGCCGACGCCGGCCGACCGCTCCACATGGACCTCGTGGCCGTTCCGGACCAGCTCGTGCACCCCGGCCGGGGTGATGGCCACGCGGAACTCGTTGTTCTTGACCTCGCGGGGGATGCCGACCTTCACATCGATCACGGTCCTTGACTCAGGTTGCAGACAGCGGGGAGCGGCCGGGTCGGGCATGCCAAGACAGCCGGTATGACCACGGCCCAACCAGTTTAATGAAGGACTCGCACCTGTCTAGCCTTACAAAGGTGCGATCTTTTTCAGGATCACTTTAGATTTCGCAGGTAGTCATCAGGTGCTCTCCCGGCGCTCGGCCGCCGCCAGCAGCCGGTCGGCCGCCGCCCGGTGCACACGGGCCCCGCGCAGGTCCCCCACACGCTCCGACGCGTCCGCCACCCGCAGCCGCAGCGCGGCACACAGCCTGTCGTCACCCGCCTCCTGCGCCGCTTCCAGCGCCTGCAGACAGCTGCGCAGCGAGTCGTGCGGGCGGTCCGCGTACTCCTGCACCCGGGCGACCTCCGCGAGCGCACGGGCGTGCGAGCCGGCGTCGCCCAGCCGCCGGAAGGCCGCGGCGGCGGCCCGCCACGAGCGCAGCGCGTCGCCCCAGCGCCCGGCGTAGGTGTGCACCGCGCCGAGCCGCCCGTGCAGTCGCGCCGCGGCCTCCTGGTCCGGGCGCCCGCCCACGGTCAGCCGCAGGGTCAGGGCGCGCGCGTACCAGTCGGCGGCCCGCGCCCAGTCCTCCAGCTCGGCGTGCGTCCCGCCCAGCGACTCCAGCGCCCGCGCCGCGGCCTGCTGGTCCTCGCCCGCGCGGGCCGCGTCCAGCGCTGTGCGGTAGCGCACGAGAGCGCCGCGCAGCCGGTCGGTGCGCGCGTCCAGGTCGCCGAGGTTGAGCAGCGCGGCGGCGCGCTCGCGGTGCAGGCCGCCGCGCTCGGCGACCCGCAGCACCAGCTCGTGCAGCTGATACAGCTCCGGGGCCGCCTCCTCCGGGTCCCGGTGCGCCTCGAACGCGCGGGCCAGCGCCGAGATCAGGCGCCGGGCCAGGGTGTCCAGCTCCCCCTCGCTCTCGGAGACCGCCATCCGCACGGCGGCGAGCAGCGCGGGCCGCCGCGCCTCCAGCCACGCCCGCGCCTCGGCGGGACGGTCGAAGCGCAGCGTGCGCGGCATCCCGGTCAGCCGCTTGCGGGCCTCGGAGCCGGGCGGCTCGCAGACCGCCCGGCACGCCTGCAGCCGGCGTACGGTCCGCTCCAGCATCCGGGCCCGCGCCAACAGCACCTCGGCCGGCCGTTCCTCGGCGTCCAGCTCGGTCCGCAGCAGCGGATCGAGGCAGCTCGGCACCGCGTACCGGCCCTCGCCCGCGGAGCGCAGCAGCCCCAGCCGGACGAACTCGTCCAGCGCGGCGTGCGCCACCGCCACGGAGCAGCCCGCGAGCGCGGACGCGGTGTGCGGGTCCGCGTAGCCGGCGGGCGCGAGCGCGAGGAGCCGCAGCATCCGGGCCGGCGACGGTGCGAGCGAGCCGTAGACGAGCCGGAAGGCGCGGCCCAGCGGACCGGACCCCGGCCCCTCCTCCGGCGCCTCGGTCCGGGCGAGCTGCTTGGTCGCGTCGATCACGGACAGCTTGGGCCGCGCGCCGAGCCAGCCGCCCATCAGCAGCAGCGCGGCGGGCAGATCGCCGCACGCCTCGGCCAGCGCCTCCGCGCTGCGCGGATCCACGGTCACCCGCGGGGCCGCGCCCGCGCGGTGGGCCAGCAGCTCGACGGCGGCGGCCCGGTCCAGGCCGCCCAGGGTGCACGGCCGTACGTCGGGTACGCCGGTGAGCGGACCCGCGGCCACCGCGACGACCAGACAGTCCCGGCTCTCCGGCAGCAGGTCGAGCAGCTGCTCGGAGTCGGCCACATCGTCGAGCAGCAGCAGCGCCTTGCCGCGCGCGGCCAGCGCGGCGCGGAACGCCTCGGTCACGTCGTCCTCGTCGGCGCCCGCGGCCGGGACGGGCGCCGCGCCGAGGGCGGCGAGCAGGTCGCGCGCCGCGCGCTCGGCGGGTACGGCGCGGCTGCCGGGGTCGGTGAGACGGGTGCGGAAGAGCCCGCCGGGATAGCGGTCCGCGATCCGCCGCACGAACTCCCCGGCCAGCGCGGTGCGGCCCGAGCCGGGGGCCCCGGCGACGAGCAGCACCCGGCTGTGCGGGAGCGGGCGGCCGGAGAGGGTGTGCAGGCCAGCGCGGTCGATGTCCTCACGCAGTGCGCGGAGTTCGCGCTCCCGCCCGGTGAAGAGGGGATGCGCTGCCGCTTGATCCGTCACAAGAGCCGAGCGTAGTTCACGGCACCGCCCTTGTTACGGACTCGGCGCTGCCGGGTTGCTCCGAAAATCACCACATCGGCTCTATGGGTGCCCCGTCAGGGGCGCCCCGGACGCCGCCCCCCAGAAGGGCCCGACAGAACTCAGCCCTCGAACGGACGGGCGGGCCAGGGGGTCCCGGCGGGACGCAGAGCGCCCAGGCCGCCGCTCCCCGCCAGCGCGGCGGAAAGGGAGAGGGCACCCACGACGAGGCAGTTGTTGTGCAGCTCGCCGGCCAGCGCCCCCCGGACCAGCTCCGCCAGCGGCACCCGCGCCAGCTCCATATCGGCCTCCTCCTCCGAGACCGCGAAGCGCTCGCCGTCCGCCTCGGAGAGCTCCTGTGCGAGGAAGATCCGGACCGCCTCGTCGCTGCCGCCCGGCGTCGTGTAGACGTCGACCAGCACCCGCCAGTCCTCGGCCTTGACGTGCGCCTCCTCGTACAGCTCGCGCTGCGCCGCGTGCAGCGGGTTCTCGCCGGGGACGTCGAGCAGGCCGGCCGGGATCTCCCACAGCTTCTCGCGGACCGGGTGCCGGTACTGGCTCAGCACCAGCACGCGGTCCTGGTCGTCGAGGGCCACGACGGCGACCGAGCCGGGGTGGGTCTGGTAGTCGCGCCGGGCGACGGTCCCGTCCGGCATGACGACGTCGTCGGTGCGGACGCCGGTCTTGTTGCCCTGGAAGGGGGTGGCGGTCGCGGTGACCTCCCACTCCTCGGGGACGTCGGTGATACGCGAGGCCATGGAGGTCACTCCCCTTCTTTCTGTGCGTCCTGCAGCGCGCCGCCCTGCTGGCGCTCGACCGCGGCCCGCACCAGGCCCGCGAACAGCGGGTGCGGGCGGGTCGGCCGGGAGCGCAGCTCCGGGTGGGCCTGGGTCGCGACCAGGTAGGGGTGCGCCTCGCGCGGATATTCGACGTACTCCACCAGCTTGTTGTCCGGGGAGGTGCCCGAGAAGACGAGCCCGGCCTTCTTCTCCAGCTCGGAGCGGTAGTGGTTGTTGACCTCGTACCGGTGCCGGTGGCGCTCCTCGACGTAGGGCTCGCCGCCGTACACCTCGCGGGCGATCGAGCCCTCGGCCAGCTTCGCCGGGTACATGCCCAGCCGCATGGTGCCGCCCATGTCGCCCTCGCCGGCGACGATGTCGAGCTGCTCCTCCATGGTGGAGACCACCGGGTGCGCGGTGCCCTGGTCGAACTCGGTGGAGTTGGCGTCCTTGATGCCCGCGAGGTTCCGGGCGCCCTCGATCACGATGCACTGGAGGCCGAGGCAGATCCCGAGCAGCGGGATCCGGTTCTCCCGGGCGTAGGTGATCGCGCCGACCTTGCCCTCGACGCCGCGGTCGCCGAAGCCGCCGGGCACGCAGACCGCGTCGCAGTCGCCGAGCTGCCGCGCCGCGGCCTCAGGGGTGCGGCAGTCGTCCGAGGTGACCCACTTGATCTGCACCCGCGCGCGGTTCGCGAAGCCGCCCGCGCGCAGCGCCTCGGTGACCGAGAGGTAGGCGTCCGGGAGGTCGATGTACTTGCCGACGAGCGCGATCCGCACCTCGTGGTCCGGCTCGTGGACGCGGCGCAGCAGGTCGTCCCACTGCGTCCAGTCCACGTCGCGGAAGGGGAGGTCCAGCTTGCGCACGACATAGGCGTCCAGGCCCTCGGTGTGCAGCACCTTGGGGATGTCGTAGATCGACTTGGCGTCCTTGGCGACGGCCACGGCGGCGTCGTCCACGTCGCACATCAGGGAGATCTTGCGCTTGATCGCGGTGGGCACCTCGCGGTCCGCGCGCAGCACGATCGCGTCGGGCTGGATGCCGATGTTCCGCAGCGCGGCCACCGAGTGCTGGGTGGGCTTGGTCTTCAGCTCGCCGGACGGGCCGATGTAGGGCAGCAGGGAGATGTGGACGACGAAGACGTTGTCCCGCCCCACCTCGTGCCGCACCTGGCGGACGGCCTCCAGGAAGGGAAGCGACTCGATGTCCCCGACGGTGCCGCCGACCTCGGTGATGACGACGTCCACGTCGTCTGCGGCCATCCGGCGGATACGGTGCTTGATCTCGTTGGTGATGTGCGGGATGACCTGCACGGTGTCGCCCAGGTACTCGCCGCGCCGCTCCTTGGCGATCACCGAGGAATACACCTGTCCCGTGGTGACGTTGGCGGAGCCGTCGAGGTCGACGTCGAGGAAGCGCTCGTAGTGCCCGATGTCCAGGTCGGTCTCGGCGCCGTCGTTGGTGACGAACACCTCACCGTGCTGGAAGGGGTTCATCGTGCCGGGATCGACGTTCAGATACGGGTCCAGCTTCTGCATGGTGACCCGCAGGCCCCGGGCCTTGAGCAGGGCACCGAGGCTGGAGGCGGTGAGCCCCTTGCCGAGCGAGGAGGCGACGCCCCCGGTGACGAAGAGGTGCTTGGTCGTCATGGACGTAGGCGGCATGGCCAAGAGGGGGCTCCCGTGGTCGCGTGGTGAGGTGCGGAGCGAGACCCTGGCTGAAGGTGCTCAGGGGTGCCACCGCTGCGGTTCGGGGGGCTTCCGGGCCGCCGTGTTCGCGGCCGCGAGCCCTCCGGCCCACGGACTTAGAGCGTATCAGCGCCGTCGGCAGCGCGCGTCGCACGAGGCGCGTGTGACTCCCGCGACAGGGCGGCGACGCCCCAGGGTGATGAGGGAGTCGCAGCAGGTGAGGATGGGTAGGAACCTCACTCCATCGGCGCATCCGGAGTCTCGGAACCCGCAGCGTGAGCGATCACTCGGGGGGTAATCTGCTCGGACACTTGCCTGGGCAGGGAGCAACACACAGGTCATTCAGCGCGTCCCTCGGGGCGTAGCGGCGTTCGTTCGACTGGAGATGCACGTGGCTGGGCGCATCGAGGATTACGCACTCATCGGGGACATGCAGACCGCGGCTCTGGTCGGCCGGGACGGCAGCGCCGACTGGCTGTGTCTGCCGCGCTTCGACTCCCATGCCGTCTTCGCCGGGCTGCTGGGAACCGAGGAGAACGGTTTCTGGCGGGTCGGCCCGGCGCCGGTGAACGGCAGCCAGGCCGACCCCCCGCCCGCGGACCGGCGCCGCTACCGCGGCGACTCGCTGGTCCTGGAGTCGGAGTGGGACACCCCGCGCGGCACCGTCCGCGTGATCGACTTCATGCCGCCCCGCGAGAGCCACGCGCCGCAGCTGGTGCGGATCGTGGAGGGGATCAGCGGGCGGGTGCCGATGCGCTCCGCGCTGCGGATGCGTTTCTCCTACGGCTGGGTGGTGCCGTGGGTGCACAAGGTGGGCGACCGCACGGTGGCCGTGGCCGGGCCGGACTCGGTCTGGCTGGACACCGCGCAGGAGACCTACGGCAAGCAGCTCACCACCTACTCCGACTTCACCGTCCGCCCCGGGGACCGGGTGGCGCTGGCCATCAGCTGGCAGGCGTCGCACCGCGAGCCGCCGCCGCCCCCGGACCCGGAGGAGGCGCTGCGCACCACCGAGGAGTTCTGGCGGGAGTGGGTCGGGCACTGCACCTACCACGGCCCGTACCGGGAGGCCGTGGTCCGCTCGCTGATCACGCTGAAGGCGCTGACGTACGCGCCGACCGGCGGCATCGTCGCCGCGCCGACCACCTCGCTCCCGGAGGAGGTCGGCGGCTCCCGGAACTGGGACTACCGCTTCACCTGGCTGCGGGACGCGGCGATCACCCTCTCCTCGCTGCTGCGCACCGGCTACCGCGAGGAGGCCCGCGCCTGGCGGGAGTGGCTGCTGCGCGCCGTCGCGGGCGATCCGGAGAACCTGCAGATCATGTACGGCATCGCCGGGGAGCGGGAGCTGGGCGAGGCGGAGTTGGACTGGCTCACCGGCTACGAGGAATCCAAGCCGGTGCGGGTCGGCAACGGCGCGGCGGGCCAGCTCCAGCTCGATGTGTACGGCGAGGTGAGCGAGGCCCTCTATCTGGCCCACCAGACGGGGCTGGCGCGCAACGACTACGCGCAGCTCCTCCAGCTGAAGCTGATCGGCTATCTGGAGAAGCACTGGTTCCAGAAGGACGAGGGCATCTGGGAAGTGCGCGGCCCCCGGCGGCACTTCACCCACTCCAAGGTGATGGCCTGGGTCGCCGTGGACCGCACCGTGAAGCTGATCGAGGCGGGCGACGTGGACGGGCCGCTGGAGCGGTGGCGGGATCTGCGCGACGAGATCCACCGCGAGGTCTGCGAGAAGGGGTACGACAAGGGGCGCAACACCTTCACCCAGTCCTACGGCTCCAAGGAGCTGGACGCCTCGCTGCTGCTGATCCCCCAGATGGGCTTCCTGCCGCCGGACGACAAGCGGGTCATCGGCACCATCGAGGCGATCCAGCGGGAGCTGTCCACCCCGGACGGGTTCATCATGCGCTACCCGACGGCGGGCGCCGAGGCAGGCGTGGACGGTCTGGAGGGCGACGAGGGCGCGTTCCTGGCCTGCTCGTTCTGGCTCGCCGACGACCTGGCGATGATCGGCCGGGTGGAGGAGGCGCGCAAGCTCTTCGAGAAGCTGCTCGCGCTGCGGAACGATCTGGGGCTGCTGTCCGAGGAGTGGGACTCCCGGCTGCGCCGCCAGGTCGGCAACTTCCCGCAGGCGTTCAGCCATGTGCCGCTGATCGACACGGCGCTCCGGCTGACGGCCTGCGGCGCGTACGGAGGGTAGAGCGGGGCGGATCGTTCCGGGCCGGGCCGGGCGGGGCGCCACGGCAGGCGCCCCGCCCGGCCCGGAGTGAGAGCGGCTCAGAACGGGGTCAGCGTGAGCGTCACACTGCTCGGGGCCCCGTCCTCGATATAGGAGGCGAAGCCCCCCACGTCGTCGAAGGCGAAGCCGTACGCCTTGCCGTCCGTGGTCGCCGCGTGCAGCGCCTTGGCGTAGTGGTGGGTGATCTTCCCGCCGTAGAAGCCGGAGGGGTCGTCGGTCGGCTGGTCGGCGTGCGCGGCGAGGGTGGTGCGGTTGAGCGCCGCGCCGAGCACGGCCGCCACGGGGCCCTGGACGCCGTCGTTGGGCGCCTGCAGGGCGCCGTGGCAGAACAGCACGTCACTGGTGCTCGGCCGGTCGAAGGAGAGCTCGCCGGGCCCGGTGAAGGCGAGCTTCCCGCCGCGGACCCGCCCGGTGAACCGCCCGGCGTCGGTGCTGACGGTGAGGTCCTTGCCCTGGTAGGTCTCCCACACCTGGTCCACATACGGGTCGAAGTAGTCTCCTGCGAAGCGGCCCGCGCCGATGCCGTGGCTGGGGGCCAGGACGCGGCGGTCCCCGATCACGAGCCGGTCGAAGCCCTCGGTGCCGCGCAGCGTTTCAAACACCTGGTCGCGGGCGCCGTCCTTCAGGGTGCCCGCCTCCTGGTCCTTCTGGCCCTGGAGGCGGAGGGAGAGCGGGACGCTGAACATGTCCACCATGGTCGTGTTGCAGTACATCCCGGACTCGTTGTACGTGAACTCCGCGGCGTCGTGCAGCACCTCGAAGTTGGGGTCCGACTCCACCCAGCCCGCCGGATACGCCAGCGCGGGCTTGCCGTCGCCGTCCTCGACGGCCTTCATCCTGAGCTTGCCGCCCAGCGCGGTGTAGATCCGTCCGGACATCCGGGGCAGCGTGAGGGTGGTCTCGCCGCTCGCGGAGAGCGGGATGGCGTAGTCGGTGTAGCCGTCGGCGCCGTTGTCGGAGAGGGACACCGGGGCCAGCTCGCCCTCCGGTGTGACGCGCACCTGGCGGGTGCCGTCGTTGCCGACGATGTAGACGTGGATGGACGCGTTGTCGTACGCGCCGGTCCGGTTGACGATCCTCAGCGGCATGGCGGCGGCCTTCCCGCCGCCGGTGGCGCCGCCCGCCTGCGCGGCGAGGACGGCGGCTGCCGGGGTGGCGACGGCGGCGGCAGCGGCCGTACGCAGCAGATTCCTCCGGGTGATCATCGTGTGGCACCTCCGGTGCGCTCGACGGAGACGCGGTCGACCAGCAGCGAGCCGCCGGACTCGGTGGCGGGCGTGGGGGTCGCCCGGCCGGCCACGCCGTCCGGGAAGGCCCCGCCCATGGCCAGGTTCAGCAGGATGAAGTGACCGTGATGGGTGGCCTGGGCCCAGGCGTCCGCGCCGACGTCGTTCTCGCTGACGGAGTGGAACTGCTGGCCGTCCACATACCAGCGCAGCTCCTCGGTGCCGCCGGTGCGGTCCAGCTCCACCGCGTACTCGTGGAAGGCCGACTGGCAGTCGGCGCAGGGCCGTTCGGCGCCCAGGCCCTGCGTCTCGTTGCAGGGTCCGCCGGGGTTCACGCCGCAGTGCAGGACGCCGTGCGTAGCCCGCTGCCCGTTGACGTTCTCCATGATGTCGAACTCGCCTATGCCGGGCCAGTTCCAGTAGTTGCCGCGGTAGGCGTCGCCGAGCGTCCAGAACGCGGGCCAGTAGCCGAGCGCCGCGTCTCCGGACACCTGGGGCAGCCGGAGGCTCGCCGAGATCCGCAGCGTGCCGCCCTCGGGCGCCGCGAAGTCGGTGCGGCGGGTCTCGATGCGGCCCGAGGTCCAGGCGTCGCCGTTCTTCAGGGCCGTGATCTTCAACCGGCCCTGGCCGTCGAGCTGGAGGTTGGCGGGGTCGTCGGTGTACTCCTGGACCTCGCCGGTGCCCCAGTTGTCCGGGCCGCCCGGGTAGCCGTGGCCGGTGTCGACGATCCAGTTCTCACCGGAGGGCGGGGAGCCGGCCGGGCCGTCGAAGTCCTCGCTCCAGATCTCCTGGAGGACGCCGGGCCCGGCGGCGTTCCGCGCGTCGGGCGCCGACTGAGCGGCCTGGGCCGCCGGGACGGCGAGGGCCGCCGCTGCGGCCAGTGCGGCAACGGCCGCCACCGCCGTGCGCCGCCTGCCGCGTCCGGGGGGTATACCGATTCCGGGTGTTCTCATGTTTCGCTCTCTTCTTTGTGGGGGGAAGGTGAGAGCGCTCTCACGTCATGGGCATGCACAGTGCCGAGTCGGCGGAGTAACGTCAAGCCCTGTCGGGGGAAGAGGAGTTGAATTGGCCCGAACCAACGGCCCACGGCCTACCCTGGAAGCGGTCGCCGCCCACGCCGGCGTCTCCCGGGCCACCGTCTCCCGCGTGGTCAACGACGGCCCCGGGGTGCGTGCCGAGGTGCGGGAGCGGGTGCACCGCTCGGTCACGGAGCTGGGGTACGTACCGAACAGCGCAGCGCGCAGCCTCGTCACCCGGCGCACCGGCGCCGTCGCCGTGATCGTCGCCGAACCGGAGAGCCGGGTGTTCAGCGACCCGTTCTTCGCCCGTCAGCTGCGCGGCATCGGCCGGGAGCTGGCGGCGCACGACGCGCAGCTGCTGCTGACGTTCCTGGAGGAGGCCGGGGACGGCGCGCGGGTCAGCCGCTATCTGGCCGCCGGACATGTGGACGGCGTTCTGATGTTCTCGCTGCACGGCGCGGAGCCGCCGCTGGACGGCGCCGCCGAACGGGCCGGACTGCCCGTGGTGTACGGCGGTCGCCCCGGGTGGCAGGGCGCCGCCGCCGACCCCGCGCTGCTGTACGTCGACACGGACAACAGGGGCGGCGCCCGGCAGGCGGTGGCCCATCTGCTGGAGCGGGGGCGCCGGCGGATCGCCGTCATCACGGGGCCGCTCGACCAGACCTCGGCCCAGGACCGGCTCGACGGCTCCCGCGACGCGCTCACCGCCGCCGGCCTCGGCCCGCCGCCCGCCGCCGACGGGCGCTTCACCGCGGAGGGCGGCGAGCGGGCCATGGCCGAACTCCTCGACCGGGCCCCCGGCCTGGACGCGGTCTTCGCCGGCTCCGATCTGATGGCCACCGGCGCGCTGCGGACGCTGCGGGAGCGCGGGCTGCGGGTGCCCGCGGACGTCGCCGTGGTGGGGTACGACGATCTGGAGCCCGCGTCCTGGGCCGACCCGCCGCTGACGACGGTGCGGCAGGACGTGGAGCGGATGGGGCGGATCATGGCGGGCCTGCTGCTGCGGTGCCTGGGGAG
>NZ_JAAKZZ010000178.1 GCF_011045075.1 Streptomyces boncukensis
GGACGCCAGGGCGAGCGCGGGGGCGTCCGGACGGGCGAGGACGAAGCCCCAGTCCCGGGCGCGGCCCCCGCGCCCCGCGCGGTGCGGGAGGGAGCGGTCGGGGCCGGACGAGAAGCGGCTGCGCCGCCCGTCCAGCACATACGGCTCGGCGTCCAGGCCGACGGAGCGCATCGTGGACTCCACCGTCCAGTACGCGCGGGGCCGGACGGAGGGGGAGCCCGCGTGCACCGCGAGCCGCCCGTGCGGGGCCAGGACGCGTGCCGCGAGGCCGTAGAACTCCTGCGAGTAGAGCCGGCTGCTGGCGGCGATGCCCGGGTCGGGGAGGTCGGCGACGACGACATCGTACCGGGGGCGGCCCGCCGCCTTCGCCTCGCGCAGCCAGCCGAACGCGTCCGCGCCCTGCACCCGCACCCTCGGGTCGTCCAGCGCGCCGTCGTTCAGCGTGCGCAGGCCGGGGTCGGCGCGGCCGAGCCGGGTGAGCCCGGGGTCGCGCTCGACCGCGGTCACCGAGCGCACGCCCGGATAGCGCAGTACCTCGCGCACGGCCAGCCCGTCCCCACCGCCCAGCACCAGCACGCGGCGGTGCGGCCCTTCGGCCATGGCGGGGCGGACCAGCGCCTCGTGGTAGCGGCCGGCGTCGGAGCCGCGGGCCCGCAGCCGCCCGTCCAGGAAGAGCCGCAGCTCGTCCGGGCCCGGCGCGGTGGCCCGGGTGCCGACCGCGCCGGTCAGCACCACCTCCTGGACGTCCGTGTGCTCGACGACCCGCGCCTGGGCGCCGTACACCGCCTGCCGCGCGGCCCGTTCGAACGGGGCGACGAAGGCGGTGGCCGCGAGCAGCAGGGATATCGCCACGGCGTTCGCGGTCAGCGCCCACCAGCGGCGGCGGGCGCTCAGGTCCCGGTGGAAGAGCCACAGCACGACCACGCCTCCGGCCAGCGCGTTGACGACGCCGGTGAACAGCGCGCCGGTCAGCTGGCCGAACAGCGGGAGCAGCAGGAACGGGAAGGTGAGGCCGCCGACCAGCGCTCCCACGTAGTCCGCGGCGAACAGGTCGGCCACCGCGCCGCCCGCGTCCTGCCGGCGGATCCGCTGGATGAGCGTCATCAGCAGCGGCATCTCCGCGCCGATCAGGACGCCGATGACGAACGCGATGGCGACCAGCGCGGTGCGCACCTCTCCGATCCACGCGAACGTCGCGTAGAGCACCATCCCCGAGCCGCCGCCGACCAGCGCGAGCAGCGCCTCGATACAGCCGAACCCGGCAGCCGCCGAGCAGCGCAGCCGCTTGGCCAGCAGCGAGCCGACGCCCATCGCGAACACCATGACCGAGAGCACGACGGACGTCTGGGTGACCGAGTCCCCGACCAGGTACGAGGCGAGAGCGACCAGTTCCAGCTCGTAGACGAGTCCGCACGCGGCGCACATGAACACCGACGCCAGGATGAGCCAGCGCCCCAGCGCCGCCGTCACCGGCAGCCGGACGCCCTCCTCGCGTGCGTCACGGTCGAAGCGCTCGAAGGGGCGGTCGATCATGTGTGAACGCTACGTGACATGAATCGCACTCTCGGTCACCCACACGAGTTCTCTGGCTGGACGAAACACCCCGCGCGACCCCCCGTTCAGGGTTCAGGCCAACGCGCGTCCGCGCGGCGGCGCGGCGGGGCGCCGGGCCCCGTCCGGACTCCGCTCGCCCGCGTCCGGCACCCGCGCGCCCACCCGCGTCCGGGTGGCCACCATCCGTCCCTCCTGGGGGTACGAGTGCCAGGTGCGCCAGTGCACTTGCCCCTCGAACCGCTGGACGAGGAGCGCGGTGAAGGCGTAGGGGTCGCCGGGGAACGTGCCGACGAGCCCGTTCGGATGGTCGGCGACGAGCGCGAGCAGCTCCTGCGCGCGCCCCGCGAACGAACCGCCGGAGAGCTTCTCGACGCGCGCCGCGAATTCGTACTCCCACTCGCCGAACCGCTTGGCCACACCCAGCGGGAGCGGGGTACTGCTGCCCGGCATACAGGCGACCGTCTCGGAGCAGCCGCCGTACTCCTCGTCGAGCAGCACCTGGTGCGAGGCGCCGAGCAGCCGCAACTGCACATGGGCGCCGGAGAGTTCGAGGTCGAGGGAGGCGAGCGCCGGCAGCGGCTCGCGGCCCAGCACCCACGCCAGGTCGCCGGCGCGGGTGTCGGTGTAGGCGGTCTTGAGAGTTGTGAGCATGGGTCGGCTCCGCAAACGCGCAGTGGAGGGTGGGCCGGCCCACCCCTCGACAAGGGACCAGAGCCCGGGACGCCACTTCACAGAATCACGGAAAGCGTCGCGTCCTCAGCCCTTTTACCCAAGTTCTCCGGATATCCATCCCATCGGTGTGGACCAGGTCAGGTGTTCCCCCACAAAGGGCACGAGAGGGGGCGGGAAACGCCTGGACACCGGGGAAACCGGGGGCTGTACCGGTAGTGTGCGGTTGCGCGCCGGAACACGGAAGGGCGCCCGCACCGGTGCGGGCGCCCCCGCTGCAACACGCGTGCTGGTGTGTATACGCGTGTGAGCCCGGGTAGTTGGGAGAACTCGGATCCGGATTCTCCCGGAGTTCCGGAGTTTCAGATTCCACGGCCGCGGTTTCGGAATCCCGGGTTTCCGCGCTGCGAATCCGGAGCGTGTGGTTCAGTCGCCGCCGCCGCAGCCGCCACAGCCGTCGCCGCAGCCGCCGCAGCCGCCGCAGCCGTCACCGGCATCGCCGCCGTCACCGCCTCCGCAGCCGCCGCAGCCCGCCTCGCCCGAGGCGTCGCCGCCGCTGCCGGACCCGCCCGAGTCACCCGCGTCGGCGGACGAGAAGCCCCCGCATCCGCTTCCGGACGACGCGTCCCCGTGGACGCCGTGGAACGACGCGGCGTGCCCGTACCCGTGCCCGTACCCGTGCCCGTACCCGCTGCCCGAGCCGGGCCCTTCGGCCCCGCCGCAGTGCGCCGGTCCGTGCCGCTCCGCCGCCCACCACGAGTACCGGTAGCTGTCCGCGTAGCTCTGCGGATACTGCCACGGCTCCGGGTAGCGGGTGACGTCGCTGCCCGGGGAGCGCGCGGCTATCTCGCCGGCCGCCACGATGGCCGCCAGCACGACGACCCCGATACCGAGTGCGAGTAAATAGACCCCCATGTACGAGGTCTACCAACGGCTGGTCTCCCCGAAGAACCCGTCGACGGCGACGGATTCGCCCGACTCCCGGGCCGCGCGGTAGACGTGCAGGCCCACGGCCAGGTCGAGGACGCCGAGCCCGAACGGCGAGAAGACCACCGGCTTCGCGGGGCTGTTCTTGAAGACGCCCCGCATATGCTGTGCGAGGGTGCCGTTGACGAAGTCCCGGTTGCCGTACATCTGCTCCGCCAGATGCGGCGAGGTGTTCGCCTTCATACAGTGCTCGACGTCGTCCAGGACGTTGTTCGAGGAATGGATGATCTCGGGTCCGATGTCGCGCAGCGAGATGTTGAGCACGATCTGGCCCGGCGCGAAGGACCGGGCCCCGGTGATGTACGGCTCGCCCGCCGTGGTCGCCAGGACGACGAGGTCCGCGCCGCGCAGCGCCGCGTCCAGGTCGTCCTCCGTCTCCGCTGTGCAGCCCAGCGTCTCGCGCCCGTGCGCGGCCAGCGCCTTGCCGTAGGCGGGGACGCGGTCGTGCACCGTCAGCGCGCCGAACGACCAGCCGGCGGCGGCGAAGAACTCCAGGATGTTGCGGGCGATGATGCCCGCTCCGACGACGGCGACGCGCGCCGCCGTACGGCCCCCGGTGAGCTGCTCGGCGGCCAGCACGGCGGAGGCGGCCGTGCGCGCTGCGCTGATCTGCGATGCCTCCAGCAGCGCGAAGGGGTAGCCGGTCGCGTAGTCGTTGAGGAGCAGCGCGGCCGAGGCGCGCGGGATGCCCTCCTCGATGTTGGCGGGGAAGCTGCCGATCCACTTGATGCCGGCGACGCCCTCGCCGCCGCCGAGATAGGCGGGCAGCGCGATGATGCGCGCATCCGGCTTCTCCGGGAAGCGGAGGAAGTAGCTGTCGGGGTTGACGGTGTCCCCCGCGTCGTGCGCGAGGTAGGTCTGCCGCACCTGCTCGATGATCTCGGGGCGGGTCCGGGCGATGACGTCCCGTGCGGTCGTCCCGGTGATGACGCTGAACTCGAACATCGCTTGCCTCTCGGGGTAGTGACGGTGGGTCGGTGGTGGAGCGGCCTGGGCCACGTGCCTGCGGGGCCGCATGGTTCGCGGACGGGAGGCCGCGCTGCACCCGCAGGGGCAGCCCGGAAGCCGTCCCTGCCGGGGCGGCGGGGAGCCTCCCCGCCGCCCCGACAACCGGTCTGCCCTCAGTGGCTCACCGGAACATTCCGGGCGGCCCCGCCCCGGCCGGGCGGCGTCGGCGCCGACTCGGCCTGCTCAGGCCCAGCCTCAGGCGTGGGCGCACGGCGCCAACGCCGCGGCTTCCAGTTGGCCTCGCCCAGCAGCGCCATGACGGACGGCAGCAGCACGGCCCGTACGACGGTCGCGTCCAGCGCCACCGCCACCGCCAGGCCGACGCCGAGCTGCTTGAAGTCCTGCATGGACAGCGTTCCGAAGACCGCGAAGACCGCGACCATGATCAGCCCGGCGCTGGTGACGACGCCCGCCGTGGAGCGGATGCCCTGCGCGATGGCCTCCCGGGTGGGCGCGCCCTGGTCGTACGCCTCCCGGATCCGGGAGACCACGAACACGTGGTAGTCCATCGAGAGGCCGAACAGGACGACGAAGACGAACAGCGGCATCCACGACTCGATCGCGCCCGGCGCCTCGGTGCCGACCAGCGAGGCGCCCCAGCCGTGCTGGAAGACGGCCGTCATCACGCCGTAGGCGGCGCCGACCGACAGCAGGTTGAGGACGATCGAGGTGAGCGCGATGACGGGCGAGCGGAAGGAGACGAGCATCAGCAGGAAGGTCACGCTCATCACGAAGGCGAAGACCGGGACGATGCTGCTGCTCAGCTGGTCGTTGTAGTCCTCGGAGAACGCCAGGTCGCCGCGGACCAGCGCGGTGGCGCCCTCGGCCTTGCCGAGGGTGTCGGGGATCGTCTCGCCGCGCAGCGTCTCCAGCGCCTTCTTGGAGGTGTCGTCGGTGCCGTCCCCGGCGAGCGGCACGCTGATCTCGGCGATGTTCTCCTTCTCGTGGACCTTGACGTTGATCTGCTTGCCGGTCCGGCCGGTGGCCGCCGCGGCCTTCTCGAAGTCGGAGATGGCGCCGCGGACCTCGGGGCTGGTGATGTCGTCCGCCGTGACCACGACGTCGGCGGGGGCGGGGGCGCCGGGGAACTCCTTCCCGATCTTCTGGGAGACGGCGACCATCGGGTTGTCCGGCGGCAGCAGCTTGTCGGTGCCGAGCTTCTCGGTCTTCATGCCGAGCGCGGGCGCGGCCAGCACCAGCAGCAGCGCGGCGCCGAGCGCGGCGAACAGCGCGGGCCGCCGCAGCACACCGCGCAGCAGTGCGTTCTCCCGGCGCGGGGAGCCCGTCTCGGCCTCCTGCGCGGCGCGCTCGGCCGCGGCCTTGCGGCGCCTGCTGAGGAAGGGCACACGGCCCTTCTCGACGCGGTCGCCGAGCCAGGCCAGCGCGGCGGGCAGCACGGTCATGGAGCCGAGCACGGAGATGAGGACGACCTCGATGGTGGCCATCGCGAAGCCCTCGAAGACCGTCAGCCCGGACAGGAACATCCCGGCCATGGCAACGACGACGGTGAGGCCGGAGATCATCACCGAGTGCCCTGAGGTGGTGGCGGCGATGTGCAGCGCCGAGGCGCGGTCCCGGCCCCTGGCGCGCTCCTCGCGCTCCCGCCGCAGATAGAACAGGCAGTAGTCGACGCCGACGGCGAGGCCCATCAGGAACATCACCGAGTTGGTCATGCCGTCGACGGGCACGAGCTGGCTGGAGACGGCGAGCAGTCCCATCGCGCCCACGCACGCGGTCACCGCCAGCGCCACCGGCAGCACCGCGGCCACCAGCGCGCCGAAGACGATGAACAGGATGCCCAGCGCGACGGGCACGGCGGTCAGCTCGGCGCGGATGAGGTCCTCGCCGAGGCTGTCGTTGATGCCCTTGAGGCCGGTGGCGGCGCCGTACTGGCCGAGGCTGACAGCGCGGTGGTCCCGGTCGGCCTTCTCCACGGCGTCGATGACCGGCTGGATGCGGTCGGCGGCCGTGTCCGGGTCGCCCTTGACCTCGTACTGGATAAGGGCCGCGTGCCGGTCCTCGGAGACCAGCCCGGTCTTGTTGGGGTCGGTGAGGTTCTGCACCCGGCCGGTCCGCTCCAGGGCGCGCACGGTGGCGCTGACGGCGGCCTTGAAGTCCGGGTCGCCTGCGGTCAGCCGGCCGCTCTCGACCAGGACCAGCTCCCCGGCGGGCGGGGCGAGTCCGGCGTCCTGGAGGATCCGCTCGGCGCGGCCCGAGTCGCCCGTGCCGTAGTCGGCCTCGGTCATGGTCTTCTGCCCGGCGGAGCCCCCCAGGACGGTGACGAGCGCGACCAGGACCAACCAGCCGAAGATTGCGGTCTTACGGTGCTGCGCGCTCCAGTCACCGAGCGCGGCTGCGAAGTTCCGTTTGCTTGCCATCGCCTCTCCTGCGGTCATCGGCAACCCTCAAGCCGCGGCGGCTGTCCGGGATTGATTTCGACGCTAGGCGCCCCACTGAGGAGTTGGGGGAATGGCCGAGTGCAGCTTCCTGCAGAGGCATCGTACTGCCACTGCGGAACGGACATATCCGGCACTGATCACGACGGTGCACTGTTACGTTCTGCGGAGCAGCCTCGATGATCCCGTATCGCTGCTGCCCCAGCCGGTCGGGATGGCACAGCAACTTACTCAATTCCCGCCGCCATGCACCGCCGTCATGCTTCGGGAAATTCTGAGGAGGGGAATTCTGTGGAAATCGCGATACAGGCTACGGGCCTGGGAAAGCGGTACGGCCAGACCCGTGCGCTGGACGGTGTCGGCCTGGAAGTGAGAACCGGAACTGTACTCGGCCTCCTGGGGCACAACGGCGCGGGAAAAACGACGACGGTGCGCATTCTCGCCACTCTGCTGGAACCGGACTCCGGATCGGCGCGCGTCGCGGGCTTCGACGTGGTGCGCGAACCGCGCGAAGTGCGCCGCAGAATCGGCCTCGCAGGGCAGTACGCAGCCGTCGATGAACTCCTCACCGGGCGGGAGAACTTGGCCCTTTTGGGCACCCTGCTCAAGCTCGGGCGCCGCAGGGCGCGGTCCCGTGCCGAGGAGCTGCTGGCCTCGTTCGAGCTGGAGCAGGCCGCTGACCGCCCGGTGCGCACCTACTCGGGCGGCATGCGGCGCCGGCTCGACCTGGCGGCCTGTCTGATCTCCTCGCCCCAGGTGCTCTTCCTCGACGAGCCCACCACGGGCCTGGACCCGGCCAGCCGGATGGCGCTGTGGCGGATGGTCCGCGAACAGGTCGAGCTGGGCGTCACCGTGCTGCTGACCACGCAGTATCTGGAGGAGGCCGACTCGCTCGCCGACCGGATCATGGTGTTCGGCTCCGGTCAGGTACTCGCGGAGGGCACGGCCGACGAACTGAAGCGCAAGGTCGGCCAGGAGTGGCTGGAGATCTCGCTGCCGGAGGGCGGCGACGCCACCGGCAGCGCCCTGGACCAGGCGGTGTCCGCGCTGGCCCCGGTCAGCGCCTCAGCACCCACCGTGGACGCGTCCTCGCGCACCGTCGCGCTCCCGGTGGGCGCCGACCGGACCGGCACGATCGCCGCCTCGGCCGCCGCGCTGGAGGCGCGGGGCGTCGAGGTCGCCGACTTCGCCCTGCGCAGGCCCTCCCTGGACGACGTGTTCTTCCAACTGACCGGCGAGCAGACCCCCGTGTCCACCTCGGAGGAGAAGTCATGAGCACCGCGAGTGCACCCGGGGCGCCGAGCTCGCTCGGCGGCGCCCTCAGCGACACGGCCGCCCTGACGGGCCGCCATCTGCGGCATCTGCGCAGAACACCCGAGAAGATCATCGCGGTGGCGCTGACGCCGGTCGCGATGGTGGTGATCCTGGGCTATCTGTTCGCCAGCGTGGTGAGCGTCGGCGCCGGCGAGTACCACGACTACGTGATGGCCGGGGTCTTCGCCCAGGTCGGGCTGACCTGCGTGGGCATCACCGGGCTCGGCGTCGCCGGCGACCTGGGCAAGGGCCTGATCGACAGATTCCGCTCGCTGCCGGTGGCGCGGCCCGCCGTGCTGGTCAGCCACACGGCGGCCGACCTGGTGCCCGCGATGTGCAGCATGGCCGCGGTCGGCGGCGTCGGGCTGCTGGTGGGCTGGCGGGTCGAGCGGGGCGTGCTGCCCGCGCTGGGCGGCTTCGCGCTGCTGATCGCCTTCGCCTACGCGATGCTGTGGCTGGGCGCGCTGCTCGGGATGCTGATGCGGAACGCGGAGGCCATCAACGGGATCGGCGCCCTCGTCCTGGTCGTCTTCTCGTTCCTGTCCAGCTCGTTCATGCCGCTCAGCGGGCTGCCGGCGTGGCTGCGCAGCGTCGCGGAGTGGAACCCCGTCTCCTCGGTCGCCGAGTCCTGCCGGGTGCTGTGGGGCAACGCGCCCGCCTCGACGGGCAGCAGCCTGCCCGTCGAGCACCCGGTGCTGGTAGCGTCTGTGACGATCGGGGCAATGATTGCCGTACTGGTGCCCGTGTGCCTGCGGTTGTTCCGTACGGCAGCCGCGCGTTGACGAGGGAGGGGGCGTCGATGGCGACCTCAAGGGGCGCAACCAGCCTCCCCCTGGCTCCCGGCTCCGCCGGGGCAGAGGGCATCCCCGTCCCGCCCGCGGCCGCGTCGCGCACCGCGCCCCCGCGCCCGGGGGGCTCAGGACTCCGGGCGCGGAGAGTCAGAGGCGGCGTGGGGGCCCTGCAGCCACCCGAGTTCCCCCGCGATCACTCCGGCCTGGAACCGGCTGCGCGCCCCGAGCGCCGCCATCAGCTCCGCGGTCACCCGGCGCGCGGTGCGCACCGAGACGCCCAGCTTGCGGGCCACGACCTCGTCCGTGTGCCCCCGCGCCAGCAGTCTGAGCACGGCCCGTGCCTGGCTGCTGAGCCCCGTGCCGTCGTCCCGCGGCGCGGAGCCGCCGAACGGGGGCGAGGTCTCCCATATGTGCTCGAACAGTCCGCAGAGCGCGGAGACCAGGCTCTTGCCGCGCAGCAGCAGCGCGCCCACCGAGGTGTTGTCGGGGTTGCTGGGCACGATGGCCGACTCACGGTCGAAGATGACCATACGGAGCGGCAGCGAGGGTGCCAGCCGCACCCGGGCTCCGAGGCCGGTCAGCCACTCCAGATAGCTCACGGTGTCCGGGTGGTTGGTCACGCTCTCCAGATAGAGCGAACGCATCCGCACCCCGCGCTCCAGGAGCTCCTGGTCGAGCGGCCGGCTGGCGTCCCTGCTGGCGTCCGACTGCCCTCCTCCGGTCGTGAAGTCCATGACCTCGGAGGTGCAGCCCTGCGTCAGCTCGGCGAGCCGCGCGCGCACGGTGTCGATACCGGTCAGCTCCTCGACTTCGAGTCGGCGCTGGTTCTGCACCGAGTCGACGTACTCGGCGACGATCTGGTTGACCGCCAGCCGCCCCGAGATGATCTCCCGTTGCCGCTCGGTGAGTTCGGTCTCCTGACGGGCCAGCAGAGACACCAGGCTGACCTCCGGGTTCACCAGGAGGAGCCCGCCGGGCTGCTGGTCGGTCTGGCGGACCAGAGACAACCGTGCCAACTCGTCGAGCGCCGCACGTACATCGGAGATGTTCCAGCCCAGCTCAGCGGCGAGCTGCGGCACTCCTAAATCCGGCCTGGCCAGCATCGCGCGGTATGCCGCCTCGGCCTTGGCGCTGACCCCCAGTACTTCCAGCACGCGATCTCCCATGTGCGCTCGCTCGAAGAACCCTGTGGCCCCGGTCACGAGACCACGCCTTGCACATATTACGTCTCAACGGTGTGAGTCACGTTGCTGGTTGGCGACAGTTCCTCCACAAGATCCATACCTCGGAGTAGCCCCGGCTCCGGGAAGGAGCATGTGATGTACATGTTCGTCGGCCGGGTCATGCGCGGACGGACCCTTCTGGACGCGGATCAGGTACGGAAGCTCATGTACGCGGCGGCCGATATCGAGGACCGTCTGGAACATGTCTATGCGGAGACGGACTTCGACGGCGCCAGCGCGATGCTGTTCCTCTCGGCGCACTCGGCCGGACAGGCCGAGGCGGCGGCCCTGCGGATCGTGGCGAGATTCCTGGAGAACGACGAGCTGTGCGGCTGGGAATGGGCGGGCAGGACCCGGGAGAACTGAGCGCCGCGACAAGTGAACGGCAGAAGAACAGCGGGCGCGGAGCAACTGCGCCCGCTTTTCCGGTGCCTGAACCTCCGAATCCTGATCCGCTGGCAACCAGTTGCCGATGCAGCACCCTGCCAGCGCTGCCACATGACATCGGATATCCCGCACGACAAGAATTGGTTTCACCGGAAGACGAAATCTGGCCCCCGCTTCGCGGGAGCGGCACCTTCCGGAAGACCATTCGCTCTACACGGGGAGAGAATACCAATGCGTAACGTGAACTCGCGAGCCGTCCGCGCCTGCTCCGCCTGCTGCGCCCGGGCCCTGCCCGCGCCCGCGGCCGCGCCGTCGCCCGCGGCCCCCGGCGCCGCCACCGCGGCCCGCCCCGGCACCGGCCGGGACGGCGTCGGCTGGGACTGAGGCCCGCCGGACGTCAGCAGCCACCACGACACCAGAACGGGGGCGGCACCGTGCCCATCATCACCAGGCCGCAGGAGTTCAACACCGACGACCTGTTCGTCGACCTGCGCCCCAGCTACGGCTACCCGCTGTATCTCAAGTGCGAGGGCTTCAACTTCGCCGGCTCCGTCAAGCTCAAGGCCGCCGCTTCCATGGTCGAGGCGGCCGAGCAGGCCGGGCTGCTGGGGCCCGACTCCGTTCTCGTGGAGTCCTCCTCCGGCAACCTCGGCATGGCACTCAGCATGATCGCCGCCGCCAAGGGCTACCGGTTCGTGTGCGTGGTCGACTCCCGGACCAACCTCTCCACCCGCCAGGTGATCGAGTCCCTGGGCAGCGAGGTGCACGTCGTCGCCGAGCCCGCCGCGACCGGGGGATTCCTGGCGGCCCGGCTGAACCACGTCCGCGAGCTGTGCGCCGCCGACTCCCGCTACGTCTGGCTCAACCAGCACGCCAACCCGGACAACTGGAAGGCCCACTACCGCACCACGGCGCCCGCCATCGAGAAGCAGTTCCCCGGCCTGGACGTGCTGTTCGTCGGCGCGGGCACCACCGGCACCCTGATGGGCTGCGCCCGCTACTTCAAGGAGCGCCCCGGATCCGCCGTCACGGTCGTGGGCGTGGACAGCGCCGGCTCCGTCACCTTCGGCGCCCCGCCCGGCACCCGGCTGATCCCGGGGCTGGGCGCGGGCGTGCGGCCCGCCCTCTTCGACGAGTCCTACCTCGACGACACCGTGCTGGTGTCCGAGGCCGACACCATCCGCACCTGCCACGCCCTGGCCCGGGGCGGATTCCTCTTCGGCGGCTCCACCGGCACCGTCGTCCACGGTGCGCTCTCCTGGCTCGCCGCGCACCGCCCCGGCGAGGACGTCACCGCCGTAGCCGTCTCGCCCGATCTCGGCGACCGCTATGTCGACACCATCTACCGCGCCGCCTGGGTGCGGGATCTGTACGGCCTCGACGCGCTGGAGCCATCCCCAGCAGCGGACACCGTCATCTCTGGAGTGCACTGACGATGCCTGACACACGCCCTTTCGAGCTGCCGCTCTCCGGTGCACAGCGCGAGATGTGGTACGCACAGCAACTCGACCCGGGCAACCCCGTCTTCACCACGGCCGACCACCTCGACCTGGTGGGCCCGCTGGACACCGCGCGCCTCGCGGACGCCTGGCGGCAG
Organism: Streptomyces boncukensis; assembly: GCF_011045075.1. Classification (GTDB taxonomy): domain Bacteria; phylum Actinomycetota; class Actinomycetes; order Streptomycetales; family Streptomycetaceae; genus Streptomyces; species Streptomyces boncukensis. Next base: position 11,927 of record NZ_JAAKZZ010000178.1, read on the forward strand.
CTCGTCGAGGAGGCCGAGTGCCTGCGGGCCCGGTTCACCGAGCGCGACGGCGAGCCCGTACAGACCATCCACCCCGCCGACGGCGCACCGCTGCCCGTCCACGACTTCACCGGAGCGCCGGACCCGGACGCGGCCTCCCAGGAGCGCACCCGCACCCGCCTGGCACGCCCCGCGTCCCTCGGCGCCGACGCCCACGGCGGCGAGCTGCACCTGCTCGGCCCCGGCCGGGCCCGGCTCCTCGTCCACGCCAACCACATCCTCGTCGACGGCTTCAGCCGCTCCCTCGCCTACTCCCGGCTGGCGGCGCTCTACCGGGGCGCAGCGGAAGCACCCCTCCCGCCCCTGCGGCTGCTCACCGAGGACGAGGCCGGATACGAGACCTCCGAACGGCAGGCGACGGACGCCGCCTTCTGGGAGAAGCGGTTCCCGGAGACGCCGCAGCCCACCCTGCTGTCCAGCGCCCTGCCCGGCACCGCCCGGCACACCCTGCACCGCAGCGCGCCGCTGCCCGCCGAGACCGCAGAGCGACTGCGCGCCCAGGCGTGGCAGGACCGGGTCACCCTGCCGACGGCGCTGATCGCCGCCACCGCCGGCTACCTCTCCCAGGTCACCGGCGACACCGACGTCCTGCTGACCATGCCGGTGACGGCCCGCACCGGCGCCGCCGCACGGTCCGTGCCCGGCATGCGCGCCAACTTCCTCCCGCTGCAGCTGTCCGTACCGCCCGCCGACACCCGCGGCGCGCTGCTGCGGCAGACCGCCGACGGCGTCCGCGCCACGCTCCGCCACCAGCGCTACCGGGGCGACCGGCTGCGCCGCGACCTCGGGCTGATCGGCGACGCGGGCCACTCCTACGGCCCGACCGTCAACGTCCTGGACTCCGGTGCCGAGTTCGACCTGGGCGACGGCTGCACAGCGCTGCTGCACAACGTGTCCACCGGGCCGGTGCCCGACCTCCAGATCGTCTACCTCGACGCCCCCGGAGCGGGCTGGACGCTGCGCCTGGACGCGCACCCCGACCGCTACACCGAGGACGAGCTGACCGCCCATCTGCGGCGGCTGCTCGGCTACCTGGACCAGTTCGCGCAGACCGGCACCGAGACGCCGCTCAGCCGGCTGGCCGCCGTCCGGCCGGACGAGCTGGCCGCACTGCGCGAAGCGGGCCGGGGCCCGGCGGGTGTGGACCGGTTCACGGATGTGGTGGCCCGGGTACGGGAGCTGGCCGAGCGCACCCCGCACGCCCTGGCCGTCGACGACGGCACCACCCGCCTCAGCTACGCCGAACTCACCGCCCGCGCCGCCGCCCTCTCCCACCGGCTGGCCGAGGCCGGCGCCGGCCCCGACACCCTGATCGCCCTGGCCGCACCCCCCGGCACCAGCTTCGTCACCGCCATCCTGGGCATCCTCGGCGCAG
>NZ_JAAKZZ010000179.1 GCF_011045075.1 Streptomyces boncukensis
CCCCCGCCCGCCCAGCTCATCGGCGGCGGCCGGGTTGAACCGCGACAGCCGCGCGATCGCAGCGTCCAGCTCGGCCCGCAGCCGCACCGCATCCGCCAGCCCGATCTCGACCGCCGCGTAGTCCAGACACGCGGCCTCCTCCAGCGCCTCCACGTGCGCGTCCTCCTCCGGCCCCGACGCGTCCCCGGTGACGACCTCGCCCAGCGTCATCAGCGCCGTGTGCACGTCGTCCTCCGCCTCCACGCTCTCGGCGACGGTCCGGGCCATCGCGGTGAGCGTGCCGCGCTGGATCGCGTCCACCCGCAGCACCACGGCCATCTCCGCCGCGTCGACGCCGGCCGACAGCCCCGGCTTCTTCGAAGTGGCGTTCATCAGGCCACCTCCACCGGGCGCGCGCCGTGCTCGGCCACCAGCTCGGAACCGCGCGCCATCACCCAGCGCGGGCAGTCCTTCACGTCCTCGGGGGCGTACAGGCCCTCGCCGTCCCGGCGGGTGGCGCGAAGCGTCCACACCATCCCGTCGCGGGCCGTGACCAGCCGCTCCGGCGGCTGCTTCTGGGTAGGCTCTGACATGGCCTTACCTCTCTTTCGGTTTGTTCGGGTGGGTGAGGTCACGGGGTCGTCGGGTCGCGTCCGGCGGCCCCTCCTGCATCACGCGGCGGACGTGTCCGCCTGGATCCACTCCCTGACGCGGGCCAGGTCGAATCGGCGGCCACGGAAAGGAGTGCGCTCCACCGGGCAGCCGCGCTGCACCCACTGGTTCACCGTCCAGTCCGAGACGCCGTAGAGCGCCTCCAGCTCTGACTGGCGGAGCAGCGGGGTCAGACCGAGCGGGGCGAGAATCTCCGCGCGCTGGGTAAGCGACTTCGTCGCCATGATTGCTACCTTTCCACTGTGTCAGTAGTAGTCACAGGCATGAAAAAGCTGAACAGGTGGTGGATGGGCCAATCGAGGGCTTCAGCGACCAGCCATGCCGTGGGGAGGCGACAGGTGTCCCGTGCCGTCTTCCCCTGTCCTGCGAGGCGCCCGATAGTGGCGGGACTCACCCCTCGCCCCATCGGGTCGACCCTTCGCGTCCTTTCGGCGAGCTCGGGGCCGGACAGGCATTGGGCGGACATGGCATCCCTGAGCGGTTGCCCATTTCCTCTGCGGTACAGCTTGGCCATGCGTGGACCTCGTACTGGTGACCTTGCGCAACAGTGCTTGCGCTGCTGACACATTTTTACAGTGTTAGTGTCAGTCAGGTCAAGCAAGGCGACGCGAGGGTGAGAGTGTGGCGATGTGTGACACGAGGTATGGAGGCACACACGGGGCGCAACCGAGGGGTGCTCGGCGGCGCACCGTGCTTCTACTTTGGCTTGCAAAAGTAGAAGATCAGGCGGCAACCTAGGCACGTGAACCAGGAGGAGCAGCCCGTCGAGGACTTCGCGCAGCTTCTCGCCCGCCTGAAGTCGACCTACGGCGTCAGCGAGAGCGAGATCGCCCGTCGGATCGGCGCCGCTCCCGCCACGGTGAACGCCTGGTCGAACCGCAGGCGTGGAACAGGCCGCGGCCCTCACCCGGACAAGCTGCGGGCTCTCGCCGCCGCCTATCCCAAGTTCTCAGAAGCCGAGATCTTCGCCGCGGTCGGCCGCAAGGCGCCTGGCCCTCTGTCCCCGGAGGCGACAGAGCGCCTGCTCCGCCTCTTCGAGGAGCTGACCGAGGAGCAGCAGGCGATGTACGAGATTCAGCTCCGCGCAACGGTCGAGCACAACCGGACGGACGGATCGTGAGTCTTAGCTGAAAGGGCTCGATCGATCAATTCGCTTTAGTGCCGCACAGGTTGCTGTCAATGGTCACCACGGTCACAACCACGATGTAATCTCGGTCACAGCCGCAGTCCTCCCCCTCCTCGGCTCCGTACTCAGCCCTGCGCGCTTGTGCACCGGGAGGTTTGGCATGTGCATCCGCGTCCAGTACGCACCTCTCACCTCGCTCGACGAACTATGGGATCCCCATCGCGGTGTGATCACACTCCCGGAATCCCTGCCCCCCTCCCTCAAGCTCGTGGCAGCCCGAGCTGTCTTGGCTGAACTCGCCATCACTCAACCTGAGTTTGGTGCACGCTGTTGGTGCGGGGCACGCATCAAGCTCGTGCCCGTACCCAGGCAGCGAACGCGAGAAGGAGAGGCGATCAGCCTTGGCGCCTAGGGCGAAAAACAATCCGCGCCAGCTCCGCAGCAAGAGCTGCGGATGCCAGGCGTGCATCGAGAAATACCCGCTGGAGCAGTACGGTGACCGCAAGCGCCGGCGCGACTGCATCGGCTCATGGCAGGCGCGATACCGAGACGCTGACGGTGTGCAGAAGGCGAAGAATTACGAGAAGAAGGGTGATGCAGACGCCTTCCTCGACGAAGTGCGCAGCCGCGTCCGAGCAGGAACGTACTTGGATACAGCCCGGGGTGAGATCACCGTCGCTAAGTGGTGGGACGAGTGGTGGCCGGCCCACCGGAGCGGCAAGATCGGTACCCGTAACCAGACAGTGAGCCGGTATCGCACGCACATCGAGCCTAAGTGGGGACGGCGCAAGCTCATCAGCTTGACGTACATGGAGATTCAGGCATGGATTACCAACGAGGTGAAAGGGCACGCCACCCAGACGAAGACGATCCAGTTGCTGAGCAGCATGATGCGTTCGGCTGTGCGAGACCGGCGTATCCCGTTCAACCCTGTCGATGACGTAGTGGCGACTGCGACACCACAGGCCAAGCACCCGGACGATCTCCGCCCGCCAACGCTGGAGCAGTACGCTCTCGTCCGTTCCAATCTGCCCGCCTACTACCACCCGCTGGTGGACTTCGCGCAGGAGTCAGGCATGCGCTGGGGGGAGTACGCCGGCCTGCGCTGGCAGCACCTCAATTGGTCCGATGCGACCGCCGTAGTGCGGGAAATCGTCGTGGACGACCACGGTCGACTTCTCCGGCAGTCGATGCCCAAGACGTCCGCAGGCTTCCGCACTGTGCCCTTGTCAGGGAAGGCCATGGATGCGGTGAAGGCAATGGAAGATATCTGGGGCGCGAACCCGGGCACTTCCACGGTTCAGGACGGCATGTGCCCGGTCGAACTGATCTTCAAAGGGCCGAAGTCGGGGAAGACCACCAAGACTGGTAAGACCTTCGACGGAGTGATGAACCGGAACAACTTCCGGCGGCTGTGGATCCCCGCCATCAAGAAGGCGGGGATCGCACGGCTTGTCATCAACCCGGAGACGAACCGAAAGGAGTGGTGGCCGCGGGTGCACACCTACCGACACGCCTTGGCCACCAGACTGCACGCTGAGGGAGTGCCGGAGAAAGACGTGCAGCTGATCCTCGGCCAGGAGCGCGGCGGCTCGGTCACGTGGCTCTACACCCACGGTACGGAGGAGTCCATTGCGACTGTTCGGGTGGCGATGGAGGGAGGTCGGCACCTCCGATCCGTGTCCTGACCAGCGGGTCCTGCAGGCTTCAGAGTCCACGTCGAATCCACAATCCCCACTCATGGAGACTCGCCAAACCTCGCGCAGGCTCAAGCGTGAGACGGTACAAGTCCTTGACCTGCACTCATTCGGGCTCACGGATGCTATCGGAGGCTCGCCCTGGATGCACGGTCTCTTACAAGCAGGATGTCACTGGTTCGAACCCAGTCGTGCCCACCAGTCGCCAGTCACCAAAACCCTAGCCGTACGTTCCGTACTCCGGGGTTCCCGTCGTCTCGAAGGTGTGCACCGAGAGGCCCCCCGGGGTCGTGTGGTGGCTGACGGGGCGCAGCCCGGCCGGTGCACCGCCGTCCGGGAACAGGCGCCGGCCCTGGCCCACCACCACCGGAGCGATCGCGAGCCGCAGGGTGTCGACCAGTCCGGCGGCCAGCAGGGACTGGGCCAGCCGGGCGCTGCCGTGGATCTGCAGTTCCCCTCCGGGCTGCCGCTTCACCTCCGCGACCTGGGCGGGTACGTCGCCGGACAGGATCGTGGTCGGGTGCCACCCGGCCTGGGCGAGGCTGTGTGAGGCCACGTACTTCGGCAGGCCGTTCATGGTGGCGGCGAGAGGGTGGTCGGTCATCTTCGGCCAGTCGCGGGCGAAGTTCTGGTAGGTACGGCGGCCGAACAGGAGCGCGTCCGCCGCGCCGAGCCAGCCGGCGGCCAGCCGGTCGAACTCCTCGTCCAGATACGGTACGAACCAGCCGCCCCGCGTGAACCCGTCGCTGGTGTCCTCGTCCGGAGCTCCCGGACCCTGGGAGACGCCATCGAGCGTCAGGAATTCCTGTACGACCAGTTTCATACCGGATTGTCCTTTCTCCGGCCTCGGTGGCCGGCTTCGGCGTGTTCCGTGGACTCCGTGGACTCGGTGACGCGTGGAAAATCATCGGCCCGCGCGCCGTCGGCCGCGACTCGGCGCGGTGCGGCGCGGTGCGGCGCGTGCTCAGTCCGCGAGCCGCCGGAGGAACCACCGGGTCAGGATCCCGTCGACCGCCCTGGCCGCCGGACGCTGCGGAGCCGGCTCCAGGCCCGGCTCGTCGGCCAGCGGGTGCGCCAGGTCCGGCACCGCGACCAGCTCGGCCTCCTCCGGGTGCGCACCGCGCCGGCGCAGCGCGTCGAGGAGGGCGGCCGCGTCCGTACGGAACTGCGGATGGTCCCGCTCGCCGCTGACCAGCAGCAGCGGCGGGCACCGCGCCGCGAGCCGGGGGGCGTGCTCGACGAAGTCCAGCGCCTGTGCGGCCTCGTGGGCCTCCGCGGTCCACTGGTACGGCCGACCGGTCAGGCCCTCGAAGAGCGGGACGGCGGACCGTATCCGTACCGCCGGGTTGACCAGCGCGGCCGCCCGGACCGGAATCCGCCCGGTGGCCAGGACGCGCAGCGCCACCGTCCCGCCGAGCGAGGCGCCGAGCAGGCCGACCGGCCCGTCACCGACCGGAAGTTGACCGCGCAGCGCGTCGAGCGCGGCGGGGAACTCCGCCGCGGCCCGCTGGACGAACGGGGCCAGGAACGCCAGCACCGGGTCCTTGCGGGCGAGCGCGAGGGCGGCGTCGACGCGGCCGTCGACCATCCGCGCGCCGCACATCGGCATCCCCAGATGGGCCCGCCAGGCGGGCACCCCGGCCAGCGGCAGGGCCGCCGCGAACGCCGCGTCCGTACGCGGCGCGTCCAGCATGTGCCACGTCACGATCAGCGGCGCGGGGCCGTCGGCGGATCCGGACGGCGGGAGCGCGGTGAACGGGACACCCGCCGCGGTCCCCGTGATGGTGTCCATGTCCGTCCCCGCTCCTCCCCGTCGGTCCCGGTGTGCCACCGTAGGCGGCTCGCCGGGGGAGGCGCCGCTGCTTCTGCCGACAGCAGATCGGACCCGGCCCCGCGCCCCTTAGCGCTTGGGTTCGGTGAACGGGAGGGACTTGGTGACGTACAGGCAGCTGGTGTAGCGGTGGGCGGCGCGGATGGTCTTGGTGTCGCTGTTCTTGCGCGGGCTGACGAGCGAGGAAGTCGTCGTCCTGGTGCGCTTGTAGAGGAAGTGGTACTCGCCGGGCGGCAGCCGCAGCGTGGTGCTCGGATACGACACCGAGGACCGCTTACAGGCGCTCACCCGCCCCGCGGACCTGGTGGGGTACGTCTTGCACTCCGAGCAGTTCCCGAGCTTCACGCTGCCGGTGACGGGGCCGGTGTAGAGCATCTCGACCGAGCCGGGGCCGCCGTTGCTGACCTTCATGGTCTGGCGGCTGCCGCCCGGGGCCTTGGTGCGGGGCAGCTTCCGGCCGGCGGCGGGCCGCTGCTGGGCGATCTCGGCGGCGATGGCGATCTTCTCGGCGCGGCCCGCCAGCGAGCTGTCCTTGTAGCGCGTGGAGAAGCGGGACAGCTTCAGCTTGGCCGTGCTGAAGCGCTTGTTCTCGAAGCTGTCCACGCCGCAGGCGTAGTCGCCCTTCTCGACGGCCTTGTCGGAGTCCTTGCGCAGCTTCCCGGCGGTCTCGTCGGGCATCCCGCGCACGGTGGTGCGCAGCCGGGTCAGCTGGGTGGCGGTGGTGCACGGCGCGTCCCCGTCCAGCTCCTTGACGCCGTCCGCGATGCGGGAGCGCAGCTCCGGCTCGACCTTGCGGGCGTACTCGGATTCGGGGAACGTCGCCATCAGGCTCTTCAGATGGCGGGTGTCGCGCGCGGTGCCGGAAGCCGACGAGGAGCTGGAGCCCTTCAGCCCCTCCATGCCGCACTCGTACCAGGAGTGCGCGAGCCGCTTGTCCGGCCAGCTCGCGAGCTTGCCCAGCGCCTCGTCGTCCACCGAGTCCGGCAGGTCGCGCAGATAGCGCAGCGGTTCCACCGCCTCGCAGTAGTTCTGCTGCTCGTAGGGCGCGGCCACCGTGGTGTAGAAGCCGCGGAGCCGGCTCGGGACGCGCTCTGCGGCGCGCGAGCCGGCGTGCTGGGCCCGCAGGTCCGTGTATGTCTTCAGCGCCTCGCGGTACGGCTTCCGCGCCGCGCCGAAGCTGCCCGACGACGCCTTCTTCACCTGGGCGTCCGCCCGGTCGAGGCGCTTCAGCAGCTCCTTCTCGGCGGCCTCGTCCTGGACCGCGCCGTAGCCGACGGCGCTCGTCACCGGGATGGCGAGCAGGACGAACGCCAGCACCAGGGCGAGCCGTGAGCTCGCCAACTGCGGTGCCAGCCCGGTCCGCAGTCCCCGCCGCGCCCCGTCGGCCGCCGCCGCCAGCAGCACGACCGCGTACGCGATCGGGATCCAGCCGGGTATGCCGTCGCTGTCCACCGGCAGGGCGACCACCAGCAGCGCCGCCGTGGCCGCCCAGCACACCGCGGCGAACCGCCAGTTCCGCAGCGCCGCGTAGCCGAGGCCGAGCCCCGAGAGGTTGAGCAGGCCCACCAGGGCCGCGCGGCCCCGGTCGGGCGGGAGGCCGATGGACGGCGGTCTGTCCGGTGGCGGCGGTGCCCCGAACTGCCCCTGCGGTCCGTGCCCCGCCCCATCCATCCTGCCCCCTGGTTGTCGTGGTCGCCCCGGTTGCCCCGGTAGCCGTTCTGGTGCGGAAGTGCCGCGTTCTCACCCTCGGGAGCGGGCGCGGCGGCGTCAACGCCGCACCGGGATCCCCCTGATTACTATCTGATCACAGGCGTCCACGGTCGGTCCATCGGCGTCCGTTACGCGGAGTGGACCTCCGAGGCCGGGGCGGTGGTGGCCTCCGGTGCGGGACGCATCGCGGGCAGTACGGCCGCCGCCGCGGGCTCCGGCCCGGCGCCCGGCTGGCGCCCTATCACCCGCGCCGCCACCGCTCCGGCGGCGAGCAGCGCGACGACCGAGACCGCGGTGCCCAGCCAGCTCGCGCCGAGCCACTGGCCGCCGAAGAAGCCGAGGCTCACGCTGTACGCGGCCCAGGTGAGGCCCGCCAGGGCCGACCAGGGCACGAAGTCCCGGGCGCTGCGGTGCGCGGCGCCCGCGGTGAGGCTGACCACCGAGCGGCCCGCCGGCGCGAAGCGGGCGAGGACCACCAGCGCACCGGGGGCTTGGATCAGCGCCTGGCCGAGGCGTTCCTGGGCCACGCGCAGCTTGCGGGAGCGGGCGATGGCGCGGTCGAAGCGGTCGCCGCCTGCCCAGGCCAGCCGGTAGGCGACGAGATCGCCCAGCAGGGAGGCGCTCGCGGCGCAGAGCACCAGCAGCAGCATGTCGTCGACCTGCGCGCTGAGCGCCGCGTGCCGAGCGGCCTGCGGGAGGTGGGCGGCGTCGGCCGCCGTGCTGCCTGCCGCTGCCGTGGCCGCGGTGATCACCAGAACGCCGCTGGGCAGCAGCGGCAGGAAGACATCGAGCAGGACGGATGCGGCGATGACCGCGTAGACCCAGGGGGATCCGGCCACCGACCCCAGGAAATCCTGCACAGTGGTCCCCGTTCCGACCTGCCGACTCTCATGTCACTGGCGCTTACCGCCGTACAGCGTACGCCCGGGTCCCTCGGACAGGGGCGCCGGGGTGTCGTGGCGCAGGTCTCACTGTCCGTCCGACTACAGATCCCACTGAATCGGACCACCAGGACGACCCACGCACAGCAGACAGGCCGGACAGCCGGAAAGGCGGGCGACGATGAGCTCGACATGGTACGCGCAATGGGCGTGGTGCGGCAGACAGGGCCGCCGCACAGGGGTGGCGGCGATCACTGTGATCCTCGCGACAGCGGTGCCGGCCGGGGCGGCCGCCCCGGCCGCCCCGGCGGCCCGGGCGGCTCCCACGGGATCCGCCGGATCCGCAGGGCCCGTGAGCCGCGCCGGTGCGCCGTCCGTGCACCAGATCCGGGTCACCGACCGCTTCGTCCGTCCGGACCGGCCCGCGCGGTCCGCCGCGCTCACCTACGACCGCCGGGTGCCCGTCGGGGCCCGGGTGCAGGTGGGGCAGGACGTCCGGGGCACCGGGATGCGGGTCGAGATCGCCGTCCAGGACGCCGCCCGGCACTACACGTACGGCGTCCATGTGCACGCACGCCCCTGCGGCGCCGAACCGGACGACTCCGGGCCGCACTACCAGCACAGGAAGGACCCGAAGCAGCCCTCGACCGACCCGCGCTACGCCAACCCGCGCAACGAGGTCTGGCTCGACTTCACCACCGACCGGCACGGCAGCGGCTCGGCCGTCTCCCGGCAGAAGTGGACCTTCCGCGCGGGCGAGGCCCGCTCGGTGGTGCTGCATGAGCACGTCACCAGCGGCCGCAAGGGACGCGCCGGTCAGGCCGGCGAACGCCTCGCCTGTGTCTCCGTGCCGTTCCGCGGCGCGGACTGAGGAACGGCGGACGCGGGCGCCCTGGGAGGCGGTACGGCGGACAGCGGCGCGGTGGCCGGGGCCTCCCGCACGGACGGGGCGGAAGCGGCGGGAGGGGACAGCGTACGGAGCACCGCGCGGGCCACGGCGTCGGTGTCCGTGAGCATCACCGAACCCACCCCGGGGCGGGCGCCCGCGGCCGTCACCCAGTGCACCCCCTCCGTCGGCACGCCCACGGCGAACCGGCGGGGGTGCGGCCGTCCGGCGCCGTCGCGCAGCCGGTACGGGCGCGGGGCGACGTCCAGCCCGCCGGTGGGGTAGCCGTCCACCGTGTGGGCGCGGCACTCTCCCGCCTCCAGCAGCCCGCGCAGCAGCGGGTCCGCCGTGCGCCGCAGATCCGTGCCGGGGAGCCGGGCCTCGATCAGCGCGGGCGCCGTCACCGTGCGGCCGGGGACCGCGGGCGAGTGCGCGGCGAAGCCGCCGTCGCACGGCCGCACCCGCAGCCGGGGGCCGAGGACGTCGAGCACCCCCGCCTCGACCAGGGCGGCCATCTCCTCGATACGGCGGCGGGGCGGGCCGATGGACAGAAAGGCGTTCAGCGGCGTGTACCAGCGGTCGAGGTCCTCGCGGTGCGAGCGCCCCGTCAGGCCGCTGTCGTCGACTATCTGGCGCAGTTCGTTCCGCAGGTCGCGCAGGACGTCCAGGGCCGCCTTCACCGGTCCCTCGACGTTGCCCAGCCGGGCCGCCGCGATGTCGTCCCGCAGCCGCTCCAGCAGCCAGGCGCGGTGCTCGGCGGGGGAGGCGAAGGCCCGGTCCCGGTGCGGTGCGGACAGCGCGGGCCAGTCCCAGCGCTCCCCGGGGCCGTCCAGGCCGAAGCCGGCGAGGACCGCCGCCTCGGCGGCGCTGCCGTGCGCGGCGGCGAGGAAGCGCGCGCGGAAGGCGGAGCCGGGCCCGGCGGCGGACGGGGCGCCGGGCCGGGAGGGTGCGCGCCGGGCCAGCAGCGCCTCGTAGTAGACCGTCTCGACCTCCTTGGCCACCAGGGGCCACACCTCGGCGCGGAAGTCCGGACGGTCGCCCGCGGCGGTCCGTTCGCGGAACCGGCCGATCACCGCGGGGGTGAGCAGCAGCGGCAGGTGCCGGCCGTGGGCGCCCTTCGCGTTGTCGCCGCGCGCGTGGTACGGCACGCCGCGCCGCGAACCGGCGTACAGCAGCGGTTCGCGCCCGGAGGGAACGTACCGCAGCCCGTCCCTGCCGCCCTCCCTGCCGCCCTTCGTGCCGCTTGCTGTCCGCCGTACGAACCGGCCGCCGCGTCCGGACGTCAGCAGGGCCATGTGGTCGAAGAAGTTGAGGCCCAGTCCGCGCAGCAGCACCGGCCGCCCTGCCGGAAGGGCGGCCAACTCGTCCGCGACGTCGGCGGGGTTGGCGGGCGGCAGATACGCCAGGCCGTGTGCGGCGGCGTGTTCGGCCAGCCGGCGCTCCGCGGCGTCGGGGTCGGCGGGGAGGTGGCCCTGTGCGAGGACGACGGCCGTAAGGCCCGTCAGACGTGTGCCGTCCGCCAGGTCGAGCCGCTGGGGCCCGTCGTCGCCGCCGGAGAGGCGTACGGCGCGCGAGCGGTGGGTCCGGATGGTGACGCGTTCCGGTGCGCGGCGCGCTGTCTCGGCGAAGAACCACTCCAGATAGGCGCCGTAGAGCGCCCGGGGCGGGTAGTCGTCGGGCCCCGGGCGGTGGCCCGGGTGGCTCCGGCACCACTCGTGGAGGCTCGGCCCCGGGCGTATCGGGCCCTCCGTCTCGACGGTCTCGTCGGTGAACAGCGTCACCTGGGAGGCGACGGTGTTCATCAGCAGCTCGGGCGACTGCGCCGTGCGCCAGGTGCGGCCGGGGCCCGGCGGATCCGGGTCGATGACATGGACGGTCAACCGCTGCCCCGGACCCAGCAGTTCGGGCGCCGAGGCGCAGATCCGCTCCACCACACTGGTCCCTCGCGGGCCTGCTCCGACAACAGCGACAGCGCGGGAACGGACCACTGATACTCCTGAGACGGCTGGGGGACAGCGGGCGCGCACCATCATGCCGCACCCGGAACATCACCGTCCGCGACGGGCCCGTTCTCTCGCCGGCGCGGTGAGCGGGCGGGTCAGCACCCGGGTCAGCCGTGCGGGCGGTCCGCTGCTCGCCTCGCCCGCGTCACCCGCGCGGACCGCTCCGGCCGCTCCGGCCGCCGCTCCGGCCGCCGCTCCGGCCGCCTGGCGCTCCGGCGCCGGACGGGCCTGGTCGAGCCGGAACTCCGCCCAACGGCCGTGCAGCGTCAGCGTCATGAGCTGGTTGCCGAACCAGGGGCCTCCGGTGCGGCGCCAGGCCAGCGGCGGCCGGCCCACCCGCCCGTGCCGGGCGAGTGCCCGCCCGAGCCACCGGCCGGCCCGGCTCCAGCTGAAGCGGAAGGCGGCGCGCATCACGGCCGGGATCTCGTTGTGCACCGGGGAGCAGGTCAGCTGCACCACCCGGCAGTCCGTGCCCGCGAACTCCGGCTCCGCCACGTACGCGTGGTGCACGTCGCCGGAGAGCACGCTGACCGTGGCGGGCGCCTCGGGATCCCGCGCGACCCGCTCGACCAGCTCCGTCAGCTCCCGGAAGGAGCGCGGGAAGGCCGCCCAGTGCTCCAGGTCGGCGCGCTGCCGCAGCGACTCCCCGAACCGCGCCCAGCGCGCGCCGCGCGCTCCGCCGCACAGCGCGTTGTCCCACGCTTCGGTGTCGTGGATGGCGGGCGGCAGCAGCCACGGCAGCGAGGAGCCGATCAGCAGGTGGTCCACGGCGCCCGCGCCGCCGTCCAGCGCCTGCTCGTACAGCCACGTCATCTCGTCGTCGTCGAGCATCGCCCGCGCGTCCTCGGTGAGCACCCGCCCGGCGCGGGTGTCCACCATGAGCAGCCGGACGCGGCCGAAGTCGCGGCGGTAGCTCCAGCGGGCGGCCGCCGGATCGAGGTCGGCGCGCTCGGCGAACTCCCGCAGCAGCGCGGTGGCCCGCCCGCCGTCCGGCCGGGCCGACTCCTCCCGGACGGCGGCGAACAGCGAGTCCTCGGCCAGCTCGGCGGGGGAGAGGTTGCCCAGATGCTGGTGGACCCAGTACGAGGTGAGGCCGCCCAGGATGCGCTCGCGCCACCAGCCGGTGGCGCGGATGTCGCGCTGCCAGGCCGCGCTGGTGTTCCAGTCGTCGATGACATCGTGGTCGTCGAAGATCATGCAACTCGGCACGGTGGACAGCAGCCAGCGGACCTCGGGGTCGAGCCAGGACTCGTAGTACAGCTCGGTGTACTCCTCGTAGTCCGCCACCTGGTCCCAGGGCGGCTGTGTCAGGTCCCGGCGGCGGGCGAGCCGTTCGCGTACGCGCTCGGAGGTCGCGTCCGCGTAGACCTGGTCGCCGAGCAGGAGCAGTACGTCCGGGAGGGCCCCGCCCGCTATGGCCTGCTGCGCGAGCGCGTCCAGCGCGTCCGGGCCCACCGGGTCGTGCGAGGCGCCGGCCGGGCGTGCGGCCCAGCGGCACGATCCGAAGGAGATGCGCAGCGTGCCCGGTCCCGCCGCCCCGTCGGGCCCGTGCGCGCCGGTGTCGTCGGGCGGCGGCAGCGTACGGATCACGCTGCGCGGGTGCGGGGCGTCCGGGAGCGGCCACACCTCCTCGCCGTCCAGGGCCACGCGGTACGGCGTCTCGGTTCCCGGCTCCAGGCCGACGACCGTGACGAGCGCGTAGTGGTGCCCCGAGATCTGCCAGGTGCGGGCCGTGCCGCCCGCCGTGCTGCCGTCGCAGTGCACCTCTGCCTCGCACGGCGCGTCGGTCTCGACCCACACGGTCGCCGTGTCCTCGTCCACGTAGCGCAACAGCGGTCCTAGGCGCAGCCCGGCCATTCGTTCTCCCTTCCGCCCCGCGTACGGGGGTGCGTCCTCGCACGCTACGGAACGAGGGAGCGGGACGGCGAGTTTCCGCTGCGGCCCTTCATCTGGCGCAGGCCGGCGCGCCGTTCACGCCGGGTCCTGCGGCCGCAGGACCCGGCCCAGCCCTCAGCAGGTGCCCAGTGCCCGGGACAGCGCGCTCTTCTCCGCCGGGTCGGCGTTCAGCCCGTGCTCGTGCTTGACCCAGATCCAGATGCGCGCGTACGTGCAGTGGTAGCTCGTCCGCGAGGGCATCCACTCGGCCGGGTCCTTGTCGCCCTTCGACTGGTTCACGTTGTCCGTGACGGCGAGCAGTTGGGCGGTGGTCAGGTCGTTCGCGAAGCCCTGGCGCTTGGACTGCGTCCAGCCGGACGCGCCGGAGCGCCACGCCTCGGCGAGCGGGACCACGTGGTCGATGTCGACGTCGGAGGGGTCGGTCCAGGTGGCCCCGTCGTACGGGCTGGTCCAGCTGCCGCGCGTCGGGTAGCAGTTGGTGCCGGTCTCCACGCCGTCGCCGTCCCGCTTGAGGACGACCTCGCGGGTGTTGCAGTTGTCGCCCTGGCTGATCCAGTGCGGGAACTTGTCCCGGGAGTAGCCGTCCGAGGAGCCCTCGGAGCGCTCGTCGATCTGGCCCAGCATCGTCCGGGCCTGCGCGGCGCTCGGCGG
>NZ_JAAKZZ010000017.1 GCF_011045075.1 Streptomyces boncukensis
CGCACGCCCCCGCCGGCCCCGAGGGCCCCGGGGCCCGCGCAGAGCCCGACGCGCCCGACGCGCCCGACGCGCCCGCCACCGCGCTGCTGCGGACCCTCACCGAGCTCTCCGCCGACCTCCCCGCCGTCGCCCCGGGACACCTCGCCGCCGCTGCCCTGCGCGGGCGCCGTCCGGACTCCACCGAGGCGGAGCTGCGCGCGCTGGCCACCGAGGCCGCCGCCGGGCTCATCGGCGAGGAGCCGGCGCACTCCCGGCTCGCGGCCCGGCTGCTCACCCTCGCCATCCGGGAGGAGGCCGCGTCCCAGGGCGCCGTCTCGTTCTCCGCCTCCGTGGCGGTGGGCCACGCGCAGGGCCTGATCGCGGACGGCACAGCGGAGTTCGTCCGCACGCACGCGGCGCGGCTGGACGCCCTGGTCGAGCACGCCGTGGCGGACGGCGCCGACGACCGCTTCGGCTACTTCGGGCTGCGCACCGTGCACTCCCGCTACCTGCTCCGGCACCCCACCACCCGGCAGGCGGTCGAGACACCGCAGCACTTCCTGCTCCGCGTCGCCTGCGGCCTGGCCGGCGGCACCGGCGAGCAGGCCGTCGACGAGGTCGCCGAGCTCTACCGCCTCACCAGCTCGCTCGCCTATCTGCCCTCCTCCCCCACGCTCTTCAACTCCGGCACCCGGCATCCGCAGATGTCGTCCTGCTATCTGCTCGACTCGCCCCGCGACGAGCTGGACTCCATCTACGAGCGCTACCACCAGGTCGCCCGGCTCTCCAAGCACGCGGGCGGCATCGGCCTCTCGTACTCCCGGATCCGCGCCCGGGGGTCGCTGATCCGGGGGACGAACGGGCACTCGGGCGGGATCGTGCCGTTCCTGCGCACCCTCGACTCCTCGGTCGCCGCCGTCAACCAGGGCGGCCGGCGCAAGGGCGCCGCCTGCGTCTACCTGGAGACCTGGCACGCGGACATCGAGGAGTTCCTGGAACTGCGCGACAACACCGGCGAGGACGCCCGGCGCACCCACAACCTCAACCTGGCGCACTGGATCCCGGACGAGTTCATGCGGCGCGTGGCGGCGGACGCGGACTGGTCCCTGTTCTCGCCGGCGGACGTGCCGGAGCTGGTGGACCTGTGGGGCGAGGAGTTCGACGCCGCCTACCGCCGGGCCGAGGCGGAAGGGCGCGCCCAGCGGACGGTGCCCGCGCGGCAGCTGTACGGCGCGATGATGCGCACCCTCGCCCAGACCGGCAACGGCTGGATGACGTTCAAGGACACCTCCAACCGCACCGCCAACCAGACAGCCGAGCCGGGCCGCACGGTGCACTCCTCCAACCTGTGCACGGAGATCCTGGAGGTCACCGACGACGGCGAGACGGCGGTGTGCAACCTGGGCTCGGTCAATCTGGCGGCCCATCTGGGCGAGGACGGCGCGATGGACTGGGAGCGGCTGGACGCCACCGTCCGCACCGCCGTGACGTTCCTGGACCGCGTGGTGGACGTCAACTACTACCCCACCGGCCAGGCCGCCCACTCCAACTCCCGCTGGCGCCCCGTCGGTCTGGGCGTGATGGGCCTGCAGGACGTGTTCTTCCGGCTGGGCCTGCCCTTCGACTCCCCCGCGGCCCGCGAGCTGTCCACCCGGATCGCCGAGCGCGTCATGCTCGCCGCCTACGAGACGTCCGCCGGCCTCGCCGAGCGGCACGGCCCGCACCCCGGCTGGGAGGCCACCCGCACCGCGCGCGGCGTCCTGCACCCGGACCACTACCCGGACGCCGAGCAGCACTGGCCGGAGCGCTGGACGGCGCTGCGCGCGCGGATCGCGCGCACGGGCATGCGCAACGCGCTGCTGCTGGCCGTCGCGCCCACCGCCACCATCGCCTCCATCGCGGGCGTCTACGAGTGCATCGAGCCCCAGGTGTCCAACCTCTTCAAGCGCGAGACGCTCAGCGGGGAGTTCCTCCAGGTGAACACCTATCTGGTGGAGGAGCTGAAGCGGCACGGGCTGTGGGACGAGCGGGCGCGCGGGGCGCTGCGCGAGTCGGCCGGGTCGGTGCAGGACCTGGACTGGGTGCCCGCCGGAGTGCGGGAGCTGTACCGCACCGCCTGGGAGATCCCGCAGCGCGCCCTGATCGACATGGCCGCGGCACGCACCCCGTACCTCGACCAGAGCCAGTCGCTGAACCTGTTCATGGCCTCCCCCACCATCGGCAAGCTCAGCTCGATGTACGCGTACGCGTGGCAGCGCGGCATCAAGACCACGTACTACCTGCGGTCGCGCCCGGCCACCCGGATCGCGCAGGCGGCGAAGTCCGCCGTACCGCAGCAGGCGGAGAACGGCACGGAGGACGAGGCCGCCGCCTGCTCCCTGGAGAACCCCGAGTCCTGCGAGGCATGCCAGTGACGACCAAGAAGACGACGAAGATGACGAAGATGACGACGAAGAACCTGCTCGACCCGGGCTTCGAGCTGACCCTGCGCCCCATGCGCTACCCGCACTTCTACGAGCGCTACCGGGACGCCATCAAGAACACCTGGACCGTCGAGGAGGTGGACCTCCACTCGGACGTCGCCGACCTCGCCAAGCTCACACCCGCCGAGCAGCACATGATCAGCCGCCTGGTGGCCTTCTTCGCGACCGGCGACTCGATCGTCGCGAACAACCTGGTGCTGACGCTCTACAAGCACATCAACTCCCCCGAGGCGCGGCTGTACCTGTCCCGGCAGCTGTTCGAGGAGGCCGTGCACGTCCAGTTCTATCTGACGCTGCTGGACACCTATCTGCCCGACCACGACGAGCGCGCCGAGGCGTTCGCCGCGATCGAGAACATCCCGTCCATCCGGGAGAAGGCGCAGTTCTGCTTCCGCTGGATGGACTCCGTCGAGTCGGTCGACCAGTTGGACAGCCGGGCCGACCGGCGCCGCTTCCTGCTGAACCTGATCTGCTTCGCCGCGTGCATCGAGGGGCTGTTCTTCTACGGCGCCTTCGCCTACGTCTACTGGTTCCGCTCACGCGGCCTGCTGCACGGCCTCGCCACGGGCACCAACTGGGTGTTCCGCGACGAGTCCATGCACATGTCGTTCGCCTTCGAGGTGGTGGACACGGTGCGCGAGGAGGAGCCGGAGCTCTTCGACGAGGAACTGGCGAAGGAGGTCACCGCGATGCTGGAGGAGGCCGTGACGGCCGAGCTGCAGTTCGCACACGACCTGTGCGGGGACGGCCTGCCGGGCATGAACACCGCATCCATGCGGCAGTACCTGGAGGCCGTCGCGGACCAGCGGCTGGCCCGGCTGGGCTTCCCGGTCCGCTACGGCTCCAGCAACCCGTTCTCGTTCATGGAGCTGCAGAACGTGCAGGAGCTGACCAACTTCTTCGAGCGCCGCCCCTCGGCCTACCAGGTGGCCGTCGAGGGCACGGTCTCCTTCGACGACGACTTCTAGCCGCCTTCTGGACGACTGCTCAGTGGAGCGGGGCCAGCGGATCCGCCGGCCCCGCTCCTCGTTCTGTTCGCGCTACTGGTTCTACTGGTTCTACCGGTTCTACTCGTTCGGCACCGTCTCGTAGCGGGGGGTGTTCTCCGCCATCTGCTGCAGGACGTCCTTCCGCTCCCGCTTCGACAGCCGGTCGATGTAGAGGTACCCGTAGAGGTGGTCCGTCTCGTGCTGCAGACAGCGCGCGAAGTAGCCGGTGCCCTCGACGGCGATCGGCTCGCCCGCCGCGTCCCGGCCGCGCACCACCGCGTACTCGGGGCGCGCGAGCGGCCCGTAGGCGCCCGGCACGGACAGGCAGCCTTCGTTGCCCTCGTCGAGCACCCGCTCCCGGCCCTCCAGCGCGTCGAGCACCGGGTTGCAGACGACGCCCACGTGCCGCACCCCGTCGTCGTCCATGCAGTCGTACACGAAGACCTTCAGGTCGACGCCGATCTGGTTGGCGGCGAGCCCCACGCCCTCGGCGGCGCGCTGGCTGGCGAACATGTCGTCGACCAGCCGGGCCAGCTCGTCGTCGAAGGCCGTGACCTCCTTGCACTCCCGGTGCAGTACGGGGTTGCCGACAACGGTGATGGGGCGCACCGTACCCCGCGCGCGATGGGCCTCCTCACGCGCCCCGGCGTCCGTCACGTCGTCGATGAACACGCCGTCCACCGCCTCGGACCCGGCCCCCGTTTCCTGCTGCTGCGCCATGCCCTCGTACGCCTTCCCTGCAATTCCCACAAGCCGACTGGTGCCCTACAGGGTACGGGGCCGTACGAGGGGCCTCAGCAGACCTCCTCCAGATCCCGCCACTCACGGGTGTCCGGGCTGTCCGCGACCCAGCCGTCCAGCAGTCCGCGCACCAGCCCGGCCGGCGCGGCCAGCCCGCACTCGCGCTCGGGCACCCACAGCTCCCCCGGGCCGCCCGGCGTCATATGCCCCAGCGGTCCCGGCCGACCGGGCGCGCTGTGGTCGTGCGGATCCACGTGCAGGCCGCCGTCGCCCTCGTCGGCCGGCATGGTGCTCTCCGAGCAGGCGCGGCACAGCAGCCGTACGGAAGAGGACCAGTCCTCGGCGGCGAAGCCCGCGTCCGCTGCCAGCCGCTCCAGCGCGTCCCTGTCGGCCTCCGCGGCCGCCTCCAGCAGCACCACCCAGGTGGGCACCGGGGAGGGCGCCCACAGCTCGATCTCGTCGAAGACGGGGTACGAGGGCCCGGCCGCTGTGGTCCGCTCACCGTGCGGCACCCCGTCGTGCAGCACGACCTCGCCCCAGCGCCGCCCGGACGACGGCAGCGGGATGCTCTGGACCTCCATGCGCGCCGGGTCGATCCGCCGCCCCCACACGACCTCCGCCTCGCCCTCCGGGGAGAGCCGCACGGCCGCGCTGCCCAGCTGCATACCGGTGGGCTCCCCGGCCGCCGCCGCGCCCTGCGCCTGGCCCGGAACCTGCAGCCCGTACGCCTGCCACGCGCGCCGGGCCAGCGGCCAGTCCTGCAGCGCGGTGGCCGCGATGCCGACGTTCCACCAGTCGGGCGCCCCGGTCTCCCGGTCCAGCAGCGCGACGGCACGCAGTCCGGCGGCTCGGGCCTGCTCCCAGTCGTGCCGGAACTTGTGCAGCAGCGCGAGGTTGAACCAGGACTCCGAGAGCCAGGGCTCCATGTCGGCGGCACGGGTGAGCAGCGCGCCGGCGTCGTCGTACCGCCCGTCGCCGATGAGCGTGAACGCGCGGTCCGTCGCCTGCCGCCAGGAGGCGGAGGGACGGTGCCGCACCTTGCCGAAGATCCTCACTGGTTCCGCCGTTTCTGCCGGACTTCCCACCTGTCGTCACCATAGAATGAAAGACCGGTGGCCGCGTCCCCCGGGACGGGGCTCCGTCCCGACCGCCCGGTGTGCCGGCGCCCCGAGGCGTCACCCCCCGTGCACCACACGGGCCAGCGCCTCCACCACCCGTGGTTCGTAGTCACGCTCGGTGTCCTCCCGCAGCCGGTCCAGCGCGGGCGCGACGCCGGGGAAGCCCGCGGCGGACCGTTCCGCCGGACGCCGGGCCAGCAGGTCCTCGTAGGCGTTCACCACACGGATGACCCGGGCGGCGACAGGCTGCTCGCGGTACGGGTCGGCCTGCCGCTCCACGACGACCGCCACCTCGGGCGCCACGCCCGTCTGCCGCACCACGGCCCCGCCCAGCAGGGCGATCCGCCGCTGCTCCTGCGGCGCGAGGGGCTGGGTGGCTCCGCCGGGCACCGGATCGACCAGGGAGAGCTGCCCGATGTCGTGCATCAGGGCCGCGTACTCCAGCACGGTGAGTTCCGGCTCGCGCAGGCCCAGCTCGCGGCCGACGGCCCGGCTGAGCCGGGCCACCCGGCGGGCGTGCCCCTGCGGGGTGTGCCCGGCGACCTCTGTCGCACGCGCGAGGGACGCGATGGTCTGCCGGTAGGTCGCCCGTACGGAGGCGTAACGGCGGAAGGAGAACTGCGTCAGCAGCAGCGGCACACAGAACACGGGCAGCGCCCACAGGCCCGCCACGGCGACCGCCAGCGCGATGACGGCGCCGGTCGCGGCGATGGCCGGAACGATGCCCAGCCGGGCCCGCAACTCGTCGCGCAGCAGCGGGCCGAAGGGCCAGCCGGCCCGCGCGGCGGACAGCGCGGCCGTGAGCAGCGCGTCGCACGCGCCGGTGAGCAGGGTGATGCCGAGCAGGCACAGCACATAGCCGGGGCCGGGGGCGAACGCCCCGGCCAGCCAGCCGGAGTTGTACAGGGGCTGGAAGCAGGTGGCGGCGAAGCCGACGCCGAGCACCGCGCGCACGCTGTGGTCGACCGGCGGGGGCTGCCCGCGCGCGACGTGCGGGGCCAGGCCGCACAGCGAGGCGACGACGGTGACGGCGACGGTCTGCAGCACGCCGTGCGAGGTGGGCTCGCCCCCGGCCTCGCCCAGCAGCGCGTAGCCGAGCGCCCCGGCGATGCCCAGCGGGCCGACCGTGCGGCTGCCGCCGTCGGCCTCCGGCAGCCGCACCCGGGCGAACTCCCCCACGGCGATGACGCATCCGAAGGCGGCGGCGATGCCGGGCTCGTCGAGGCCGCGCCACAGGGTGGCGCACAGCGCCACCGCGCAGAGTGCCGCGGCAGCCGCGTAGAGCAGCGTGACGGCGTGTCTCACGGCACGGGCTCCGAGGCCGCGCGCACACCGCCGCCGACGCCGCCCGAGCCGCCGTACGGGCCCTCCAGCGCCTCGGTGAGGTCCGCCGTGGCGGCGGGCGACCAGCCCTCGCGGTCCAGCGCGCGGCGCAGCGCGCGCACCACGTCGGGGTCGAACTGGCTGCCCGCGCAGCGGTCGAGCTCGACCAGCGCAGCGCCGACCGGGCGGGCGCGGCTGTAGCTGCGGGTGGAGGTCATCGCGTCGAAGGCGTCGGCCACCGCGACCACCCGTGCGAAGGGCGGGATCTCGCTGCCGGACAGGCCGTAGGGGTAGCCGGTGCCGTCCATGCGTTCGTGGTGGTGCAGGATCGCGGCCCGCGCCTCGCCCAGGAAGCCGATGCCGCGCACCATCTCGTTGCCGTACTCGGGGTGCAGCTGGATGACGCGGCGCTCCTCGGCGGTGAGCGGGCCCTCCTTGCGCAGCAGCCGGGTGGGGACGCCGAGCTTGCCGACGTCGTGCAGGATGCCCGCGAAGCGCAGCGCCTCGGTCCTGGCCTCGTCCATGCCCAGCTCGCGGGCGATCAGCGCGGAGGCGCGGCCGACGCGCTCGCTGTGGCCGCGGGTGTAGCGGTCCTTGATGTCCACGGCCTGCACCAGGGCGCGGACGGTGGCCCGGTGCGCGGCCCGCTCGCGGTGGTACTGCGCGAAGACCCAGCAGCAGATGTACATCGGCAGCAGCACCAGGAGCGCCGCCACCGGCCCGTACGGGCTGCGCCACAGCACCGCCATCATCAGCCCGGCCAGACCGTGCGCCAGATGGGGTCCGGCGGAGCGGGCGAACTGTCCGCGCCAGGCCAGCCGCGGCGGGCAGCGCTCGGCGGCGACGAGCATGCAGCCGTCCAGCGCGGTGGTGACGGCGCACAGGGTGAGCGCGGCGGCCACGGCGGGCGGCAGGGCGGCGGGGAACGCGAGCGGAGCGCCGTCCGCGAGCTGCCCGCTCAGCGCTCCGTGGACCCGTGCGGCGGCCCAGGCGGCGAGCGCCAGCTGCGCCGCGTGCCACACGCGGCGCGCCACCGGGTGGTGCGCGCGCGCCCGTCCGACCAGCGCGCCGGGCACCGGGGTGAGCGCCGCGGCGGCGGGCGGCAGCAGCACGGCGGCGGTGAGCAGGACGGGGAAGAAAGCGCCGACGTTGCCGGGCACCCGGGGGCCGAGGAGGGGGCAGCGCGGCGCGTACTCGCACAGCGCGTAGAGGGCCGCCAGCGGAAGCAGCACGCCCCACTCGACGCCCCGGAGTCCGCCGGGTCCGCCCGGCGTGGAGGCGGCGCAGGCGACGGCGGCACACACCGCGCACGCGAGGGTGACACGCGCAGCGCGCGTCAGCCGTGCCCCGCCGCCATGCATCGAGAGCCACCTCCCCGTCGGCCCGCTGCCTCACAGGTTGGGGAGGATAGGGCGGTGACGGGGCGCGGGGGCGCCTGCGGGCGGCGTTCCCCCGTACGGATGGACGCGGCTCACCCGATGGGGTGAGTTCGGCTGGGGGACGGCGTCGTTTCGGGGCGGCGTCGTTTCGGGGCGGCGTCGTTTCGGGGCAGTGTCGTTCACGGCCCCGGGCGGGGTCTCAGGACGACGCCTGCTGGGCGCCGTCCGGGCCGGCGGGCTCCGGCTCCGCGGCGGCGGACTCGCCTGCCTGGCCCGCACGGATCACATCGATCCGGCTCATCACCTTGGCCCGCAGATCGGTGGGCACGTCATCGTGCCCGCAGCAGCGCCTGACGAGCTTCTTCACCTCCTGCTCCAGCCCGTACTTCTCGAAGCAGGGCGAGCATTCGTCGAAGTGCTCCTTGAACTTCTCGCAGTCGCTGTCGGGCATCTCGCGGTCCAGGTACTCATAGAGGTGGTCCAGGACCTCAGAGCAGTCCGTCTCATGTGGCTCTCCGCAACTCATGAGCCCGAGCCTTTCCGGTTGTGCGACCCGTCCGATACCGCACCCGCCGGGACCAGCCCGCGGTCGCGCGCGTAGCCCTCCAGCATGTCGCGCAGCTGGCGCCGCCCGCGGTGCAGACGGGACATCACCGTGCCGATGGGTGTCCCCATGATGTCCGCGATCTCCTTGTAGGCAAAGCCCTCGACATCGGCGAGATAGACCGCGATGCGGAACTCCTCGGGAATGGCCTGGAGCGCCTGCTTCACATCGGAGTCGGGCAGGTGGTCGAGCGCCTGGGCCTCGGCCGAGCGCAGACCGGTCGACATGTGCGACTCGGCCCGCGCGAGCTGCCAGTCCTCGATCTCCTCGGCGGCGCTGCGCTGGGGCTCGCGCTGCTTCTTGCGGTAGGAGTTGATGAACGTGTTCGTCAGAATGCGGTACAGCCACGCCTTGAGGTTGGTGCCCTCTCGGAACTGGTGGAAGGAGGCGTACGCCTTCGCGTAGGTCTCCTGCACCAGGTCCTCGGCGTCGGCCGGATTGCGCGTCATACGCAGCGCGGCCGAGTACATCTGGTCGAGGAACGTGAGCGCGTCCCGCTCGAAGCGGGCACTGCGCTGCGTCTCGGTCTCCTCGGCAGCAGCCGTCTGAGCGTCGTGCCGTGCACTGCCGCCCCCGTCGGTCCCGGTGACCGGAACCACCTCCTCCAAAGATCCGGCGAATCCGTGGGAAGACTCGCTCGAATCGGAGAATAGACGACGACCCGCACCGTCCGCCGCTCGAAATGTCGAGCCTCCGGACAGTGCCAGCGTGGCCCAGTCCAGGTCAGCGGCCTGCGGACGCTCCGGGCAAGCGACAGAACCCATACGGGCGGCTCCCTCTCCTCGCGACTCTCCGTGCTGCTGCACGCGTGTTGTACCGACGTACGGTGCAACCACGGCCCCCCGCGTCTCATTCCCGGTGCAGCCACTCCGTCACGGCGTCGCTGATCGCCTGGAGCGCGTCCTCCTGGGTGAGGTCCCCCTTCTTCGGCACCGCGAAGCCGTGGTCGCCCCCGGGCACCTCCACGATCTCCGTGCCCCGGGGGAACTCCGCGGGCCGCCCGAACGGGTCGCGCCCGCCCTGCACGACCAGCACCGGCAGCCCCGCGCCGGTCAGCTCGTCCGCGCGGGACTTCTCCGGCTTGCCCGGCGGGTGCAGCGGGAAGGAGAGCGCCAGCACGGCCACGGCCCCCAGCTCGCCTGCCGTACGGCAGGCGACCCGCGCGCCCGCGCTGCGCCCGCCCGCGACGACGGGGAGCCCGGCGGCGGCCAGCGCGGGCCACACGCCCCGCCAGCCCGCGTCGAGGGCCTTCGGGGCCGGGGCGAGCTTCCTGCCCGCCACCCGCCAGGGCTGCTCCACCAGTGCGACCGTCACCCCGGTGGCGGGCAGTACGGCGGCCAGCTCGCGCAGGTCCCGCGACTCGATGCCGCCGCCCGCGCCGTGTCCGAGGGCCAGCACGGTGCGCGCCCGGGGCGCGTGGTGCCAGGTGATCCGGGCCGGGCCGGCGTCCGTCCCGACGGTCTGCGTCTCGTTCATCTAGAAGAGGGTCTCCTCTTCCGGCGCCGCCAGCTCCTTGAGCAGTTCCGGGCCGTTGTTGCGGACATTGCTGACGTCCGTGGAGACCGGGTACGCGCGCATCAGGCCCTCCGGCGGGGGCGCCAGCAGCTCGCGCAGCGACCCGGTGTCCGTCCGGGAGGGGTCCAGCCAGGCGTCCCAGCGGTCGGGGGTCAGCATCAGCGGCATCCGGGGGTGGATGTCCGCGAGCGCCCGGGGGCCGCCCTCGCCCAGCGCCCCGGCGTTCGCCAGCGGCGCGGTCTCGGCCGCCGTGGTGACCACCGTGCACGTCACCCACCAGGCGCGCGGGTGGTCGTCGGGAAGGGTCTTGTCCCGCCAGAACTCGTACAGCCCGGCCATCGCCATCACGGAGCCGTCCGCGGGAGCGACGAAGTACGGCTGCTTGCGGGGCCGCTTCTTCTTTCCCTCCTGTTCGAGGTTCAGCTCGCTCCGCGCGGTGACCCACTCGTAGTAGCCGTCGGCGGGGAGCAGACAGCGGCGCGCGGCGAAGGGACGGCGGTAGGCGGGCTTCTCGTGCACCGTCTCGGCACGGGCGTTGATCATCTTCACGCCCAGGTCGGGGCTCTTGGCCCAGCCGGGTACGAGCCCCCAGGTCAGCACGCGCAGCTGACGCACCGGGCGGGGGTCTTCCGCCCCCTTCACCGGCCGGTCGAGGACGGCGTACACCTGCTTGGTCGGCGCCACGTTCCAGTCCGCCGCCAGTGTCTCTTCCGGGTCCCACCGCTCGACGTCGAACAGTCCGGCCAGGTCCTCGGGCGCCCGGCTCGCTGCATACCTGCCACACATGGATGCAAGACTGCCACGGCACGTGGGCGTGCCGCCGTCCGTTGGGCAGTCCATAGGACAGGAAGTACGGGGAGGGCCCGGGGGAGAAATGGACAACACAAGCATCGCGGATGTGTGGGACCGCGTTTTCGGCACCCAGCCGGAGCCCGAGCAGTGGCTCGTTCTGGTGGCCGGCATGGTCGCGCTGCTGGCCGTGCTGCCGCACGGGGTGTGGCGGCTGTCGCGGAACGCGGTGACCATCGCGCACGAGGGCGGCCACGGCCTCGTGGCCCTGCTGTCCGGACGCCGGCTGGACGGCATCCGGCTGCACTCGGACACCTCGGGCCTGACGGTCTCACGCGGCAGGCCCACCGGGCTCGGCATGGTCCTGACCGCCGCCGCCGGATACACCGCTCCGCCGCTGCTCGGGCTGGGGGGCGCCGCGCTGCTGGGCGCGCACCACATCACCGCGCTGCTGTGGGGGGCGACCGCGCTGCTGGTCGCCATGCTGCTGATGATCCGGAACGCGTACGGAGTGCTCACCGTCCTCCTCGCGGGCGGCACCTTCCTGCTGGTGTCGTGGCTGACCGAACCGGAGGTGCAGGCGGCCTTCGCGTACGGCGTGGTGTGGTTCCTGCTGCTGGGCGGCGTACGTCCGGTGTTCGAGCTGCAGTCCAAGCGGCGCAGGGGCGGGGCGCCGGACTCGGACGCGGACCAGCTCTCCCGGCTCACCCGGCTGCCCGCCGCGCTCTGGCTCGCCCTCTTCCACCTGGTCTCCCTGTGCTCCCTGCTGGCCGGTGCCCGCTGGCTGCTGTCCTTCTAGTGCCCTGGCGGGTCTCCAGCGCCGTCCGCGAACCGTCGCGCCCCTGCCGGGGCGCCGAACGCGGCCGGAAAACCGCGTCATCCCCACCCACTAAAGTGAGGCTTATGACCGACCACCACGCCGTAACCGCTCCACACTGGCCCGCGCCCGCCGCGCCGGGCCCGGTCGACGCGACCGTCACCGTCCCCGGCTCGAAGTCGGTCACCAACCGCGCGCTGGTGCTGGCGGCGCTCTCCGCGGAGCCGGGCTGGCTGCGCCGCCCGCTCCGCTCACGGGACACCCGGCTGATGGCGGACGGGCTGCGCGCGATGGGCGTGGAGATCGAGGAGACGGCGTCCTCGCCCACCCTCGCGGCCGGCACCGGCGAGGCGTGGCGCGTCATCCCGGCGCCCCCGCAGGCGCCCGCCGAGGTCGACGTCGGCAACGCGGGCACGGTGATGCGGTTTCTGCCGCCACTCGCCGCGCTCGCCGACGGCCCGGTCCGCTTCGACGGCGACCCGCGGTCGTACGAGCGCCCGCTGCACGGGGTGATCGACGCGCTGCGCACGCTCGGCGCCCGGATCGACGACGCCAAGCGGGGCGCCCTCCCGATGACCGTGCACGGCAGCGGCTCGCTCACCGGCGGCACGGTCGAGATCGACGCCTCGTCCTCCAGCCAGTTCGTCAGCGCCCTGCTGCTGTCGGGACCGCGCTTCAACCAGGGCGTAGAGGTGCGGCACACCGGCCGCGCGCTGCCGTCCCTGCCGCACATCCGGATGACGGTGGACATGCTGCGCGCCGCCGGAGCCCAGGTGGACGCGCCGGAGGACGGCGGTGAGCCGAACGTGTGGCGGGTCACCCCGGGCGCGCTGCTCGGCCGCGACCTGACGGTGGAGCCCGATCTGTCCAACGCGCAGCCGTTCCTCTCCGCAGCGCTGGTCACCGGCGGCAGTGTCACCATTCCGGACTGGCCCGCGCACACCACGCAGCCGGGTGACGCGCTGCGCGAGATCCTCTCCGCCATGGGCGGTACGTACCGCCTGGACGAGTGGGGCCTCACCTTCACCGGCGGCGGGCGCGTCCAGGGCATCGACGTCGACCTCGGCGACGTCGGCGAGCTGACGCCCGGGATCGCCGCGCTGGCCGCGCTGGCGGACGGCGAGTCGGTGCTGCGCGGCGTGGCGCACCTCCGGCTGCACGAGACCGACCGGCTGGCGGCCCTCGCACGGGAGATCAACGGCCTCGGCGGCGATGTCTCCGAGACGGCGGACGGGCTGCGCATCCGTCCCCGCCCGCTGCACGGCGGCGTCTTCCACACCTACGACGACCACCGGCTGGCCACCGCCGGAGCGCTGCTCGGGCTGGCCGTGGCGGACGTGCGCGTGGAGAACGTCGCGACGACCGCGAAGACCCTGCCCGACTTCCCCCGGCTGTGGAGCGAGATGCTGGGCCTGGACAGTGCGGTGGAGCCCGCTGGAGAGAGAGCCTGAGAGGGCTCCGCGATGCGCCGCTACGGCAAGCACACCGACGAGGACGACATCCGCGTCCGTCCCAGCCGCCGGGGCACGCGCCCGCGGACGCACACCCGCCCCAAGCACGAGGACGCGTCCGGCGGCCGGGTGCTGACCGTCGACAGGGGGCGGCTGACGTGCCTGGTCGAGGGCCGTACGGTCACCGCGATGAAGGCCCGTGAGCTGGGCCGCAAGGGCGTCGTCGTGGGCGACCGGGTGGCGCTGGTGGGGGACCTGTCAGGCGCGAAGGACACCCTGGCGCGCGTGGTGCGTGTGGAGGAGCGCACGTCCGTGCTGCGCCGGACCGCCGACGACAACGAGCCGTACGAGCGCGTCATCGTCGCCAACGCCGACCAGCTCGCCATCGTGACGGCTCTCGCCGACCCCGAGCCCCGGCCGCGCCTGGTGGACCGCTGTCTGGTCGCGGCGTACGACGCGGGGCTCGATCCGCTGCTGGTGCTCACCAAGTCCGACCTCGCCCCGGCCGGTCCGCTGCTGGACACCTACGCGCCGCTCGGCCTGCGGTACGCGGTCACCAGCCGGCAGCAGCTGGAGCGCGGGGGGCCGCCGGCCGAGCTGCTGGAGCTGCTGCGCGGCCGTACGACGGTCTGTGTGGGACACAGCGGCGTAGGGAAGACCACGCTGGTGAACGCATTGGTGCCGGAGCGGCAGCGGGCGACGGGCGACGTCAACGCCATCACCGGACGGGGGCGCCACACCACCACGGCGGCGCTCGCCCTGCCGCTGGCCGACGGCGGCAGCGACGGGGACAGCGACGACGGCTGGGTGATCGACACGCCTGGTGTGCGCTCCTTCGGGCTCAACCATGTTCAACTGTCGCGCGTCATCCATGCGTTCCCCGACCTCGAAGCGGGGGCGGCGGAGTGCCCGCGTGCCTGCAGCCACAACGAGCCGGGGTGCGCCCTGGATCGCTGGGTGGCCGAGGGGCACGCCGACCCCGCGCGGCTGGCGTCGCTGCGGCGGCTGCTGGCAACGCGTGAACGACGCGAAGGGGATTGATCGCTTCCGGTCGACAGTCGCAGGCATACTGTATTCCTCTGGGCCAAGCTCACCCCAAGGGCAGCCCAAGAGAAGGCAATACGGCGCAGTGCGGGGCACTGCGGGGCGCTGCCATGAGACGCAACGAGAGGGAGACCATATGCCGTGGCTGCTGGTCATCGTCGCGGGGCTGCTGGAGACAGGCTTCGCCGTCTGTCTGAAGCTCTCCCACGGCTTCACCCGGCTGTGGCCGACGATCGCCTTTGCCGCCTTCGCGCTGGGCAGCTTCGGACTGCTGACCCTGGCGCTGCGCCGGCTGGACGTGGGCCCCGCGTACGCCGTCTGGACCGGCATCGGGGCGGCGGGGACCGCGATCTACGGCATGATCTTCCTCGGCGACATGGTCTCCACGCTGAAGCTGGTCTCGATCTCGCTGGTCATCGTCGGCGTCATCGGGCTCCAGCTCTCCGGTGGCGCCCACTGAGACGGTCCGCCGCCCTGCGTACCGTCCGCCGGGCAGCCGCCCGCTCACCGCACGGCGCGTCCCGCGTGCTGGAGCAGCGCGCGTACCGTCTCGTCCACGCGCGAGCACGTCTCGTCGTCCGGGCCGCCCGACTCCGCGACGACGTACGAGAGGGCGACCCGCAATCCCGCCTCGTACGCCCGCTCTAAGGCCCGGTACTCGCACTCGGCGGAGCCCAGCCCCGCCACCGCGCGGTTGCGCAGCACCACGGCGAGCTGTCCCGGCTCGCTCGGCAGCCGTCCGGGCGGCGCGTGGCGCGCGGGCGCGGGCAGCGGCATCCGGGCCTCCCAGCAGCCGGTGAGCGCCGCGTGCACGATGGGCTCCTCGCGGGCCGTACGCAGCATCCAGGCGGCCGCGGCGGCGCAGCACGCGGCGGCGTCGGCGCCGCGGCGGCAGGACTCGGCGACCGTGCGGGCCGCGCCGTCCAGGAAGTCCTCCACCAGGCGGCTCACCAGCGCGGCGCCCAGCCCCTCCTTGCTGCCGAACTCGTTGTAGAGGGTCTGCCGCGACACACCGGCAGCCGCGGCGACGTCCACCATGCGCACCCCCGTCCACGGCTGCGCCCTGACCGCCGTGTGGGCGGCGTCCAGCAAGGTCTCACGTGCAGTAGGCATCGTTGCCTCCCCAGCCGCGTGACAGCCCGGCGTGCGGCACAGAATTGACGCGCCGCCAGGAGGTGTCAATACACCGCGCATACGCATGGTCCTGTGGCCGGGGTATGCCCCGGTGGGTACTGTTCGGACATGCTGGACTACCACGACGACCTGCGGCTGGCCCATGTGCTCGCCGACACCGCCGACGCCGCGACCATGGAGCGGTTCAAGGCTCTCGATCTGAAGGTCGAGACCAAGCCGGATATGACACCGGTGACCGAGGCCGACAAGGCGGCGGAGGAGCTGATCCGGACCTCGCTGCAGCGCACCCGCCCGCGGGATGCCGTGCTGGGCGAGGAGTTCGGCACCGAGGGCTCCGCCTCCGGCAGCTCCCGCCGCTGGATCGTCGACCCGATCGACGGCACCAAGAACTACGTCCGCGGCGTGCCCGTCTGGGCCACCCTGATCGCCCTGACGGAGCTGGGCGAAGGCGGCGACCAGCCGGTCGTCGGGGTGGTGTCGGCACCCGCGCTCAACCGGCGCTGGTGGGCCGCGAAGGGCAGCGGCGCGTTCACCGGCCGCAGCCTGTCGCAGGCCAGCCGGCTGAAGGTGTCGCGGGTCGCGGACGTCTCCGACGCCTCGTTCGCGTACTCCTCGCTGCACGGCTGGGAGGAGCGCGGGATGCTGGACGGCTTTCTGCAGCTGACCCGCTCCTGCTGGCGCACCCGCGGATACGGCGACTTCTGGCCGTACATGATGGTGGCCGAGGGCTCCGTCGACATGTGTGCCGAGCCGGAGCTGTCGCTGTGGGACATGGCGGCCACCGCGGTCATCGTCGAGGAGGCGGGCGGCACCTTCACCGGGCTCGACGGCCGCCCCGGCCCGCACAGCGGGAACGCGGCGGCGTCGAACGGCCTGCTGCACGACCGGCTGCTGAGCTGCCTCACGGCGTAACTGCCACCGGTACGGCCCGCCACCGGTACCGTCCAGCACGGCACGCCGCGAAGGACGTGCCACGACAAGGGGCGCGCGGGAGTTCCCGCGCGCCCCTTGTTGCGGCCACGACCGCATGTGAACATGAGAATCCGAGCGCTTGTGACCTTGTGAATTCCTTCTCGAAGAGAGGGCGTTCCTCCAAGGAGGTGGCACGTCCATGCCGTCCATGCCCGGTCATGTCCACGACGCGATGAGCACCGTGGTCCTCACCATCGGCCCCGCCCACACCCTGCGCCAGGCGGCGCAGCTGATGTCGGCCCGCCGGGTCGGCGCCGCCGTCGTCCTCGACCCGGACACCAGCGGTCTGGGCATCCTCACCGAACGCGACATCCTCAACTCCCTGGGCGCGGGGCAGGACCCGGACCTGGAGTGCGCGCACGACCACACCACGACGGCCGTGGTCTTCGCCAGCCCCTCCTGGACGCTGCACGAGGCAGCGCACGCCATGTGCCGCGGCGGCTTCCGGCATCTGATCGTGCTGGGCGACCGGGAGCCGGTCGGCGTGGTCTCGGTGCGCGACATCGTCCGCAGCTGGTCGGCCGAGGACGTGCGGCGCGCGGACGGGCCGGAGGGACCGGAGCCCTCTGGCGTCCGGCCCCTCCGGGTCGGTTCGGCGGGCCAGCCGGTGCCGTGACCGGGCCCGCTCCAGGCGGTCAGCCGCGCAGGGCCTGGACCGCGGCCTCCAGCCGCTTGCCGAAGTCCTCGTCGGCCTTGCGGAAGTTCTCGATGGCGCGCTGCGCGATCTCGTCGTGCGAGACGCCCGCGATGTTGCCCGCGAGGTTGTCGACCAGGCGCTGCTGCTCGTCCTGGGACATCAGCCGGTAGAGGTCGCCGGCCTGGACGAAGTCGTCGTCCTCCGCGTGCGAGGGGGCCGGGTGCTCCCCGGTGGCACCGGTGACGGCGGTGGGCTCCCACAGCGGCCGGTCCGTCTGCGCGGGGCCGCCGAAGCTGTTCGGCTCGTAGTTCTTCGCGCCGCCGTGGCGGCCGTCGTACATCACGCCGTCCCGGCCGTGGGTGCGGGCGCGGGCGGCCTTGGGCTCGTTCACCGGGAGCGCGTCGGCGTTGATGCCCACGCGGTAGCGGTGCGCGTCGCCGTAGGCGAACAGGCGGCCCTGCAGCATCTTGTCCGGCGAGGGGCCGATTCCCGGCACGAAGTGGTGCGGGGAGAAGACCGACTGCTCGGTCTCGGCGAAGACGTTCCGCGGGTTGCGGTTCAGCTCCAGCTTGCCGATCTCGATCGGCGGGTAGTCCTCGTGCGGCCAGACCTTGGTCAGGTCGAACGGGTTGAAGCGGTAGGCCGCCGCGTCGGCCGCGGGCATGAGCTGCACCTGAACGGTCCACGTCGGGTAGTCGCCGCGCTCGATGGCCTCGCGCAGGTCGCGCTGGTGGCTGTCGGGGTCCTTGCCGGCCAGCTCGTCCGCCTCCGCCTGGGTGAGGTTCTTGATGCCCTGGTCGGTCTTGAAGTGGTACTTCACCCAGAAGACCTCACCGGCGTCGTTGGCCCACTGGAAGGTGTGGGAGCCGTAGCCGTTCATATGGCGGTAGGAGGCGGGGATGCCGCGGTCGCCGAAGAGCCAGGTCACCTGGTGGGTGGACTCGGGTGACAGGCCCCAGAAGTCCCAGACGTTGTCCGGCTCCTGCGAACCGGTGTACGGGTCGCGCTTCTGGGTGTGGATGAAGTCGGGGAACTTCACGGCGTCCTTGATGAAGAACACCGGAGTGTTGTTCCCCACCAGGTCGTAGTTGCCCTCTTCGGTGTAGAACTTCAGGGCGAAGCCCCGGGGGTCGCGCACGGCGTCGGCCGCGCCGAGGTTGCCCGCCACCGTCGAGAAGCGGAGGAAGACCTCGGTCTCCTTGCCGATCTCGGAGAGGAACTTCGCGCGGGTGTACCGGGTGACGTCCGCCGTGACCGTGAACCTGCCATAGGCGCCCGCGCCCCGGGCGTGCACGACACGCTCCGGGATCCGCTCGCGGTTGAAGTGCGCGAGCTTCTCCAGCAGCAGCTGGTCCTGGATCAGCGCCGGGCCGCCGGCCCCGGCCGTCTGGCTGTTCTGGTTGTCCGCGACCGGAGCGCCCGCTTCCGTGGTCAGGGGTCCGGCGGTCTCGTCCTGCACGCTCACGTGCGCCTCCTGTGCCTCAGTCTTGTCGGCGTCCAACGCCAGTCCCGATCCTACATTGGACTAAGTCCAAGTCAAGATGAGAGCGAAAGCCGTACGGGTTCTTCCCATGGACATGGCGCTGCTACCCTGGTGAGCATGAGTGACCTGCTGGACCGGCTGCGCGACCGAGGCTGGCGGCTCACCGCGCAGCGGCGAGTCGTCGCCGAGGTGCTCGACGGCGACCATGTGCACTACACGGCGGACGAGGTCCACGCCCGTGCGGCCGGCCGCCTGCCCGAGATCGCCCGTGCCACCGTCTACAACACGCTGAGCGAGCTGGTCGCCATCGGCGAGGTGCGCGAGGTGAGCACGGACGGCCGCGCGAAGCGGTACGACCCGAACACCCGCCACACGCACCAGCACCTCGTCTGTGAGAAGTGCGGCACCATTCGCGACGTCCACCCGCAGGGCGACCCGGTGGCGGCCCTCCCGGAGGCCGAGCGCTACGGCTTCGCCATCCAGGACGCCGTCGTCACCTACCGCGGCACCTGCCCGGACTGCGCCCGCGGCTGACACCGGCCCGGCGGCTCCGCCGCGTGACGGTTCTCCGCGTGGCGGCGCACAAAGCAGGCACACAAAGCAGGCACACAACACAGAGGGCCCGGATCCATGGGATCCGGGCCCTCTGCTCTCCGTAGCGGGGACAGGATTTGAACCTGCGACCTCTGGGTTATGAGCCCAGCGAGCTACCGAGCTGCTCCACCCCGCGTCGTTGTGTTCTTTACTCTAACCCCACCACGACGACCTGCGCAAATCACGGGCTCTTCACCCGCTCCCACAGCCCCCGGAACCGCTCGGGCCCCGGGAGCCCGAGCGGTCACTACGCCGTCAGCTCGGCCCGCAGCGCGTCGCGCAGCTTCGCCGCCCGCTCGGCGACCTCGGCAGGCCCCAGCTCCACCGCACGCGCGCACCAGTGCTGCCCCTCGGACAGCTCGCCCCGGCGCGCGTTGATCAGCGCCAGCCGCAGCGCCGCCCGGCCGTGGCCCGCCTCAGCAGCCCGCGTCCACCACAGCGCCGCCTCCGGCTCGCTGCCCTCGCGGGCCAGCAGCAGTCCGAGGTTGAACGCACCGTTCGGGCTGCCCGCGTCGGCCGCCGCGCGGTACCACCGGGCGGCGTCGACGACGTCGCCGCGGGCCGCCGCGCACATGCCCAGCCGGACCTGGGCCCGGCGGTGGCCCTGCTCGGCGGCGCGCTGGTACCACTCCTCGTGCTCCGCCGGGGCCGCCGCTTCGGCACGGGAGTCCGTACGGAAGCCGCCCGCACGGCTGCCCGCGCGCTCCCCGGTCCGCTGGCCCTGTCCCTGACCGGCGGACTGGCGCTCGGCCCGCCGGGAGCGCCGTTCCAGCAGCGCGGCCAGCCGGAAGGCGCCCTCGACGCTCCCGCCCCCGGCGGCGCAGCGCAGATGCCGCTCGGCGGCATGCAGCTCGCCGTCCCGCAGCTGCGCGATGCCGACCTGGAGTGCGGCCTCCGCGTGGCCGGACGA
The DNA here is from genome assembly GCF_011045075.1 of Streptomyces boncukensis. Classification (GTDB taxonomy): domain Bacteria; phylum Actinomycetota; class Actinomycetes; order Streptomycetales; family Streptomycetaceae; genus Streptomyces; species Streptomyces boncukensis. Next base: position 19,963 of record NZ_JAAKZZ010000017.1, read on the forward strand.
CGCGGCGCGCTCGTACCAGCCGCGCGCGGCGCTCTCGTCGCCCCGCCCGGCGTGCAGGATGCCGAGGTTGAAGGCGGCGTCCACACTGCCCGCCTCTGCCGCCTTGGAGAACCACGGCTCGGCGCCCTCCCCGTCGCCGCGCTGCAGCAGCAGCACGGCCAGCGCGTTGGCGGCCTCACGGTGCCCGGCGTAGGCGGCGCGCCGGTACCACTGCTCGGCCTGGGCGTTGCGGCCCTGGGCGGCGCACAGCAGCCCGAGGTTGAACGCGCCGTTGTCGCACCCGGCATCCAGCGCCACCCGGTACCACCGCTCGGCCGCCTGGCGCTCGCCCTTGTCGGCGTGCAGGGCGCCCAGCGCGTTGGCGGCGTTGCCGTCGCCGTCCTCGGCCGCACGGCGCCACCAGACGGCCGCACTGTCCTCGTCACCGGCGTCGCGCAGCAGGAAGCCCAGCGCGCAGGCGGCACGCGGCTCACCGTCCTTGGCGGACGTCAGATACCAGCGGCCGGCCTCCTTCAGCTCGCCGCGGCGCTCCAGGATGGCGCCCAGCCGGAGCGCCGCCCTGCGGTGACCGCGCGCGGCCGCCTGCCGGAACCACTGCTCGATCTCCTGCTCGGCCGCCTCACGCGCGCGCCGCTGCGCCGCGCCCCCCTGGGAGTGGCCCGCCTCCGCCTCCGTCCGCGCGGACATCAGCTGGGCGACGCGGTACGCCGCCTCGCGGTGGCCCCGCTCGGCGGCGGCCCGGAACCAGCCCTCGGCCCCGCTCTCCCCCTGGTGCTCCAGCAGGTCCGCGAGCGCGTAGGCGCCCAGCGGGTGGCCGGACTCGGCGGACTGGCGCAGCCAGTACTGGGCCGCGGGCTCGTCCCCGCGCTCCCGGTGGTGCCGGCCGAGCGCGTGCGCGGCGGCCGGGGAGCCCGCGACGGCGGCGACCCGCCACCACTCGGCGGCCTCCTCCGGCTGGCCGCGCTGGTGCAGGAGCACGCCGAGGTTGTTGGCCGCCGCGCGGTCGCCCGCGGCGGTGGCGGCGCGCAGATGCGGCTCCGCGCCGTCCAGATCGCCGCGGCGCAGCAGCTGCGCCCCCAGCGCACTCGACGTCGCCGCGGTGTCCGCGCACTCCGCGCGCTCCGCGCCGTCCTTCACGGTCAGACCCCGCTGCCCCATCCAGGCCGGGGCGGGAGGCCAAGCCTTGTCCCCCATAAGCTCCATCGTCGCACCACCTGCAACCCGCGTACACCTGGTATACCGCAGCCAGGGAGGTCACTTCAGCGGTTTGTCGACTTCCCGATACAGAGATACCTCAAACGCGAATCCCTGTGCCCCCCTCACACAAGCGAAGGACCCGGAGTCCGTTGACTCCGGGTCCTTCACAATCTACGTAGCGGGGACAGGATTTGAACCTGCGACCTCTGGGTTATGAGCCCAGCGAGCTACCGAGCTGCTCCACCCCGCGTCGTTGTGTTCACAACCCTACACCACTTTCGGGGTGCGGGCCGCCACCAGGTCGACGCGGGGCAGCTCAGCGCCGTGCGGGGCTAACTTGATCCGCCTCCGTCCCCATTGTCGCTTTCGCCGCTTTCACCGTTCTTGTCGCTATTGCCGCCCTGGTTGCCGCCGCCGGCGCCGGCTCGCGCCTCGTCGGCCTCCTTGAGGGCGTCCTCCAGCTTCTTCTGCTGCTTGCCGTACTCTTCCCAGTCGCCCTTCTCCAGGGCCTTCTGGCCCTCTTCAAAGGCGCCCTGGGCTTCCTTCAGCGCCTCCTGCACATCGCCGCTGGGCGGCGTCGGCTCCTTCTCGCGGTCCGGACCCGTCTTGTCGCCGCTCTCGTCGGCCTTGCCCTCGGTGTCGAAGACCTTGTCCAGCGCCTGCCCCAGGGTGTCCTCGAAGGCGATCTTCTCGCCGTAGGTGACCAGAACCTTGCGCATGCGTGGGTAGTTGGTCCCGGCGCCGCGGACGTAGACCGGCTCGGCGTAGAGCAGTCCGCCCTCCAGCGGCACCGTCAGCAGATTTCCGTACTCCACCTCGGAGTCGCCGCGTTTCAGCAGATTGATCTTCTCGGCGATCTCCGGATCGGAGTTGAACTTGCTCTGCACCTGGGACGGACCGGCGACCGTGGTGTTCGGTGGCAGTCTCAGGATCCTGATCCGGCCGTACTCCTTACTGCGCGCGTCCGCGTCGATCGCCATGAAGGCGCCCAGCGTCTCCCGCTTGTTCGGGTTGTACGTCGTCGTCAGCGAGAACGTCTGCTGCTTCTGGTCCGGCATCTTCATGCTCAGGTAGTACGGCGGGACCGCGTTGCCCTTGTGCGTCGGGTCGTCCGGGACCTGCCAGCGCTCGGAGCCGCTGTAGAACTGCGACGGGGACGTCACGTGGTACGTCTGCAGCAGGTCGCGCTGCACCTTGAACAGGTCCTGCGGGTAGCGCAGGTGGTCCATCAGGTCGTCGCCGATGGCGCTCTTCGGCTTCACCGTGTTCGGGAACGCCTTCATCCACGTCTTGAGCACCGGGTCCTTGGTGTCCCACTGGTACATGTTGACGTCGCCGGTGTAGGCGTCGACGGTCGCCTTCACCGAGTTGCGGATGTAGTTGACCTTGTTCTGCTGCGCGACGACCTCGCGCTGGCCGTCCGTGAGGGAGTCCGCCGTGGTGTCGCCCAGGGTGGTGCGCGACGAGTACGGGTAGCCGTTGGTCGTCGTGTAGGCGTCGACGATCCACTGGATGCGGCCGTCGACCACCGCCGGGTACGGGTCGCCGTCGATGGTCAGCCACGGGGCCACCGCCTCGACGCGCTCCTTGGGCGTCCGGTTGTACAGCACCCGGGAGCCCTTGCCGATCGCGCCGGAGTACATCATCTTCGGCTCGTTGAAGTGGACGGCGTAGGCGGCGCGATTGATCGGGTTCGAGAGGCTGACCCCGCTCTTGCCCTGGTACGTGTACGTCTTCTCGCCCTCGTCGTCCGCGTAGTCCAGTTCCTTCTGGGGACCGCCGACGACGGAGTACTGGGTGGTCTTCTCGCCGTAGTAGACCCGACCCTCGTACTTGCCCAGGTCGCCCTTGGGCGGCAGGTCCTTCTCGGTGAACGTCGGTGCGCCGTCCTTGTCCACCGTGGTGCCCTTGGCGGCGACCATCCCGAAGCCGTGCGTGTACTTGAAGTGCGTGTTGATCCAGTTCTTCTCCGGGATGCCGTTGGTGTTGATCTCCCGGAGGCCGACCACGGTGTCCTGGTCCTTGCCGTCCTTCTTGTAGCGGTCGACATCCAGGGTGGCGGGGAACTGGTAGTAACCGCGGACCTGCTGCTTTTGCTGGAACGTCGGCGAGACGACGTTCGGGTCCAGCAGGCGCATGCTCGCGGTGGTGTCGGCGGCGTTGCGCAGCTTGTCGTTCGACGCCTTGCTGGTGCCCGAATAGTCGCGCACCTGCGAGTCGTCGATATCGTACGCCTTGCGTGTCGCATCGATGTTCTTCTTGATGTACGGCGCTTCCTTGGCCTGCTCGTTCGGCTGGACCTGGAACTTCTGGACCAGCGCCGGGTAGAGCCCGCCGATCAGGATGGCCGACAGCACCATCAGGCCGAATCCGATCACCGGAAGCTGCCAGGTGCGCCGCCAGAGCGTGGCGAAGAACAGCAGCGCGCAGATGATGGCGATGATGAACAGGATCGTCTTGGCCGGGAGGTAGGCGTTGGCGTCGACGTACTTCAGTCCCGTCCAGTTGTCGGTCGCTTTGAAGTCACCGGATTTCACCGCCAGGCTGTAGCGGTCCAGCCAGTACGCGACGGCCTTCAGGGCGACGAAGAAGCCCAGCAGCACCGACAGGTGCCCGGTGGCCTGCGCGGTGGCGCGGGCGCCCGGGGTGGTGATGCGCAGCCCGCCGTAGAGGTAGTGCACCAGCGCGGCCGCGACCAGCGAGAGCACCGCGGCGGCGAAGCCGAAGCTCAGCAGAAAGCGGTAGAACGGAAGATCGAAGGCGTAGAACGAGACGTCCTTGTGGAACTGCGGATCCTTGGTGCCGAACGAGACGCCGTTCACCCACATCAGCCAGGTGCGCCACTGCCCCGCCGCGGAGGCGCCGGAGATCAGCCCGACGAGCGCGGTGACGCCGAGGAGCACCCACTTCTTGTACGGCGCGAGGCCCATCCGGTAGCGGTCGAGGCTCTGCTGCTCCATCGACATCGCGCTCAGCGGCGGACGCAGCCGGTGGGCCAGCCAGATGTTGAACCCGACGGCCACAGCCATCAGCAGGCCCATCACCGAGAACAGGCCGATCTTGGTCCACAGGGTCTTGGTGAAGACCGAGCTGTAGTGCACCGAGCGGTACCACAGCCAGTCCGTCCAGAACCCGGCGAACATGACAAAGAGCATCGCCAGGACGGCCAGCACGCCCACTGTCATCAACAGCGTCCGCGCACGCCGGGACGGCCGGCCCACTCTGATTCGTGGTCCGGAGGGGCCCGAGGAGCCCCGGTCCGGCATCTGGAAAGCCAAGGTCCGCACCTCGAAGATTCGCAGGGGATGGAACGTTCGGTAGCACTCTCGCGCTGCTTCGGCAGGCCCCGCATCGTAGGGCCCACTAGGGCAACTTACTCAACCTTTACTCAGTTCCCGTTTCCGGGGTCGGAACCGGCACGATATGCGCATGGACAACCTCCCCTTTGACGGCACCCCGCTCGCGTCCAGCCCGCTCACCCGCGCGGTGCTCGAAATCGACGAGTACGCCTCCAGCCTCGGCTGGGACCAGCCTGCCCGACTCTTCGCCCTGGTCGACACGGCCCGGCTGCGCGCCCAGGAACCGGGACTCGCCGGGCAGCTCGGTCTGGACGGGGAGGGGGAGGCCGGCACACCGCAGGGCTCGCTCACCCCGGTGGAGCAGGACGAGCTGCCCTCCGGGACCGAGCTGGACGAGTTCCTCGCCACCATCGGCTGGCCCGACGCCGTCGCGGGCTGCGCGATGACGGTGGAACGGCTGATGCTCCCGCCGTCCGCCGAGTCGACCGTCCCCGAGCACCTGGACGAGAAGCGGCTCGCCGAGTGGGTCGCCCAGCACCCGGAGCGCCAGGAGGTCCGGATGACCGTGGCGGTGCTGCGCGACGGGGCGCGCGAGTCGGCCGTGCGGCTGCGCGAGAAGGACGCCCCGACGGAGGTGCTGACCGGCGCCGACCTCGTGCCGGGGCTGTCGGAGGCCCTCGCGGCCACCTTCGAGGAGTAGCCGCCCTCCGGGTCGAGCCGGGCCTCCGGACGCCCCGGAGGCCCCGGAGGCCCGGACGCCTGCGCAGCGGGCCCCTGGGGCCTTCCCGGGCCTCTCCCGGCCCTCCGGCCCCGTCCCGGCAGCCCCGGCAGCGGGAAGCGGGGCCGCGGCCCCCGGGGGGCCCGGCTCGTCACCGGCCCGTCACTTCGCCTTGCACTGCGGGAGGGCATCGGTGTCGCCGTTCCGTATCTTCTTCAGGGCGTCCATCGCGTCGTCCATGGACCCGGTCTTCACCAGGGTCAGTCCCCCGGGCTTGTCCTTGGCGGCGGTGGCGCAGTTGCCCTTGGGCGTCAGGAAGTACTTCGCGCCCTTGTCCCGCGCCGCGACGGTCTTCATCTGGATGCCACCGATCGCACCGACCTTGCCCTGGTCGTCTATCGTGCCGGTGCCCGCCACGAACTGGCCGCCGGTGAGGTCCGTCTTGGTGAGCTTGTCGACGATGCCCAGCGCGAACATCAGGCCCGCACTCGGCCCCCCGACATCCGCGAGCTTGATGTCGATCTTGAACGGGAAGGTGTGCCCCAGCCCCGGCTGGATCCCCACGATCGCCCGGCCGTCGTCGGGTGCCTTCGTGGCCGTCAGGGCGACCTGCCGGCGCTCCGCGGCCGGGAACTTCTTCCCGGCGTCCTTGGACTTCTTCGCCTGGTCCGCGGGGATCACCGTGAAGGTGACCTTCTCGCCCGGCTTGTGCTTGGTGACCAGGTCGGCCACGCTCTGCGGCTTCTTCGGGTCCACCGCCTTGCCGTCCACCGCCGTGATGACGTCCCCCGCGTGCAGCTTCCCCTGTGCGGGACCGTCCTTCACCACGGAGCTGACGAGGAGATGCGAGCTGACGGGGAGGCCCAGTTCTCTGAGCGCCGCCGCTTTCGCGCTCTCCTGGGACGCGCTGAACTCCTCCGCGTTCTCCTCGTCGACCTCTTCGGCCGACTGGTCGTCCGGATACAGCGTGGAGCGGGGGACGACGGCGCTGTCGTGACGCACCCAGCCGTACACCGCCTCCAGCATGTTCATCCGGTAGTCGGCCCCGGTGACCTGGACCGTGGTCATGTTGAGGTGTCCGGTCGTCTTGTACTGCCGCGGCCCCTTGCCGATATGCAGCACCGGCTCGCCGTTCTTCGACCCGAGCGTGTTGTACGTCGGCCCCGGTGACATCTCCGCGTACGGCACCTTGATGAGCGCCCCGGCACAGATCAGCGCTATGAGCAGCAGTGCGGACGTGAGCATGGTCGCGGTGCGGCGTGGCATGCCACGACAGTACGGGACAGGCCCGTCAGTCGGCCGTCCGGGCCGGTCCGTCCGGGGCGCAGGACACGGCCGCCCGCCGGTCCGCCCCGTACTCCGCAGTGACCCCCGGGGAGCGGTCGCCCGGTGCGCGGGAGCGCTCCATGGCAGCGCGGAAGCGCTCGTAGCCCGCGACTCCGGCGGCGTCCGGTGTCGTGGTGCGCCGCCGGTTGGCCCAGCCGCCCCACACGCTCGCGACGAGAGCGGCGGCGACCGGAATCAGCAGCCAGGTGAGAGCCGCCATCGAGACCTCCCGACCCCATCATGGGTGCCAGCCCGGCCGGAGTCCGAAATTCCGGCCGATGAGCAGATTAACCACCGGAGACACAACGGTCCGTCCCGGGGCCGGGTTACGCAAACGCCCACGGACAGCCGGGTGTCGCCCATCAGGGGGTACGCGGGCCAGGGCGCTTCGCCGCGATGCGGCCCCTGTTCGAGCGAAGCCGAGAGCTGGGGGGGAGCGTGCCGGGCGTCGCGACGCCGCGGAGATCCGTCAGAAGGGTCCTAGACGCCGACCCACTCCTCCGTACCGTCCTGGAAGAGCTGGTGCTTCCAGATCGGCACCTCCCGCTTCAGGTCGTCGACCAGCCTGCGGCAGGCGTCGAACGCCTCGGCGCGGTGCGCGCAGGAGACCGCCGCCACGACCGCCAGGTCCCCCACCGACAGATCGCCGACCCGGTGCACGGCTGCGAGCGCGCGCACCGGATAGTCCGCCGCGACCTTCTCCGCTACGCGCCGCAGCTCGGCCTCGGCCGAGGGGTGCGAGGAGTAGCCCAGGCGGGCGACGTCGCTGCCGCCGTCGTGGTCCCGCACGGTGCCGACGAACAGCGCCGTACCGCCCGCCGCGCTGTCCCCGACCGCCGCGAACACCTCGTCGAGCGAGAGCGGGGTGTCGCGGATCCCCAGCAGCCGGACCGGGTCGGCGCCGCGGTGCTCGCCGGGGTGGGCGGAGCGCTCGCCCGGGGAGTCGGGGGTGCCCTCGTGCGTCTGAGCCATGGCGGTCATGCTGCCGTACGGATCCGGTTTCCGGAACCTTTCGCCTCCGTGCCGCCTCACAGGCCGCGCCGTTTGCGGGCCCGGCGCACCAGCGCTGCCGTACCGAGCAGGGCCACCGTCGCGCCCGCGGCGCCGGCCGCCGTGGCCGCCTCGGTGCGGCCGAGCCGGCGCCCCGCGACCGTACGGCGCCCGGAGACCTCATCCAGCAGTGCGGCGAGCACCTCCTCGTTCGTCCAGCGGGGGCGCCAGCCCGCGTCGTGCAGCCTGCTGCCGCTGACGACCCACGGGTGCATCGTGTACGCCAGGTCACCCGCCGGAGACGGGGTGAGGCCGAGGCGGTGCAGCCGGGAGGCGGCGCCCAGGGCGACGCTGGAGGGCAGCTCCATCCGGCGCACGCCGGTCAGCTCCTCGACCTCCTCCTGCTCCAGCCAGCCGTCGCACCCCACGGCCAGCTCGCCCTCCGCCTTCTCCAGCGCCGCGTACTCCAGGGCGCTGACCAGGTCCTCCACGTGGCAGAACTGCCAGCAGGGGTGGGAGCCCGCGACGACCAGCAGGCGCGGCGACTCGAAGTGGCGGGTCAGCGCGGTGTCCGTACCGGCTCCGACGAGCACGGCCGGACGCAGGACGGTGACGTTCAGACCGGGGTGGGCGCGCGGCGCCCGGTGGGCGAGGCGTTCGATCTCCATGAGGTCGCCCACTCCGGTCGCATCAGCGGTGGCGCGCAGCTCCGCGTCCTCGGCCAGCGGGACGTCGTTGTCCGGCAGCGCGCCGTAGACCATGGCTGACGTGCACAGCACCACGCGGCGCACCCCGGCCGCGGCCGCGGCGGTGAGCACGGTCTGGGTGCCGCGCACGTTGTAGGCGGTGCGGGCCTCGGGGTCGGAGCCCAGGTCGAGGTCGACCGCCAGGTGGACGACGACGTCCACCGGGTCGCCGCCGCCGCGCAGCCGGTCGGCGATGGCCGGGTCGCGGACGTCCAGCGTGTGCCACTGGGCCTCGCTGACCTCGCCACGGCGTTCGTCCAGCGCGATGACCTGCTTGACGTCCCCGGAGGCCGCGAGCCGCTCGGTGAGCAGCGCGCCGACCCCCGAGGCGGCACCCGTGACAGCGACGGTCGGGGTTCGCGCTGCGCGAACGTGGGTCTCGGAGGAACTCACCGGGCGTCTCCAGCGGTTGTTTCTGGTACGGGGTGCGCAGGCTCCATCCTGCCTGACAGGTGTCTAGGCTGGAGGCAGAGCCCACCAGATCGCATCCAGGACAGCCAGACCGTTCTGGCACCCACTGACCGTCCACGAGACAGAGCCGAGGAAACCGTGAGTGACACCCCATTCGGATTCGGCGTACCTCCCGAGGAGCCCGAGGACGGGGACGAGGGCAAGCAGCAGGGCGGTGGCCAGGCGCATCCCTTCGGCTTCGGCGGGGGCAAGGGCGGCGGTTCCGCCGACAACCCGCTGGCCGCGATGTTCGGCTCGCTGGGCGGCGGGCAGGGCGGCTTCGACCCGAGCGACCTGGGCGCCGCCTTCCAGAAGCTCGGCCAGATGCTCTCCTACGAGGGCGGGCCGGTGAACTGGGACATGGCCAAGGACATCGCCCGGCAGACGGTCGCCTCGGGCGCCCAGGACGGCTCCAAGGACGCCTCCGTCACCCCGCAGCAGCGCGCGGGCGTCGAGGAGGCGCTGCGGCTGGCCGACCTGTGGCTGGACGGCGTGACCTCCCTGCCCTCCGGCTCCGCGGCCCCGGTGGCCTGGAGCCGCGCGGAGTGGGTGGAGGAGACGCTCCCGGTCTGGAAGGACCTGGTCGACCCCGTCGCCGAGCGGGTCGGCGCCGCTATGGGGGACGTGCTGCCCGAGGAGATGCAGGCCATGGCGGGCCCGCTGCTCGGGATGATGCGCTCGATGGGCGGCGCGATGTTCGGCACCCAGATCGGGCAGGCGCTCGGCGTCCTGGCGGGCGAGGTGGTGGGCTCGACGGACATCGGACTGCCGCTCGGCCCGGCGGGCAAGGCAGCGCTGCTGCCGGGGAACGTGGAGCAGTTCGGCAAGGGACTGGGCGTGCCGCAGGACGAGGTCCGGCTGTATCTCGCGCTGCGCGAGGCGGCCCACCAGCGTCTGTTCGCGCATGTGCCGTGGCTGCGCTCGCACCTGTTCGGCGCCGTGGAGGGGTACGCGCGCGGCATCAAGGTCGACACCGCCAAGCTGGAGGACGTCGTCGGGCAGCTCGACCCGCAGCACCCGGAGGAGCTGCAGGAGGCTCTCCAGCAGGGCATGTTCCAGCCCGAGGACACTCCGGAGCAGAAGGCCGCGCTGGCCCGCCTGGAGACGGCGCTGGCCCTCGTCGAGGGCTGGGTCGACGCGGTGGTGCACGCCGCGGCCGAACCGCACCTGCCGTCCGCCTCCGCGCTGCGCGAGACGCTCCGCAGGCGGCGCGCGACCGGCGGCCCCGCCGAGCAGACCTTCGCCACGCTGATCGGCCTGGAGCTGCGCCCCCGCAGGCTGCGGGACGCCGCGCGGCTGTGGGCGTCCCTGGCGGACGCGCGCGGCCCGGAGGGCCGCGACGCCCTGTGGGCGCACCCGGACATGCTGCCGACGGCCGCCGACCTGGACGACCCGGACGGATTCGTGCACGGCGGCGAGCAGCTCGACTTCTCCGAGCTGGACAAGATGCTCGGGGACGCCGCGGCGAAGGGCAAGGCGGACGGCACCGACGGCACCGACAGCAGCAGCGGCGGCACTGACAGCGCCGGCGGCAGCGCGGGCGAGGAGCGCGCGGACGGCGGAGACGGGAAGGACGACAGGGGCGACAGCGGCGACAGCGGCGGCACGGGCGACAGCGCCCGGTGAGCCTGCGGGACAGCGCCACGCTGACGCTGAAGGAGTGGCAGGCGCCCGATGCCGGGCAGGAGCGGCTGCGGCTGGCGTATCTCGACCATCTGGCCGCCCACCCGGACGGCATGTGGAAGGCGTGCGCCTCGGGGCACGTCACCGCAAGCGCCCTGGTCGTCGATCCGGCGCGCGGCAGGGCGCTGCTGACGCTGCACCGCAAGCTGGGCATGTGGCTCCAGATGGGCGGCCACTGCGAACCCGTGGACGGCACCCTGGCAGAGGCGGCGCTGCGCGAGGCGTCCGAGGAGTCGGGCATCGCCTCCTTGCGGCTGCTGCCCGGCGGCCCGGTCCGGCTGGACCGGCACCACACACCGTGCGCCTGGCATCTGGACGTGCAGTACGCCGCGCTGGCGCCGGAGGGCGCGACGGAGGCGATCAGCGACGAGTCGCTGGATCTGCGCTGGTACGCCTACGAGGAGGTGGGGACGGTGGCCGACGAGTCGGTCGTCCGCCTCACCCGGCGGACCCGGGAGCTGCTGGGCCGTCGCCCGTGACGGGCAGGTGCGGCAGCCGCTCCGCGGCCACGACCCCCTCCAGGAAGCCGCGGGCCCGCTCGGTGCGGGGATAGCCCTCCAGCAGCTGCCAGAAGGCCGGGCCGTGTCCCGGGACGAGCAGATGGGCCAGCTCGTGCAGCAGCACGTAGTCCACGACGTACTCGGGCATGCCCTGCAGCCGGTGGGACAGCCGGATACTGCCCTCTGCGGGGGTGCAGGAGCCCCAGCGGGTGTTCTGGTTGGTGACCCAGCGGACCGACGCCGGGCGGGCGCGACCGCCGAGGTACTGGGCGGACAGCTGGGCCGCGCGCTCCGCCAGGTCCGCGTCGCCCAGCATGCGGCGGCTCTCCTGGGCCGCGAGCTTGTCGAGCATGACGTTGACCCAGCGGGCCTCCTCGTCCGCCGACATCCGGGCCGGGATCAGCACGACGGTGCGGTCTCCCTCGCGGTAGGCGGACACCGTACGGCGGCGGCGGGCGCTCCGGCGCACCTCGACCGCGGAGGGGGCACCACCCGAGCGCTGGAGGCTGTCGGGGAAGCTGGAGCTGTTCAGCGGGTCGGCGGACACGCCCCGACGGTACCCGCTGGCGGCGGGGGAAGTCGCGTCTCGCGGCTGGTTCGCCGGGGAAACTCCCCACCCCGTGCAGAGTTCGTATGACTAATGTCCGCGGCTGTGGATAACGCGCGACGGGGAGCGGGCGCGAACCCGCATGCTGTCGGCAGTGAGCGCGGTGGGCCACGGGGGCGCACGGGAGACGGAGCGGCTCACGGGACAGGGGGCAGTCATGCATCCGATGATCAAACCCGCGCTGCGCCGCGGCTGGCGGGACCGGCAGACGGTGCAGTACGGCGTGGCACCCGCGCACGCGGTGCTGCTCGGCCCGGTGGACGACGCCACCGCGGCGCTGATGGAGCTGATGGACGGCACCCGCAGCATGGAGCAGCTCCGGCAGGAGGCGGACCGACTGGGGCTGGGCGCCCGGACCCTGCGGCGGCTCACGGACCGCCTCACCGCCTCGGGCCTGCTCGACGACGCCACGGCCGACCGCGCCGCGGCGGCGGCCGTCGCCGACCGGCTCCGGCCCGATCTGGCCTCGCTGTCCGCCGTGCACCGGGAGCCCGGGGGCGGGCTGCGCAGGCTCTCGGCCCGGCGCGAGGCCCGGGTGCAGGTGCGCGGCGCGGGCCGGGTCGGGTCGATGGTCGCCGCCACGCTGGCCGCGGCGGGGGTGGGCCAGGTCGATGTGGTCGACGGCGGCGAGGTCGCGCCCTGGGACACGGCTCCGGGCGGCCTCCCACCCGAGTCAGCGGGCAAGCGCCGGGAGGCCGCGGCCCGGGGCGTGGTGCACCGCTCCCGTGCCTGGCGGGGCACGGCGGGGGGCGAGGTCGCCCTGGCCGTCATCGCCCCGCGCGACGGCCTGGACGCCTACGCGCCCGATCCCTCGTCGGCCGAGCGGTTCACCGAGGCGGGCACCCCGCATATGTACGGCGGGGTGATCGAGGGGACGGGTGTGGTGGGTCCGCTGGTCCTACCGGGCTCCTCGCCGTGCGCGGGCTGCGCTCAGCGGACGCGGGCGGAGCGGGAGCCGAGCTGGCCGCTGCTGGTGGGCCAGTGGCGCACCGCCGCCCGGCGGCGGTCCGGGGTGCCCGCCTGTGATATCGCGCTGGCGACGGTGGTGGCGGGCACCGTGTCCTCCTATGCCCTGAGCTTCCTCGACGGCGACGGCGGCTGCGCGACGGGGTACCGGCTGCGGTTCGCGCTCCCCCATCTGCTGCCGGGCACCGAGCAGCTCGCCCCGCACCCCGAGTGTCCCTGCGGTGCCGCTTCGGCGAGCGGGCCTCCCGAACACTCCGCCGAGCAGCGGTCTCAGGCCACAATGACCGGGTAGCCGCTGTTGTCGGGCTGCCCACGGTAGTGCTGTCTGGGAGTTGGAGAGAGGCATGACTGATCTTCCCCGCAAGGCGGTGACCCGCACGGCCAAACTGGCCGCCCTGCCACTGGGCTTCGCGGGCCGTTCCGCCTGGGGCCTCGGCAAGCGGATCGGGGGCTACTCCGCGGACCTCGTCGGCCAGGAGCTCCAGCAGCGCACGGCGGAGCAGCTGTTCAAGGTGCTGGGCGAGCTGAAGGGGGGCGCCATGAAGTTCGGGCAGGCGCTCTCCGTGTTCGAGTCCGCCCTCCCGGACGAGCTCGCGGGCCCCTACCGCGCGACGCTGACCCGGCTTCAGGAAGCGGCCCCTCCGCTCCCGGCCGCCACGGTGCACGCGGTGCTCGGTGAGCGGCTGGGTGAGGACTGGCGGGAGCTGTTCGCGGAGTTCGAGGACAAGCCGGCGGCTGCCGCGTCGATCGGCCAGGTGCACCGGGCGGTCTGGCACGACGGGCGCGAGGTCGCGGTGAAGGTGCAGTATCCGGGCGCGGGTGAGGCGCTGATCTCGGACCTCGGCCAACTGAGCCGGTTCGCCCGGCTGCTGGGCCCGCTGATCCCCGGCATGGACATCAAGCCGCTCATCGCCGAGTTGCGGGACCGCGTCACCGAGGAACTGGACTACGCGCTGGAGGCCCAGGCGCAGCGGACGTACGCGGAGCAGTATGCGCACGGATCCGACTTCCTCATCCCCGGTGTGGTGCACCAGCGCGATGAGGTGCTGGTCACGGAGTGGATGGAGGGGATACCCCTGTCCGAGGTGATAGCGGACGGCACCCGGGACCAGTGCGACCGGGCCGGACAGCTGCTGGCCCGCTTCCTCTTCTCCGGCCCCGGGCGGACGGGGCTGCTCCACGCCGACCCGCATCCGGGCAACTTCCGGCTGGTCACCGACGGAAGTGAGAGGCCGGACGACTGGCGGCTGGGGGTCCTGGACTTCGGCACGGTGGACCGGCTGCCCGGAGGGCTGCCGCCGATCATCGGCATCGCGCTGCGCATGGCCCTGGAGGGCGAGGCGGACGCCGTCTATCAGCTGCTGCGCGCGGAGGGGTTCGTCAAGGAGTCCATCGAGCTGGATCCGGAGAGCGTGCGGGACTATCTGCTCCCGATCATCGAGCCCGCCGCCGTCGCCGAGTTCACCTTCAGCAGGGAGTGGATGCGCGGACAGGCAGCACGCATCGCCGACCCCCGCTCCCCCGCACACCAGTTGGGCAAGCAGCTCAATCTGCCGCCGTCCTATCTGCTGATCCACCGGGTGACGCTCAGCACGATCGGAGTGCTGTGCCAGCTGGGCGCGAGGGTGCGGATGCGCGAGGAGATCGAGGCGTGGCTGCCCGGGTTCGCCGGGGAGGACGTCCCGGAGGCCACAGAGAGTTCAGCCTGATCCCGCCCCGCCCCGGGCCGGGCCGGGCCGGGCCGGGCCGGGG
>NZ_JAAKZZ010000180.1 GCF_011045075.1 Streptomyces boncukensis
CGCCCGACCGGGGCGGCTCCCCGCCCGAGGCGTACGCGAGCAGGAACGGCGCCGTCTCCAGGCCGGGCTCCGCCGGGTCGCTGCGCAGGGTCAGCGGCAGCCGCGCCAGCCGCTCGCCCACCCGGGTGCCGCCGCCCGGTGCGCTGAAGACGGTACGGCCCTCCGCCGCGTCCCGCGCCGACGACCACCAGTACTGGTTGACCATCAGGTCGGCGACCGCGGTCGGCGGCAGCAGCGTCTCGTACCGCCCCGGCGGCAGCTCCACCGTCCGCCGGGACCAGCCCAGGCGCCGCGCCAGCCCGGCGTCCAGCGCGGCCAGCCGCTCCGGGGTGACGTCCGTGAAGTCCCGGGTGGGGTGCCCGTGCCAGGCCGAGGCGCCCGCAGCGGGTGACTTGGCGTTCAGCACCAGGAGGCCCGAGGGCTGGTCGTGCCGCAGCCGCAGCCCGGAGGAGGTCCCCAGATAGCTGGAGACGGTGCGGTGCAGCGCGAAGCCGTACAGCTGCCGGTCCTCCGCCTGGGCGCGCGCGAAGGCGTCCCCGAGCGCGGGTGCGAAGCGGGCGAGGACGGCCGGGGTGGTCCGGGCCGGCGGCGCCGTGAAGTCCGGCGCCTCGGGCAGGCCCGCCACCAGCGGGCGCGCGTCCTCCGCCGGGCCCGCGGCGCGGGCCGCCGCCTCCGCCGCGCGCACCAGCGGCTCCAGCTCGCCGCGGGACACTCCGGCGCGCGACACCACCGCGCACGCCGTTCCCCGCGCCCCGTCCACCGTCGCGATCACCGTGAGCCGGCGGCCCCGGGCCACCCCGTTCGTCGTCAGCGCGTTCCCCGCCCAGCGCAGATGGACCGACGACTCCTCGTCGGCGATCACCACGCAGCCGTCCGTGCGGGACAGCTCCAGCGCCCGCTCCACCAGCTCGTGCGCCTGGTCCACGCCGCTCACCGGACCGCCTCCCGGACGGTGTTGAGCACGTTGACGCCCCGGAAGAGCGCCGACGGGCAGCCGTGCGAGACGGCGGCCGTCTGCCCCGGCTGCCCCTTTCCGCACAGGAACGAGCCGCCCAGCACATAGGTGCCGGGCCCGCCGACCGCCTCCAGGGAGCGCCAGAAGTCGGTGGTGGTCGCCTGGTAGGCCACGTCCCGCAGCTGCCCGGCCAGCCTGCCGCCCTCGATACGGAAGAACCGCTGGCCGGTGAACTGGAAGTTGTACCGCTGCATATCGATGGACCAGGAGCCGTCACCGACCACATAGATCCCGCGCTCCACGCCGCCGATCAGCCCTCGCGTCGACGGACCGCCGGGGTCGGGGCACAGCGACACATTCGCCATCCGCTGCAGCGGCACATGCGAGGGCGAGTCCGCGAACGCGCAGCCGTTCGACCGGTCGAGGCCCGCGAGCCGCGCGGTGCGGCGGTCGAGCTGATAGCCGACCAGCACCCCGTCGCGGACCAGGTCCCAGGACTGCGCCGCGACGCCCTCGTCGTCGTAGCCGACCGTGGCCAGCCCGTGCTCGGCCGTACGGTCGCCCGTCACCCGCATCGCGGGCGAGCCGTACCGCAGCGTGCCCAGCTGATCCGGGGTGGCGAACGACGTGCCCGCGTAGGCGGCCTCGAAGCCCAGCACGCGGTCCAGCTCGGTGGCGTGGCCGACGGACTCGTGGATCGTCAGCCAGAGGTTGCTGGGGTCGATCACCAGGTCGTAGGCGCCCGGCTCGACGCTCGGGGCGCGCCGCTTCTCGGCGAGCAGCTCCGGCATCCGCTCCAGTTCGCCGGACCAGTCCCAGCCGGTGCCGGTCAGATACTCCCAGCCGCGGGCCGCGGGCGGGGCCAGGGTGCGCAGGGTGTCGAAGCCGCCGCCGTGCGGGCCGGAGCCGCCCGGACCGTCCACCGAGACGGCGGTGAGGCGCGGATGGATCCGCACCCGCCGCTGGGTGGTGACGGTGCCCGCGGTGTCGGCGTAGAACTTCTCCTCCCGCACGGTGCCCAGCACCGCGTCCACATGGCTGACCCCGTCGCCCGCCAGCAGCAGGGAGCTCCACTCGGCCAGCAGCCCGGCCTGCTCCCCGTCCGGGACGCCGAACGGATCCGTCTCGTACGCCGAGACCCACTCCCGCTCGCCGTGCACCGGCTCGTCCGCCGGCTCCACCCGCGCGCCCGCGCCCACCCGCGCCGCCAGCCGCGCCATCTCCACGGCCTGCTGCGCCGTGTGCGCCGCGGCCTCGGGCGTCAGGTCCACTCCCGAGGCGAACCCCCACACCCCGTCGTGTACCACCCGCACCGCGTACCCCGCGTCGGTGCTGTCCTCGGTGCCCGCCGGGCGCGCGTCCCGCAGCCGCCGGCGCGCGCCGCGCACCCGCTCCAGCCGGAAGTCGGCGTGCCGCGCGCCGAGCGCCCGCGCCCGGTCCAGCGCGGCATCCGCGAGGGGGCGCAGGGGCAGGTCGGTGAACGGTGTTAAGTCATCGGTGGCGTCGGGGCGGGAGCGGGAGCCGGTCGAGTCGCGCACGAGTGCCTCCTGGTGGGATCCGACTGCAGTGCAGCATGCCCGCCCGGAGGGTGCGCTGTCCCGCGCCGTTCCGCGTTTTCTGTAGGGACCCCACAGCAGCCCACGCGGGCCGCTGTCCGTGGCCGATTCTCCGCCGCGCACAGGCGCCCGATAGGTTCGGTACGCAAGGCGGGGGAGGACCGGACATGTACGCATCAGCAGAAAGGGTGGTCACACCGTGAGCCGCTCAGTGCTCGTCACCGGAGGCAACCGCGGCATCGGCCTCGCCATCGCCCGCGCCTTCGCCGACGGAGGCGACAACGTCGCCGTCACCTATCGCTCCGGGGAGCCGCCCGAGGGTGTGCTCGGCGTCAAGTGCGACATCACGGACCCGGAGCAGGTGGAGCAGGCGTACAAGGAGGTCGAGGACAAACAGGGCCCGGTCGAGGTGCTGGTGGCCAACGCCGGCATCACGCGCGACCAGCTGCTGCTGCGGATGTCCGAGGAGGACTTCACCTCGGTCCTCGACACCAACCTCACCGGCACCTTCCGCGTCGTCAAGCGCGCCTCGCGCGGCATGCTCCGCGCCCGCAGGGGCCGCATCGTGCTGATCTCGTCGGTCGTGGGGCTGATGGGCCAGGCCGGTCAGGCCAACTACGCCGCCTCCAAGGCCGGGCTGGTCGGATTCGCCCGCTCGCTCTCCCGTGAGCTGGGCTCCCGCAGCATCACCTGCAACGTCGTGGCGCCGGGCTTCGTCGACACGGACATGACCCGGGCGCTGAGCGACGAGCAGCGCGAGGAGATCGTCAAGCAGGTCCCGCTGGGCCGTTACGCGCAGGCGGAGGAGATCGCCTCGTCGGTCCGCTTCCTGGCGTCCGACGAGGCCGCGTACATCACTGGAGCCGTCATCCCGGTCGACGGCGGATTGGGCATGGGTCACTGAACATGAGCGGAATCCTCGCTGGCAAGCGCATCCTGGTCACCGGCGTCCTCACCGAGGGCTCGATCGCCTTCCACGCGGCGAAGGTGGCCCAGGAGGAGGGCGCCGAGGTGCTGCTGACCGGCTTCGGCCGGCTCTCCCTGGTCGAGCGGATCGCCAAGCGGCTGCCCAAGCCGGTGCCGGTGATCGAGCTGGATGTGACCGACCAGGGGCACCTGGACGCGCTCCCGGACGGGATCCGCGAGCACTGGGGCGCGGACACACAGCTCGACGGCATCGTGCACTCCATCGCCTTCGGCCCGCTGGGCGCGTTCAACTTCCTGGAGGCGAGCTGGGAGGACGTCGGCACCGCGGTGCACGTCTCGGCGTACTCGCTCAAGTCGCTCACCACGGCCTGCCTGCCGCTGATGCCGCGCGGCAGCTCCGTCGTCGGCCTCACCTTCGATGCGCAGTCCGCCTGGCCGAAGTACGACTGGATGGGTGTGGCCAAGGCGGCGCTGGAGTCCACCAGCCGCTACCTCGCGCGCGACCTGGGCGCGAAGGACATCCGCTGCAACCTCGTCTCCGCCGGCCCCATCAAGTCGATGGCCGCCAAGTCCATCCCCGGCTTCGAGGAGCTGGCGGACGTGTGGAACCACCGCGCTCCGATCGGCTGGGACCTCACCGACCCGGAGCCCGCGGGCCGCGGCGTGGTGGGCCTGCTGTCGGACTTCTTCCCGAAGACCACGGGCGAGATCGTGCATGTGGACGGTGGCGTGCACATGATGGGCGCCTGACCGCCGCACGCCCTCCGCGGCTCCCTCCCCGGCCCGCTGTCCCAGCGGCCGGAGAGGGAGCCGCGGTTCCCGGTCAGCCGCCCGGCGCGGCCGGCTGGCCGGTCCACCCGGTCCACTCCGACGTGTACGAGGCGGCCTCCCGCGCCGCCGCCTCCGCTTCGCCCTCGCGGATCGCCGCGACCAGCCGGGCGTGGTCCATATAGCCCTCCGGGGTCAGCTCGTCGCCGACGTTCCGCCGCAGGTTCGCGTGCAGCACGTCCCCCAGGTCCGCGTAGACCCCCGCGAGCACCTCGTTGTGCGCGGCCGCCACCACGCCCCGGTGCAGGCCGCTGTCGGCCTGCACGAACCACTCCACGTTCCCCGACTCCCATGCCTCCTCGCGCCGCCGCAGCAGCGAGTCCAGCCGCCGCACGTCCTCTTCCGTGCGCCGCAGCGCTGCCAGCCGCGCCCCCGTGGTCTCCAGCGCGCTCCGCAGCTCGGCGACGTCGCCCGCGCGTGCGTCCCGGAACCTGCGGTGGAGCACCCCCGCCAGCTCGCTGGTCGCCAGGACGTAGGTGCCCGACCCCTGCCGGATGTCCAGCAGCCCGTTGTGCGCGAGCGCGCGGACTGCCTCCCGCACCGTGTTGCGGGCGACACCGAGCTGTTCGACCAGCTCGGGCTCGGTCGGGATACGGCCCCCGATGGGCCAGGCCCCCGAGGTGATCTGGGTGCGGAGCGTGGCGATCACCTGGTCGACGAGCGCGGCGCGCTGGGGTGCGGGCAGTGACATGGCTCTCCGTTCTCTCTGAGGACAGAAAGGGGGTGGGGCACATTCATCCCATGATTCTATGATGGCAGGTATGCCCACCACAGACGACTCCCCGGACTCCGCCCCGCGCACCGACCGTCCGAGGCCCGCGGAGCCCTCGGCCGCGGCTTCGGGCGCCACGGGCTTCTCCCCGTGGATGCGCCGCGTTGCCGTGGTCGGACTCGTGCTCGCCGCACTCAACCTCCGCCCCGCGATATCCGGCCTCGGACCGCTGCTGGAGGAGGTGCGCGACGGCCTCGGGATGAACGGCACCGTGGCCGGAATGCTCACTTCCGTACCCCCGCTGTGTTTCGCCGTCTTCGGCGGCCTGGCACCGCGCCTCGCCCGCCGCCGGGGCCCCGCGGCCGTCGTGCTCGCCGGGACGGCGGCGATCACCCTCGGGCTCGTACTGCGCCCCTTCGCGGGCGGCACGGCGGCCTTTCTCGCCGCCACCGCGCTGGCGCTCGCGGGCATCGCGGTGAGCAATGTGCTGATGCCGGTGATCGTCAAGCAGTGGTTCCCCGGCCGGGTCGGCACGATGACCGGCCTGTACTCGATGGCGCTGGCGCTCGGCACCGCCGGGGCCGCCGCCGTCACCGTGCCCCTGACCGACGCGCTGGGCGGCAGCTGGCGGGTGGGGATCGGTGCCTGGGCCGTGCTCGGCGCCGTCGCGCTGGTGCCCTGGGTCCTGATCTTCCGCAGCCCCGCCACCCGCCCCGGGCAGGCGGCCCCCGGCCGGCCGGACCAGCGGCCGGATCAGGGGCAGGACCAGCCGCAGGACCCGCGGGCGAGCGGCGGCGCCGAAGGCCCGGCGGGCGGTGCGGCGGACGCGGCGCCCCTACGGATCACGAAGTCGCCCACCGCGTGGGCGCTCGGCATCTTCTTCGGCCTCCAGGCGTCCGGCGCGTACATCGTGATGGGCTGGCTGCCGCAGATCTTCCGGGACTCCGGGGTCTCCGCCTCGTCGGCCGGGCTGATGCTCGCCGTGACGATGGGCATGGGCATCCCGCTCTCGTTCGTCCTGCCGAAGCTGGCCGCCCGGATGCGGCACCAGGGACCGCTGGTCCTCGCGCTCGGCGGCTGCGGGCTGCTCGGATACGCGGGACTGTACGTCGCGCCGCACTCCGGGGCGTGGCTCTGGGCGGTGGTGCTGGGCGTCTCCAACTGCGCCTTCCCGCTGGCCCTCACCATGATCGGGATGCGCTCGCGGTCCAGCGCGGGCGTCGTGAAGCTCTCCGCCTTCGCACAGAGCACCGGCTATCTGCTCTCCATCCCGGGCCCGCTGCTCGTCGGCGCCCTGCACGACGCCAGCGGCGGCTGGCGGGTGCCGCTGCTGCTGATGGCCGGGCTGATGCTGGCCCAGATCGCGATGGGGATGCTCGCAGGCCGGGACCGGGTCATCGAGGACGGGCGCTGAGTGCGACACTGGCGGGTATGCCAGTGCTCGAACCGAATCCGCCCACGCCGCAGCGGAAGCTGCTGCTCATCTTCGGTGCGATGATCGCGGTCACCGTCGTCATCGGCGTCATCGCCAGCATCGCCGCACCCTGACCGCCCCCGGGTCCGCGGGCGCGGTCCCGGGGACGGTGGGGTTAGCACCACCATCCCCTAGGGGGTCAGGGTCAGGGGCAACTGGGTGGGTTTCCCGATGGGAAGTCGCCCCGCGTTTCCGTAGCGTCGAAGCAGACGACGCGGAACGACGGAACCACCCGGAGGCGATCCCCATGACGGCCCCCGCGCAGCCCAGCAGGACGAGCGAGCGGAGCGAGGCCCGCACCGCCCGAGCCCGCCAGGCCACGCCGGTGAGCGGTGTCCAGACCCGGCTGCCCTGGTGGGGCATAGCGCTGCCGGTCGCCGCTTTCGTGGTGCTGCTGGTGCTGCTGGTCGGCGGGGGAGAGGCGGATGCGGCCGAGCCCTCCGGGGGCCGTGCGCTGTTCGCGGCGCTGGTGCAGCTCCGGGACCTCATCCTGGGCTGATGCCGGGGCCCCGCTTCACCCGTGCCGGGGTGCCCTCCCAACACCCCGCGCCCGATGGCGCGTTTCATGCGAAGCTGGGACACATGAGCGTCGACGTCCCCCGCAACATCGTCCTTCTCCGGCATGCCAAGGCCGACTGGCCGCAGGTGGCGGACCACGAGCGGCCCCTCGCCGAGCGCGGCCGCCGGGACGCCCCGGCCGCCGGCGAGTGGCTCGCAGAGCACGGCATCAACCCCCAGCTCACCTACTGCTCCACCGCGGCCCGCACCCGTGAGACCTGGAAGCTGGCCGTCCAGCACCTCCCGAAGCGCCCCCGGACGGTCTATGAGGACCGGCTGTACGAGGCGTCCCCCGGCCAGATCATCGAGATCATCAACGAAGCGCCCGACGAGGTGCGGGACTTGCTGGTGATCGGGCACAACCCCGGCGTCCAGGCAGTGACCGACCTGCTCGCCGGCAGCGGGGACCGCGACGCGCGGGAGCGGATCTCGCGCGGCTTTCCCACCGCGGCGGTGGCCGTGCTGCGCTATCAGGGGCCGTGGAAGTCCGTGGAGCCCGGCGCCGCCGAGCTGACGGACTTCTGGTCACCGCGCGCCTGAGCCGTATCCGGTGGATCCCGCGTCCCCGGCATCGGGGCCCGGTTCCGATGCCGGTATGCGGGATCCGCCGATGCGGGATCCGCGGGGTGGATGCGGGTCAGCCCTCGACGGCGGGCTCTTCCACGTCCGCGGCCTCGACCTCTTCCCGGGTGATGCCCAGCAGATAGAGGACGGTGTCCAGGAAGGGCACGTTGACGGCGGTGTGCGCGGCCTCGCGGACCACGGGCTTGGCGTTGAACGCGACGCCGAGGCCGGCCGTGTTGAGCATGTCCAGGTCGTTGGCCCCGTCGCCGATCGCGACCGTCTGGGCCAGCGGCACCCCCGCCTCCTGTGCGAAGCGGCGCAGCAGCCGCGCCTTGCCCGCGCGGTCCACGATCTCGCCTGTGACCCGCCCGGTGAGCTTGCCGTTCTCGATCTCCAGGGCGTTCGCCGACGCGAAATCCAGCCCCAGCTCGTCCTGGAGCGCGTCGGTGACCTGAGTGAAGCCACCGGAGACCACGCCGACCTGGAAGCCGAGCCGCTTGAGGGTACGGACGAGGGTGCGTGCGCCCGGTGTGAGCCGCACCTCCTTGCGCACCTTGTCCACCACGGACGCGTCGAGCCCCGCGAGGAGTTCGACGCGGGCGTGCAGCGACTGCGCGAAGTCCAGCTCGCCGCGCATCGCCCGCGCGGTCACCTCGGCGACCTCCTCCTCGCAGCCCGCGTGCGCCGCGAACAGCTCGATCACCTCGTCCTGGATGAGCGTCGAGTCGACGTCCATGACGACCAGGCGCTGCGCCCTGCGCTGCAGCCCGGAGGCGACCACCGCCACATCCACGCCGTGCTCCGCCGCCTGGAGCGCCAGCGAGGTGCGCAGCGCCGGCGTCTCGGTACCGGAGACGTCGAACTCGACGGCCAGTACGGGGTACTTGGCGAGCCGGAAGATACGGTCGATATTGCCGCCCGTCGAGGTGATGCTCGCGGCTATCGCCGCGGTCGACTCGGCGGTCAGCGGATGTCCCAGCACGGTCACATGCGAGCGGCCCGTGCCGCGCGGGCGGTTGTCGCCGGTGCCGGAGATGATCTCGGCTTCCAGCCGCATGGACTCCGCCCAGCTGTGCACGGTCGCACGGAGCTCGCCCTCCGTCGCCGTGCCGCTGGTCGGCGCGGTGACCAGGGCGCAGAGTGTGATGCGGCCCCGGGTGACGAGCTGCTCGATGTCGACGACCTCGACGGCGAAGGCGGCGAGGGTGTCGAAGAGCCCCGCGGTGATGCCGGGCCGGTCCTTGCCGAAGATCTTGACGAGGAGCGTCGGAGTCTCGGCGTATGTGGGTGGCGGTGCGAGAGGTGCGCTCATGGTCCTTTCACAGTAGCGGCTGCGGGGCGTGCGGACTCGTCCGGGGCGCCCTCGCGCACTACCTGTGCATCTCGGCTCAACCCGGTCGCCACCCCGGGCACACCTCTCGGAAAGGAGCGGAGCCGAGTGTGGGGCCGGGGAACGGGCCGTACGCGATCGGGGGAAGGTACGCGGCGTACCGTATGTACTTCGCACGTACCGATGACGATTCCGCTCTGGTCCGGCGATATCCCAGTTTTCCGTATCGGTCGTGATCAGTACTGTTCCATGGGTGTTTCTGCGGCCGGAGCCGGTATCGGCCCCGTCGGTGCACGCCGTGCGGGAGGTTTTCCGGGGCGACTTTCTGCGAGGCGGCCGGGCCTGGAATAGTTCCCCCACGATGTATCGCCATCCCTAGACTCCCTCTTCAGCAGAGGGGTACATCGGGGGACAACTTTTGGGGCATGGAGTGCCGGAACTCGTACTGGAATTGAACGGACAGACCTGGACGCTGGATCCGTCCAGGACGTACACCCTCGGCCGCGATCCGCAGGGCGACGTGGCGATCGACGACGCCAGAGTCTCCTGGCGGCACGCCACCGTGCGCTGGGGAGGGCGGGCCTGGGTCATTGACGACCACGGCAGCACGAACGGCACCTATGTGCAGGGGCGGCGGCTCCAGCAGCTGGAGCTGGCCGCCGGCATGAGCGTCCATCTCGGCAACGCCACCGACGGCCCCCGGCTGACCTTCTCCGACGGCGCCACGGGCGGCGCTCCGGCGCAGCCCGCCGACGTCTACTACCAGGCCCACGCCGTCGCGCCCGAGGCGCAGCAGGCCGCGCAGATGGCGCCCCCGCAGCAGGCGCAGCACGCGGCCCCGCCGTACCAGCCGGGCCCGGGCGGAGGCGGGCCCGACTGGGGACAGCAGCCGCCCCAGCAGTACCAGCAGCCGCAGCCCGGCTGGCAGCAGCCTCCGCAGCAGCCGCAACCGCAGCCTGAGCAGCCTCCGTACCAGCAGCCTCCGTACCAGCAGCCCGTGCCGCAGCAGCAGGCCGCGCAGATGGCGCCGCCGCAGGCCGCACAGGCGCAGCAGACCCAGCAGCCCCAGCAGGCTCAGCCCTACGCCGCTCAGCCCCCGCAGCAGGGGATGCCCCCGCAGGGCGGGCCCGGCGCGCCGGGCCCGGGCCAGCCGGCGGGCGGCGACCGCAGCCCGACGACGTTCTACCAGGTCGCGCTCGGCCGTGTGATGCGGATCGGCCGCTCCCTGGAGAACGACCTGGTCGTCTCCGACCTCCAGGTCTCCCGGAACCACGCCGAGTTCCGCGCCTCGCCCGACGGCCGCTGCGAGATCCGCGACCTGGGCAGCCACAACGGCACCTACGTCAACGGCCAGCCGCTGCCCAAGTCGGGCTCCGCCGTGATCACGCCGCAGGACACGGTCGGCGTCGGCCACTCCACGTTCCGGCTGGTCGGCGACCGCTTGGAGGAGTTCGTCGACACCGGTGAGGTCTCCTTCTCCGCCCGCCACCTCACGGTGAAGGTGGACGGCGGCAAGGTGATCCTCAACAACGTCACCTTCGGCGTCCCCGAGAAGTCGCTGGTCGGCGTCATCGGCCCGTCGGGCTCCGGCAAGTCCACGCTGCTGCGGGCCCTCACCGGCTACCGCCCGGCGGACGAGGGCGCCGTCCTCTACGACAACCGGAACCTCTACACACAGTTCGCCGAGCTGCGCCAGCGCATCGGCCTCGTGCCGCAGGACGACATCCTGCACAAGGAGCTGAAGGTGCGTACCGCGCTGCGCTACGCGGCCAAGCTCCGCTTCCCCGGCGACGTCGCCGAGGCCGAGCGCAACGCGCGGGTCGAGGAGGTGCTGGCCGAGCTGAAGCTCGACATCCACGCGACCAAGAAGATCACTTCCCTCTCCGGCGGCCAGCGCAAGCGCGTCTCGGTCGCCCTGGAGCTGCTCACCAAGCCGTCGCTGATCTTCCTCGACGAGCCCACCTCGGGCCTCGACCCGGGCATGGACCGCGACGTGATGCAGCTGCTGCGCGGCATGGCCGACGACGGCCGCACGGTCCTCGTCGTCACCCACTCCGTGGCCGAGCTCCAGCTCTGCGACAAGCTGCTGGTCATGGCCCCGGGCGGCGGTGTGGCCTACTTCGGGCCGCCCGAGGAGGCGCTGAACTTCTTCGGCTACGACTCCTGGGCCGACGTCTTCTCCGCCTTCGAGAACTACCGCGAGTACGACTGGATGGGCCGCTGGCAGGGCTCGCAGCACTACCAGATGTACGCGGCGGACATCGACGCGCAGCTCCCGCAGGGCGCCGACGCCTACGGCATGCAGTCCGGCATGCAGCAGATGCAGCAAATGCAGCAGATGCAGCCCTCCCGGCAGCGGAAACCGCAGAGCTGGGGCTCCCAGCTGTGGACGCTGATCCGGCGCTATGTCTCCGTCATCGCCTCCGACCGCTCCTTCCTGGTGCTGTCCTTCGTCACCCCGCTGCTGCTGGGCTTCGTCTCCACCCTGATGCCGTCCGACTTCGGGCTGACGGCGCCGCCGGGCAAGACCAACCACGACGCAGGGCCGATTCTGCTGATCCTCGCCATCGGCGCCTGCTTCTCCGGGGCGGCCAACTCCGTACGTGAGCTGATCAAGGAACGGGTCATCTACGAGCGCGAACGGGCCACCGGCCTGTCCCGCTCCGCCTATCTCATGTCGAAGGTGATCGTCCTCGGCATCGTGGCCGCGCTCCAGGGCGTGCTGATGTGCATGGTCGGCTTCTTCCCGCGGGACCTTCCCGACGAGGGGCTGCTCGCCTCCAACCCGGCGATCGAGATGACGCTGGTGATGATCGCGCTCGGCGGCACCTCGATGATGTTCGGCCTGATCATCTCCGCGCTGGTGAAGACCTCCGAGAAGACGATGATCCTGCTGGTGCTCTTCGCCGTGGTGCAGGTCGTCTTCACGGGTGTGCTCTTCAAGCTCTACGACAGCCCCGGCGTCGAGCAGCTCGCCTGGCTGATGCCCTCCCGCTGGGCGATGGCCGCGCTGGCCGCCACGGTCAACCTGGGCGTGCTGAGCCCGCAGGACCTCAAGGACCCCACCGACGTCGATCCCCTGTGGGAGCACGAGCTCAGCAAGTGGATGATGGACATGAGCGTCCTCGTGCTGATGGGCGTGCTGTGCGGCTTCGCCGTCATCCGCCTGCTGCGCCGGCACGAGCCGGAGATCATGCGGAAGTAGCCGCCGTACCGACGACAGAGGGCGGCACCCCGCGCGGGGTGCCGCCCTCTGCGTACCGTCGGCTCAGTACCAGCTGTTGGCCTGCCAGAACGACCAGGCGCCGCAGGGGCTGCCGTAGCGGTCGTTCATATAGCCCAGGCCCCACGTGATCTGAGTGGCCGGGTTGGTGCGCCAGTCCGCGCCCGCCGAGGCCATCTTGGAGCCCGGCAGCGCCTGGACGAGCCCGTAGGCGCCGCTGCTCGGGTTCTGCGCGTCGGCCCTCCAGCCGCTCTCCCGCTCGACGATCTGCGAGAAGCACTGGAACTGCGCCTCGTTGCCGATGATCTGCCGGGCGATCTGCTGCGGCGAGCCCGAGGGCGCGGCCGGGGCGGCGCGCTGCGCCGAGCGGCTCGCGGCCTCCTTGGCGGCGCGCTCGGCCGCGGCCTTCGCACGGGCCGCGCGGGCGGCGGCGGCCTTGCGCCGCTTCTCGGCGGCCGCGGCCTTCGCCCTGGCCTTCCGCGCCGCCTCGGCGCGCTGCTTGGCCTCGGCCTTCTTCCTGGCCTCCGCCGCGCGCTGCTTCGCGTCGGCCTTCTTCTTCGCCTCCGCCTTCTCGCGCGCCTCGGCGTGCGAGGACTGCTGGTCGATGCTCCTGCGCTGGGCCTCCGAGCTGTCCGTGGCGGTCTGCCACGCGACCGGCTTCGCGTCGATGTCGCCGCCGGCCACCCGCGCCGTGCCGTCCCCGCCGCCGGAGCCCCCGGAGCCGACACCGGTCACCAGGGCGGCGGCGCCCACGGCGGCGACACCGGTCGCGGCGGAGAGCTTCTGAAGCGGAGTGAAACGGCGGCGCCGGCGGTGCTGCGGTTCGGACGCTGGGGGAGCGGACATGGCGGAGCGGAACCTCTTCGTCGTCGGGGAGACCGCAGGAGCGGCCTGCGGCGCGGGCCATTCTTAGCGGCGCGTGAAGAGCCTGTCTCTTATACACCTCTCCGAGCCCCCGAGACTCTAAAAAAAAAAATGTCGGAGGGATCTTCTCTCTGCAGAGGGCCCGAAAGTAGGACGTGACTCGGGTGAGAAACCCTACGTTCTGCGCGCTGCTGCACGCCAATGGCGACTACTACGTAC
>NZ_JAAKZZ010000181.1 GCF_011045075.1 Streptomyces boncukensis
TCAGCGGGCCGGGAGAACACAGGAGTCCATCCGGCGCCCACGCGGCCACCGCGAAACCCATCCACATCAGTCAGTCCAGCAGCCCTTCACGGGGCTGCCCTGGAACCGCCTACTCACGAATTAGGAGCACTCTCCAGGTGAAGGAGCGTATCGGGTCCTATCCGTCTGTCCCTACCGGAGGCGGTGGTCGGGGGGCTCCCGCTGGCGGTTGCTGCTGGTGGAGACGATCCGTAAGGCCGGTGTGGACAGGGCGATAACAGCGGTACTGGCGCCATGGCGCGAACCACGGATGGTGCTCGACCCGGGCAAGGGCCTGCTGGATGTGGTGCTCGCGGTCGCACTGGGCGGTGACTGCCTTGCGGGCGTCGGTCTGCTGCGTTTTGAGAGTGGGCTTCAGTAGCCTGCGGCAAGTTGCACAGCGGCGGCGGCGCCGGCCAGGTAGCCCGACGCCATGGCGGCCGCCATGGACGGCGGGACCGAGGTGGCCGCGTCCCCGGCCGCGTACAGCCCGGGGACACCGGTCCGGGTCATTGCGTCTACTTTGATCGCCTCGACGCTGAGCATTTCGTCCGGTTCGGTCAGGGATGCTCCGAGGTCGCGGGCCAGCGTGGAGCGCTGGTAGAGAGTCGTCTTGACCAGCAGTGCACCGATGGGGAGTTCTCCGCCGTCGGCGAATATCGCGGCCCGCAACTCGGCCCCTGGCCCGTGGAGGCCGGTGATCGGCCGCTCGTCGAGGCCCACTCCGCCGACGGCCAATTGCTCGCGGTGCTGGTCGGTCAGCTCACTGCCGTTGGTCAGCAGCGTGATCCGATCGCTCCAAGCACGGAGGTTCAGAGCTCCGTGCACGCCGACCGCGCCCTCCGCAAGAACGCCCATGGGGCGGTCGCGGACTTCCCAGCCGTGGCAGAACGGACAGTGGAAGACCGAATTACCCCATCGCTCGTCCATGCCGGGCAGCCGTGGGTAGCGGTAGTCCATTCCGGAGGCCAGGACCATGCTTCGGGCTCGCTCGCGACGGCCGTCGCTGAAGGTCACAGCGAAGCTTCCGTCGTCCTCCTGCACTCCATGGGCGACTACGCCCCGGTGTACCTCAACGGACGGGTAGGCCGTCAGTTCCGCGCGCCCTGCGGCATAGAACTCAGCGGGAGGGCGTCGATCGTGTCCGAGCAGACCTCCGATGCCCGAGGCGGCGAGGTTGCTCTGCTGGCCGGCGTCGATAACCAGTGTCCTTCGCCGGGCCCGGCCGAGTGTGAGCGCGGCACTCATTCCGGCGGCCCCCGCGCCGACCACGATGCACTCCCTCATACCGGTGTCGTCTTCTCTCATGACACTCACTGAACCAGCCGCTGACGTGCGCGGACATACACAGGTGGCGCGGCTGAATACGAGCTTGTACGGCGCATAGAATCGAGCGGGTGGACATGATCAGTCAGGCGATCTCCAGCCTCCGGGTCGGACGTGGCACCGTCCGACGATTCCGGCAATCGGGTTCGTGGGGTATGCGGTACTCCGGCTTGACCGGGAGCGGCTTCCACGTGGTCCTCCGGGGCAGCGGCTGGCTCATCGCCGCCGACGCGCCGCCCGTCGCCTTGCAGCCGGGCGATGCCGTCCTGATCACGTCCGGAGCAGACCACGGGCTCAGCCACGCTCCGTGTGCGCTTCGCGGGCTGCCACAGGTGGTGCTGAGCCTGGACCAGCCGGTTTCCGGCTCCGCCGACTTCGAGTTCCTCTGCGGTGCCTACCGGTTGGACCATGGTCAGGTGCACCCGTACCTCGGGGCGATGCCGGACCTGCTCGTGGTGTCTCCCGACTATGAGCGGTTCCCGGCGTTGCGATCGGTCGTCAGCCTGCTCGACGACGATGCGTCGCAAGCGCAGACGGGTACGGACGTGTCTCGGTCGGCGGTACTCGATCTGATGCTCGTTCATGTCCTGCGTCAGTGGATGGAGGACGAGGGCTCGAAGGGCCTGCCCGCGATGTCCGACCCGGCTATCGCTGCCGTACTGCGCACGATCCACAACAGTCCGCAGACCCAGTGGACGGCTTCGCGACTCGGCGAGACCGTGGGCATGTCCCGGGTGACGTTCACGAGACGCTTCGCCTCAGTGGTCGGCAAGCCGCCCATGACGTATCTGAGGGACTGGCGACTGGGTTGTGCCGCGCGGCTGCTCCGAGAAACCGACGCATCGTTGGCCGCGATAGCCCGGCAGATCGGATACTCGACGGAATTCGCTTTTGCAGGGGCGTTCCGTCGCGAGTACGGCGTCTCACCGGGTCGGTTCCGGCAGGTGCACAAGGCACAGCATCAGCAGTCCGGCCGGAGATGACGACAAGCATCACGTAGAGTCACACGGCAGGGGCGCCGTGTTCGGGCCGGTGGCCTCCGACCCGACGGTCTCCCGCCTCATCGACACCCTCGCAGCCTCCGGTGAGAAGGCCCTACGGGCCATCCGCACAGCGCGGGCTGAAGTCCGCGAACGCGTCTGGCGGTTGGCCGACCGCAAAGCGCCTGATGCGGGCGGGACGGTGACCGTGGACCTCGACGGGGTGCTGGTGATCGCGCACTCGGACAAGGAGGACGCCGCACCCACGTGGAAGCGAACCTACGGCCACCACCCGCTGATGGGGTTCGTCGACCACGGGCCGGGCGGCACGGGTGAACCGGTCGCGGCCCTGCTCAGAGCAGGCAACGCCGGATCGAACACGGCCGCCGACCACATCACCGCCGCCCAACTGGCCCTGGCCCAGCTACCGAAGAAGTACCGGCGCGGACGCCGGACCCTGATCCGCACCGACTCCGCGGGCAACACCCACGACTTCGTCGCCTGGCTCACTCAGCGGGGACGGTGGCTGTCCTACTCGGTCGGCATGGCGATCACCGAGCAGGTCCACCAGCATGTGCTGAGAGTTCCGGCATCGGCCTGGACGGCGGCCGTCGAGGCGGACGGCGCGATCCGTGACGGCGCCTGGGTCGCCGAACCCACCGGCGACGTCCTGGACGGCTGGCCCAAGGGCATGCGGCTGATCGTCAGGAAGGAACGGCCGCACCCCGGAGCCCAGTTACGGCTCACGGATGCGGACGGCATGCGGCTGACCTGCTTCGCGACCAACACCTCGGGCCGACCGGTCGCCGAGCTCGAACTGCGTCACCGGCTGCGGGCGAGGGCCGAGGACCGGATCCGGGCCGCCCGAGCCACCGGCCTGCGCAACCTGCCCCTGCACCGCACGGCCCAGAACCGGATCTGGCTGGAGATCGTACAGATCGCTCTCGACCTGGTGGCATGGATGCCGATGCTCGCTCTGACCGGCAAGGCCCGGCTCTGGGAGCCCCGCCGACTACGGCTCCGCCTGTTCACCACGGCCGGACAGCTCGTGACCACCGGCCGCCGACGGATCCTCCGCCTGGCCCGGCACTGGCCCTGGACCAGCCACATCACCACAGCTCTCGAACGGCTCGCACTCCTGCCGAACCCCGGCTGACCAGCAGATTCCCGCCCCTACGACAGCAGCTCAACACCCGGAGCAGTGGAACCCGGCGCCACCCCGAGACGACACTCGGGTCCTGGGCATGCACAACATCAGCCCACGGCACGAAAACGGTCTACCGACTGCGTCGGCGGACCGTCACGAAACTTCGAGGCTAGTCGACACTGCAACAGCGGACAAAATTTCACTTACTGCCCTCTCAGTGTCCAGGGACTCACCGACGCGGAAGGCGAACTGGTCTACCTCGGCCGTGCCCGGCCCGGATCGACCACCGACCTGCCCGCCGCCCGCGCCGGCGGCACCTTCCGCACCCTGGGCCGCCGCCCGAGAGGTAAAGGACACAACGGCTGGGAGAAGCTCACCGACTCCGCCCACGCCCGACTCCGCGCGCCAGTAGAGCGAGCCTTCGCCGTACTCATTTTCTCGTGAAGTCCACGATCTCGTCCTTCACCGCTTCGGCGTTCTCCTCCGCCAGCCAGTGACCCGACTTCGGAATCTCCACTGCACGCTTGATATTGGTCAGTTTCGACTTAAGTGTCGGCTTCGCGCTAGCCAGTGATCCCGTCGCCGTCAGCAGCAGCGTGCGGGTGTTCACGGAACGAGCCGCTGCGTTGTCGCGCTCGTCCTTGTCCAGGCTCCGGTAGAGCTCGAATCCGGCGCGCAGCACCTCCGGGCGGCTGTACGTACGGACGTATTCGTCGGTCTCCGCCCTGGTGAAGGGCGACTTGGTCCGCGAGCCGCCGAACGCCGATCCGCCGTAGGCGACCTGAGGATAGAACCCGGTGAGATATTCGCGCACGTCATCCGGATTGTCGACGAGCCGCTCGGGAATCTTCTTCTGGCTGTTGAACGCCATGTGCCAGGAGAACGTGCGATATTGCGCGGCGGGCAGCTTGCGCCCCGGGAGCGGATAGTCCATGTGCGTATACGAGCTGACTTGCTCAGGGTATTGCGAGGTGTACTGGAAACCTACTCCGCCGCCGAGATCGTGCGCGACCAGGTCGAATTTGTCGAGCCCGATACGGTCCTGCAGCAAACCGTGGACATAGCGCGCCAACGTCTTCTTATCGAAGCTCGGAGGGCTACCCCTGCTGTCTCCGAGGCCGGGCAGGTCCAGCGCGTAGACGGTGTGCTTCTTGGCGAGCGCGGGCATGATCTTGCGCCACTCGTACCAGCTTTGCGGCCAGCCGTGCAGCAGCACCAGCGCCGGACCTGAGCCGCCCTTGACGTAATGCATCCGCACCTCGCGTACCTTCGCGAACTTGTGCTTGAACGCCTTGTTGAACTCGTCGTCGTGCTTTGTCGCGGCGTCGCACGAGACAGAGGTGGAGGTGGAGGCCGGGGACGCGGCCTCCATGTCCTCCGCGTTCCACGACGCCGCGCTGCCCGCGCCGAGCGCCATGACCAGCGCGCCCGCCCGAGGATGCGATAGCGCCGGTGTCCGTGCTTGTGTCTTTGCGACTGCTTCTGCGTCTGTGTCATGGGCCGACCGTCGCAGCCAGCCTTGCGATCCTGCGATACTTTTTGCAGTGTCGCAAACCGCTGCCGGAAGGAGAGACGGCTTCGTGGAAGACGATGAGACGGTCCTGCAGAACGTCGGCCCGAGGCTGCGGAGGATTCGGCAGGCTCGCGGAGTGACCCTGACCGAACTGGCCAACCGGACGGGGCTCATCCCGAGCACCATCTCCCGCATCGAGCGCGGGCAGACCCGCCCCACTCTGGAACAGCTCCTTCCCCTCGCCCGCACCTATGGAGTCGCGCTGGACGAACTCGTCGCGGCCCCCGCGACAGGCGATCCCCGCGTGCATCTGCGCCTTGTCCGCAAACACGGGCTGACGTTTGTGCCGCTCGGAATGCAGTCCGGCGGCCTTCAGGCATACAAAGTCATCTATCCGCCCGCCTTCCAGCTCCCGCCCCCGCGCTACCATTCACACCCCGGACGTGAATGGTTCTACGTCCTGAGCGGGACGGTGCAGCTCGTCCTCGACAGCACGCGCACGGAATTGGCGGCGGGCGAGGCCGCAGAATTCAGCACCGACGTCCCCCATTGGATCGGCAACGCCAGAGAGGACATGCCGTCGGAGACCATCGCCATCTACGGTCCCCAGGGCGAACGTCTCCACGTCACGGACGTCTGACGTCTGACCTTCAGGGGCATGGACATGGCCATGTCCTACAGTAGCTAGGCGCTTCAAGAAACCAAACTTCCAAAGTCCCTCCCCTCCAATTCAGGAGGAGGCTCCATGGCTGATGACGTCATTGTGCCTGGTGCTGAGCATTCCCGATCTACGCGCTGGCGAGTGAAGATCGCTTCTGGATGATGGCGAGGATCGCGTGCAGCAGGCCGGTGATGCGGTTCGGACTGATGCGTACCAGGTCCAGTACTCGCCAACGTTTGAGTACGGCGAAGGCTCGCTCTACTGGCGCGCGGAGTCGGGCGTGGGCGGAGTCGGTGAGCTTCTCCCAGCCGTTGTGTCCTTTACCTCTCGGGCGGCGGCCCAGGGTGCGGACGGTGCCGCCGGCGCGGGCGGCGGGCAGGTCGGTGGTCGATCCGGGCCGGGCACGGCCGAGGTAGACCAGTTCGCCTTCCGCGTCGGTGAGTCCCTGGACGTTGACGCCGTGGTCGGGGTGCTTGCCGCTGTAGAGCGGATCACCGTTGGTCTCCGTAGTGAGCGCCGAGCTGGGCGAAGGTATCGCCTTTGGCGAGGTGGACAAGGACCATGACGGCTTGGTCGAAGGAGGTCAATTTCCGCCGAGAGCCGCGGAGTTCGCCCCTTCGGGTGGCGATGAGGTTCTCCAGCCAGGAAACGAGGTCATCGGATACGTCAAGGGTGGCATGATAGGTGACCACGAAGCTCCCTTGCTCCGTAGCGGAAGTTGGCACTATCGCAACGGGCAGGGAGCTTTGTGCGTCACGGCCCTGCCGTCACCCGGTCCGGGCACGAACGGAAGACCTCACTGGGTGAGCTCCCTTCTTGCCACGAGCAGGTGATCGAGCGCATGGCCGCCATCGACGTCACCGTGAGCCACGCGGTGGAACAGCTCGACGCCCGGGTCATCAGCGCCCAGGAGGCGGCCCTGCTCGGCGTTCAGCGGGGCTCGATCGTCATCGTGATCCGGCGGACCTTCTACGCGGAGGACCGGGCGGTGGAGACGGCCGGCATCGTCGTCCCCACCACCCGGTGCGAAATCGTCTACGAGACGCCCTACTCCTGACCGGGGTACTGCCACCCCAGCTTGGCCAGCGCCTCGGCCCGCGCGTCGACCACCGTCATGCGCGGCGCGCGCTCCCGCTCGTCGGTGTGGCTGCCCTGGGCCGTCAACTGGCCGGGGTGCTTGCGGTAGAGGAGCCCGACCTCGGAGAGGAAGTAGCCGCGGCTCACCGCGTTCAGCGCGAGGAGCAGCCCGGTGTCCTCGGACGCGGGGAGCGCCATCCATCCGCCCAGTGCGGTGAGCAGGTCGCGCCGCACGCACAGGGTGGCCGGGTGCACCTGGGCGCGGTGGTGGTGGGCCCGCCAGTGCTGCAGCACGTCGCCGCGCTCGATGGGCCCCTCGGGCGGATCCCCCTCGAAGCCCGCGGTCGAGCCGTCGGGCAGCAGATCCAGCACGCGGGACGTCGTCCAGCCGACGCCCGGCTCGCGCTGGAAGACCGCGAGGTCCCGGCCGAGCGAGCCGGGGGTGAGCTGGTCGTCCGAGTCGAGCACGCGCACCAGGTCGCCGTCCGCGCCGGCGCCGGCGAGCGCCATGGTGCGGGCCGTTCCCGGCCCGCCCTGGCGGCCCTGCTCGAAGGTCACGCGCTCGTCGTCGAGCGGCACGTGTGGCCGGACCTCGTCCGTTTCGCCGTCCTCGCGGATCACCCACTGCCAGCCCCAGCCGACCGGGAGCTCCTGCTCGCACAGCGACCGGTACGCGTCCGCGAGGAAGGGTGCGGACGGGGGGTGGACAGCGGTTACGACCACGATGCGCTGCGCCATGGTCACCACCTCTCCAGCGGGGTGGTGAACTGCAGCTTCGTGCGGTCGCCCGGCAGCAGCACATCCGCGATATCCACCACGCGGTCGTCGGTATCGACGCAGGTCTTGCGAACGGTGAGGACGGAGGTGCCGGGCGGGAGCCCCAGCTCCTCGGCCTCTTCGACGGTCGGCGGGCGCGCGGTGACCAGCTCGTCCACACGGGCCACCTCGATGCCGACGGTGAGCAGTTGGTTGAAGGTCCCGCCCGGCCACGGCTCGCGTCCCTCGTCCAGCAGGTCGGGGTTGGGCTCGATCAGCGACACCGGGATGTGCGACACGCTGACGTTGAACGGGTAGTCTTCCGCCGCGTACCGCGTGCGGTAGGTCCGTTCGAGAAGGGGCGTGCCCTCGGGTACGCCCAGCGCCCCGGCCAGGTCCTCGTTGGCCTTGATCTCCCGGTAACGCGCCGAGAAGACCAGGTCGTTGACGGTGAGCCCGGTGTCGTGCTCCGTCGACCCGGTCTTGGCCCGCTGGGGTGTGGACTCCCGCGCCCGGCTCTTCTCCCACTGGTGCCGCTCGTTGCTCCGCAGCACCGGGATGCGGGGGCTCCGCACGAAACTGCCCCTGCCGTGGATCTTCTCGATCAGCCCTTCGGCCTCCAGCAAGCTGAGCGCGTGACGGATCGTCGGGCCGCTGCGCTTGTACGTCTTCTCCAGCGCCGACTCAGCCGGCAGTTGATCGCCAGGCCGCCGCTCACCTGCACGAATCGACTCGCGCAGGTCCGCCGCGATCTGTTCGTACACCTTCGCCACAGCTATCAGCCCTGTCACTCGTCCGACGCCACCAGCATAAAACTCCTTAAGAGGTGTTGACGACCGGAGGAGACGTGCGCCATAGCCGTGGTAACTCCTTAAGATGAGTTGAGGAGTAGAGGTCTTTAGGGCTTCCGCTCCTCGCTGCTTGAGAACTCCACAGAGCGCATGGGTTAACGAGCGCTCTTCGTTCCCTGATCATGGGACCTGCGCCTCACCGGCCCCGCGCGCATCCGCATCTGAGGCCGCACCAGTCGGCAGCCGACGGCGGAGCGACGGGTTGCGGAAGGCTCCACCGCCGGCTCTCCATCCCACCCACACAGGAGAGATACGCGATGACCATGCGCACGTACGGAGGGGCGCAGGCACAGGAGGCCGTGAACGAGGCGGAGTTCGCGAAGCTGGCGCTGGGGGTCGACGTCGACTTCCAGGCGCTCTTCCTCGGCTCGGACGGCTCGGACGGCTCGGACCGGGAGTCCTCGTCCGAGCGCGCCGGGCGCGAGGACGCGGCGCGTGGGCGTCATGACGAGTCGGACCACGAAGGATCTGCACGCGGTGCTGGGCGTGCTTCAGGAACTCGTCGCTGAGATGGCGGACTTCCCTGGAGGCCGAAGGCGCGTACGCGGGCGTTCCGGTGGTTCTCGTGTGCTTCAGCAAGACGGAGACCCGATGAACACCGGGCTCCCGTCCTGGGCCATGGAAGCCGCGGCCACCGCTGTGGTGGGGTCGCTGCTGTGGGCGGCGGCCCTCGCCGTCCGGACCGTACGGAGGCGCCGTACCCCCGCCGCCGTCGCCGTGACCTCCCTGGCGGCGGTCGGCTGCACCGCGTACAGCGCGGACACGAGCTGGCGCTTCGCCGCTGACTATCTCGACATGGGCAGCACCGCCGAGCTGGCGCTCGTCGCGACCGCGGCTCGGACTCGCCGAGCGCGACCGCGACGCGGCCCAGATCGCCCGGGACCGCGTGACAGCGCGTGCCGTCGAGCTGGCCGCCCGCCTCGCGACGGGGAAGCCGGAGCAGCGGGACACCCGGCACGGCCGCCGGATCGAGCGGCGGCTCTCACGTGCCGTAGCGCGCGCCATGGTCGGTGTCGACGCGCAGCAGCGGCGCCGCCTGCTCGACCAGCTTGCCGCCCGCCGCCACGCCGCGGGCCTGGCCACGGTCGAGCTGGCCTCTCCCTGGGAGGAGCGACCGGACCCCACCGCGTCCGAACTGGCCGCCCAGACGCGCGACCAGATGCGGCGCGCGGTAGGGACTATCCGCGACTCCCCCGGCTGTCCACAGGTGCTGTTCGCGGACGTCTCCGCAGCTCACCCGGTGAACACGGACGGCTGTTCACTTGAACAGCCCGCCCCGCCGAAGCTCGGCACGGAAGAGGCGCGCTCGGTCATCGAGGACGGCCGGCTCAAGGGCCGGACCGTACGCGAGACCGCCGAGCAGGCCACCCGCGCCCCGAGCTACGGCCACAGCGTCTTCGCGCCGCTCGACAGGGAACGCGGGCCGCGCCCCGCGCGGGCCGCCTTCGTCAACGGAACCGACAGCGGCCGTTCCGGCGACTGGCCGCTGTTCCGTGCCACTCGGATCCGCACCGCCGAAGCCCGGCCACGGCCTGCTCGCCGCCGACAACCGCCAAGACCGCCAAGCGCGCCCTGAGGGTGCTCTCGGCCTCGCTGAGCGCCGCTATGGAAGAGGACGTCGGGCTCACACGCAACGTGGCCACGCTGGTCCACGTCCGAGCCTCGACGGACAGCGGCAAGAGCTGGAATGCGGAGCAGGTGCTGCGGTTCCTGGCCGTGGCGCGCCGCTTCACGGTGTAGTACCCGGCGCTGCTGCTGTTCTCGAAAACCGAGACGTCGTACGCACCCCTCCCGCTGCCGCCCCAGTGCATCGCCCCGCTGCGCCGGACCCGCATGCGACCGTGCGGGCCTCGGCGATATGAACCTGAAGGGCCTGCGGAAGTCGTGCGGGACGCTCCTGGTGCACCTCAAGGTGCATCCCAGGGTCGTGAAAGCGATCTTGCGGCATAGCCGGATCTCGACCACGCTCGACATCTACGCGGAAGCACTGGACCCTGACGTGGTCGAAGCAGTCGGACAGCTGGACCGTCTCCTGCGTCAGCCTGAGCGGATGGCGCGCCCGAAGACAGCCGGCCGGGGAGCTACGGTCGGTCCCGGCTGATGTCCGCAGTAGATGTCACGGCGTTCAGTCGGGCATCATCCCATGACTCGATCGTGACGTTCCCTTGCGTGACGCGGAACACAATTCCGCAACCGCCGCCGCCGTCACCGGCGCGATCACTCCGCCGTCCGTGACGATGGCCGTCACCAGATCGGGCGGGGTCACGTCGAAGGCCGGGTTGTACGCCTGCGCGCCCACCGGTGCCACCAGTACGCCCCCTCCCGCAGCCTGTACGGAGCCGCCCCGCACTCCCACGGGAATCTCCGTCACCTCCTGGCCCGGTCGCTGCTCCACCTCGATACCGGCCCCCGTCTCCGTCGTCAGGTCCACCGTGGTCACCGGAGCCACCACGATGAACGGCACCCCATGATGGCGGGCGAGCACGGCCAGCGGATAGGTGCCCACCTTGTTGGCCACCGAGCCGTCCGCGGCTATCCGGTCGGCGCCCACCAGCACCGCGTCCACCTCACCCCCCGCGAACAGCGCACCCGCGGCGTTGTCCGCCAGCACGCTGTATGGCATCCCCTCCCGCGCGGCCTCGTAGGCGGTCAGTCTGGCACCTTGCAGCAGCGGCCGCGTCTCGTCCACCCAGAGTCGCCGCAGCCGTCCGGCCCTGTGCACCGCCCGCACGACACCGAGCGCGGTGCCCCGGCCGCCGGAGACCAGCACGCCCGTGTTGCAGTGTGTGAGCAGCCGCAGACTGCCTCCCGGGACCAGCTTCTCCAGCAGCACGCTGCCATGCTCGGAGAGGCGCTCGCTGGCATCCGCGTCCTCCCGGTGCAGCGCCTTGGCCTCCGCCAGCGCCGCGGCGGCAGCCGCGCCGTCCTCGTCCCCGCCATGGCACGCGAACGCCTTCCGGTACGCCTCCTCCACGCGCCGTACGCCATAGGCGAGGTTGACCGCCGTCGGACGGGCACGGGCCAGCCGGTCCGCGGCGTTCGCCACATCGAACCCCCGCGCCGCGGCGAGGGCGACACCGTACGCGCCCGCGATACCCAGCAGCGGAGCACCTCGCACAGCCAGCGACTGGATGGCGGTCACCAGGGCCGGTACGTCCGTGCACACCAGCTCGACCTCTTCTGCGGGCAGGCGTGTCTGGTCGAGGAGCACCAGCACCGGCCCTTCCGGCAGTTCATCCCAGCGGAGCGCCGGACCACACTGTTCAGCCATTCGAACAGTGTGCCTTGCAACGGTGCCGGTGTTGAACCCGGCCGGGACCCCGAGGGCGGCGCTACGGCGCCGGCTCGCCATGGCACGATGGCAGCCGACCAGGCGACGGAGTGACAGATACCCCGAGGTGACCTCACGTGAACGACTCCCCGGGCTGGGCTTCGCCCGGATCCCCGTCCGAGCCGTCCGAGCCGAGCGGACCGACCGGACCTGCCGATCCGGCCGGCTCCCGCCCGCCCTCCGCGAACGGCGGCGCCGAAGCCCCGAACGACGTGGGGGCCGCGGGCCGCGACGGTGACCAGGGTGGAGACGGGGACGCGGACGGGGTGCGCGCCCCGACGGGGTCCGAGTCCCCGGCGGACGCACCGCCACGCAGGTGGGCGGCTCAGCAGCCGCCCGCGGCGCCCGGGAGGAGCTGGGGCACGGCGCCGCCTGCCCCGCGCTCCGGCCCGCAGCGCTCAGGGGTGCGCCGCTCCACGCAACAGCCCGCCGGCCCGCCCGGCTGGAAAACCGCCTGGTCCCAGCCTCCGCAGGCGCCCAAGCCCGGAATCGTGCCGCTGCGGCCCCTCCGGGTCGGCGAGATCCTGGACGGCGCCGTCAACACCACGCGCGCGCACTGGCGCACCGTACTGGGTATCGCGTTCGTCGTCGCCGTCCTTGCCCAGCTCGTCTCGACCGTCGCCGACGGCGTCTGGTTCCGGGACGCCGAGGGCATCGGCGTCTTCGACGGGGACACGAACCTCAGTTCCGCTCAGGTGTCGGACTTGGTCGGCAGCGTCTCGGTAGCCATCGCCGTCGCTCTGGTGGGCACGGTGATCGTCACCGCGATGCTGACGGTCGTGATCAGCCGCGCGGTCCTCGGCCGCCAGGTCACGACCGGGGATGCCTGGCGCGACTCCCGGCCGCAGGTACCGCGCCTGTTCGGCCTGCTGCTTCTCGTCGTCCTCGCCATGATCGCGGCGGTGATCCTCTGCCTCGTTCCCGGCCTCGCCGCCCGAGCGGCCGGCGCGGACACCCTCGGCACCTCCCTCCAGGCCCTCGGAGTCCTGGCGGGGATCGCGGCGATGATCTCCATCTGGGTCCGCTTCTCCCTCGCGGCCCCCGCGCTGATGCTGGAGAAGCAGGGAGTCATCACCGCCCTGCGCCGCTCCGCGAAGCTCGTGCGGGGCGACTGGTGGCGCGTCTGCGGCATCCAGTTGCTGCCCGTCGCCCTGCGGATCGCCGTCATCTTCCTGGTCCAGCTGCCCATGGCCCTCATCGCGGCCCTCGTCAGTGGTGACGGTGGCTCGATCAGCGAGTCCGCCACGGACACCGGGTGGCTTCCGCTGATCCTCTCGGGCATCAGTGCGGTGATCGCGTCCACCCTGGTCCTGCCGATTACGGCGGGCGTCACCACGCTGCTCTACCTCGATCAGCGCATCCGCCGCGAGGCCCTCGATATCGAACTCGCGCGGGCGGCCGGATTCTCCGGCTACGGCAGCCAGCAGGCCGGCCGGCCGGCCTCGGGAGCCTGATTCCCCGTTTCCTCCCGGCAGGCCCGGGAGGAAACGGGGAATCGGGGGGGCTTTGACCGCCGCCGTGATCCTCCCACCTGCTACAGGGGCTGTCTCTTATA
>NZ_JAAKZZ010000182.1 GCF_011045075.1 Streptomyces boncukensis
AGCCCGACCCGACCCCGCGCGCCACGCAATCCCACCCCGCACCGGGAGCCGTCCCATGGCCATCTCCGTCTTCGACCTCTTCTCGGTCGGCATCGGCCCCTCCAGCTCGCACACCGTCGGCCCGATGCGGGCCGCGCGCATGTTCGTGCGACGCCTCAAGAACGAGGGTGTGCTGGCGCACACCACCGCGGTACGCGCCGAGCTGTTCGGCTCGCTCGGCGCCACCGGACACGGCCACGGCACCCCCAAGGCCGTCCTGCTCGGCCTGGAGGGCCACTCGCCCCGCACGGTGGACGTGGGGACGGCCGACGACCGGGTGGCCGAGATCCGCTCGACGGGCCGGCTGCGCCTCCTCTCCGCCGAGATCGGCGACACCCACGAGATCGCGTTCGACGAGCCGACGCAGCTCGTCCTGCACCGCCGCCGCTCCCTGCCGTACCACGCGAACGGCATGACGCTCTTCGCGTACGACGCCGCCGGGAGCCCCCTCCTGGAGAAGACCTACTACTCCGTCGGCGGCGGGTTCGTGGTGGACGAGGACGCGGTCGGCGAGGACCGCATCAAGCTCGACGACACGGTGCTGCGCCACCCCTTCCGCACCGGCGACGAACTCCTCCGCCTCACCCGCGACACGGGCCTGTCCGTCTCCGCGCTGATGCTGGAGAACGAGCGCGCCTGGCGCACCGAGGAGGAGATCCGCGCGGGCCTGCTGGAGATCTGGCAGGTGATGCGCGCCTGCGTCAGCCGCGGCCTCACCCAGGAGGGCATACTCCCCGGCGGCCTCAAGGTCCGCCGCCGCGCGGCGACCTCGGCCCGCCAGCTGCGCAGCGATGGCCGGCCGGAGCGGCACGCGATGGAGTGGACGACGCTGTACGCCATGGCCGTGAACGAGGAGAACGCGGCGGGCGGCCGCGTGGTGACGGCCCCCACGAACGGCGCGGCGGGCATCATCCCGGCGGTCCTGCACTACGCGGCGAACTTCGTGCCCGGCACCGACGACGAGTCCGTCGTCCGCTTCCTGCTGGCCGCGGGCGCCATCGGCATGCTGTTCAAGGAGAACGCCTCCATCTCCGGCGCCGAGGTCGGCTGCCAGGGCGAGGTCGGCTCCGCGTGCTCCATGGCCGCGGGCGGCCTGGCCGAGATCCTCGGCGGCAGCCCCGAACAGGTGGAGAACGCCGCGGAGATCGGCATCGAGCACAACCTGGGCCTCACCTGCGACCCGGTCGGCGGCCTGGTGCAGATCCCCTGCATCGAGCGGAACGGCATGGCCGCCGTGAAGGCCGTCACCGCGGCCCGCATGTCCCTGCGCGGCGACGGCCGCCACCACGTCTCCCTGGACAAGGCCATCAAGACGATGCGCGAGACGGGCGCCGACATGAAGGTCAAGTACAAGGAGACGGCGCGGGGCGGGCTCGCGGTGAACGTCATCGAGTGCTGAGCGCGGTTCGAGCGGTCGTGCACCGGAGCTCCAGTGCGACTCGGGCAGTCTGGTCCGTGATGGACAGGGAGCTCGTATGCCAGTGAGTGCCGAACAATTCCGCGCGGTCTTCGGTTCCTTCCCGACAGCGGTCTCGATCGTCACCACGGTGGACCCCGGGGGCGAGCCGAAGGGCTTCACCTGCAACGCGGTGTCCGCCGTCTCGGCCGATCCGCCGCTGTTGCTGGTCTGCGTGGACAAGCGGTCACGTACGCTGCCGGCGCTCGCGAGTTCCGGGGCCTTCGTGCTGCACATGCTGGCGGACGGCGGCCAGGACAACGCGCGGCTGTTCGCGAGCAGGGCGGAGCAGAAGTTCACCGGTGTCCGGTGGCGGCCGTCCGCCGTGGCCGACGGTGCGCCCGTGCTGCTGGACGGGGTGCTGGCCCGCGCCGAGTGCGTGGTCGTCCAGCAGGTGGAGGCGGGGGATCACTGGATCCTCATCGCGCGGGTGGACGGCGCTGCCGTGCCGGCGGACACGCCGGTCCTCTACCACCGGGGGATCTTCGAGACCTGGCGCAGTCCCGCGCGGTCCGTCAGGGCGCCGGCCGGGCCGACGGCAGACTGACGAGGCACCGGGCGCCCTGCCCGGTGCCCGGGGACGAGGCGGTGAGGGTGCCGCCATGGTCCCGGGCGATGCCGCCGTGCACGACGGAGATGAGCACCGCGTCGGGGCGGTGTTCCGTTCGGCTTCCGCTCACTGCGCTCCCGGCGCCGGGTGGGTGCGTGGGCGTCGCGCGAGGTCCGCCAGCCGCTCCCGGATCAGGTTCTCGGAGGGCTGTCGGCAGACGCCGGCGACCCGGCCCTCGTCGAGGAAGACGGCCTGTTCGGCCCGGGCCGCGACGCCCGGGGCGTGGGTGACCACCACGATGGTCCGGCACCCTCCGGCGGCGGTGTCGAGCAGCAGCTCCTGCGCCTCGGAGCTGCCGGCCCGCGCGGGGCGGTCCGCCGGCTCGTCGACGAACACGATGCCGGGGCGCCCGCCCGGCCGCCCGCCGCGGGTTCCCGCGAGGTACTGGGGGAGCAGCATGCCGTCCGCCGCGCTGACCGCCGGGGAC
The DNA here is from genome assembly GCF_011045075.1 of Streptomyces boncukensis. Lineage (GTDB taxonomy): Bacteria > Actinomycetota > Actinomycetes > Streptomycetales > Streptomycetaceae > Streptomyces > Streptomyces boncukensis. The sequence goes on from NZ_JAAKZZ010000182.1 coordinate 2,533, forward strand.
AGGCCGGGCACGTGGAAGATGAATCCGACCCGGTCGCGCCGCAGCAGCGCGCGTTCCCGGTCGTCGAGTTCGCCCAGCTCGGTGTCGCCGATGTACACATCGCCCGTGGTGAGCTGTTCCAGCCCGGCGGCGCACCGCAGCAACGTGGACTTCCCGGAGCCGGAGGGGCCCATCACGGCGGTGACCGCTCCGGCGGGGAACGGGACGGTGACGTGGTTCAGCGCGCGGACCTCCTTCCCCCCTCGCCGGTAGCTCTTCACTCCGGCCCGGACGGACGCGGCCGTGCCGGTCGACCGGGGCCGGCCGTCTTCGACGCGGAGGGCTGCCATATCACTCATGACACCGCCTTTCTGTGTGGGGAAGCAGGCATCGGTCATGAAGCTTCGATGAAGCGGCGTCAGCCGGCCGGCCGAGCCGGGATGCGGTAGCCCACGGCGCGTGCCGCGCCGGTGACCCCCGGCGCCGCGGCGGCCGGCTCTCAGGGCCAGTTGCCGCCCGCGGCACCGGCTGCCATGGCGGCGCGGCGTCTCCTTTCGTGCCGTCAGGCCGCCGTGCCCGCCGCCGCCGACTCCACCGCCAGGAGCACGGATCGCGGTGTGGCGGTACCGGTGAACTCCTCCTCGGGAACGGATATCCCGAGTTCCTGTTCGATACGGGTGGCGGTCTCCATCAGCGCCAGGGAGTCGTATCCCAGGTCGCCGAAGGGCGTGTCGAGGGTGTCGCCGGCCAGGTCGACGGTTTCGTCCTCGCCGGCGCACTCCGCCAGGAACCTGCGCAGATCGTCGATGGTCATATGTTCCTCTCCTTCGCTACGCGCGGGTCCGGGGGCTGCCGAACCAGGCGCCGAGTGCGCCGGTCAGCCGTTCCTCGTCCAGTGGGGCGCCGGGGGGCAGCGCCCAGGCGACGCAGCCGTCGGGCCGGATCAGCAGGGCGTCCACGTCGTCGCGTTCCGCGCCGGCCGACAGCAGGCGCACCCGGCGCTCCCAGGTCTGCGCGGCGCGCCGTATCTCCGGACGGCCCGCGAGGTCCAGCAGCAGGCCCCGGCCCCCGGCCCACAGCTCGGAGAGCCGGGTCGCCTCGGCGCCGTCGCCGAGCTTCATGTCGGCGCAGAGCGTGCCGACAAGGGGGTGGTCGTCTCCGAGGTCGTAGCGGACGTCCATGCCGGCCATCAGGTCCGCGATGCCGCGGTGCACCTCGTCGATGCCGAGGAGCTCGTCGAACATCTCCCGCAGGGCCGTGGTCTGCGGGTCCGGGCGCATCAGCGCGATCTGGGCCCGGGTGTTCTGCAGCAGCCGGGCCGCGACGGGGTGGCGCTCGGCGGTGTAGCTGTCCAGGAGGTGGTGCGGGGCGTGCCGGTGGATCTGCGCCGCGAGCTTCCAGCCGAGATTGGCGGCGTCCACGAGGCCCACGTTCAGGCCCTGGCCGCCGACCGGCGCGTAGACATGGGCCGCGTCCCCGGCCAGCAGCACCCGGCCGAGGCGGTACGCCGGTGCCTGCCGCGCGGTGTCGGTCCAGCGCGCCCCGGACGACATCCGGGTGAGCGTCACCTCGGTACCGCTGACCCGGCGGATGCTGCTCTGGAGCTCCTGCCGGGTCAGCGGCTCGGCGCCGTCGGCCGGCGGCCCGTCGAACTCCACGGTGGAGAGCCGGTTCAGGCCCAGCCCGTGCACATAGATGCCGGTCGGCGTGGAGTGGAATCCGGGGGCCAGCTTCTCCGCGTCGGCCATCTCGACCACGGCCATCCGCCCGGTGACGGTGGGCTCCGTACCCGGGAAGTCGAAACCGGTCAGCCGCCGTACGGTGCTGTCGGCGCCGTCGCAGCCCACCAGGTACCGGGTGACGACCTCGTGGGTGCCCTCCGGGGTGCGCACCTCGACGGCGACCCGCTCCTCGTCCTGGCGCACCCCGGTGATCTGGTGCCCGCCCCGGACGACCGCGCCCAGGCGCAGCGCATGGCGGTTCAGGATCTCCTCCAGGACCGGCTGCTCGACCCGTACCCGGCGCCGGTCGGGGTCGGTGCGGCGGCTGGGGTCGATCCGTTCCAGGCCGGCGAAGTGCTCCTTCGGCGCCTTCCGCGCCGGGGGCGGGTCCGCCGCACCGGTCTCCGCGTCCGTGTCCCGCTGCGGGCCGGACTTGGCCGCCCAGTCGGCGAACATGCGCGCGTACTCGGCGAGGGTGTCCTGCTCGGCGGCGAGGAGCTCGTCCCGCAGCCCGAGCCGTTCCAGGGCCTCGAAGGCCAGCGGCCCCATGGAGCCCGCCCTCGGCAGCGGGTACGGCTCGGTGCGCTCCTCCAGCACCAGCACCTCGACGCCGGACCGGCGCAGTTCGCAGGCCAGCATCAGGCCGACCGGGCCGCCGCCGGCCACCACCACGGGAAATGTTCCGGTCGCTTGCTCAGACATGGGCTGTCCTCTCCGTTCGTCCGTTCTCTGCGACGGCCGCCGACGCCGACGGGGGCCGCCGGAACCCGCCCGTGAGCTCCGCCAGCAGAGCGGCGAAGCGCGTCACCGTCCGGTCCTCCAGATGGGGGCCCACGACCTGGAGCCCCACCGGCAGCCCGTCGGCGGAGGTGCCGACGGGGACGGAGGCGGCGGGCAGCGACGCCGCCGTCGCCGGGCTGGTCCACCGGATGAGGTCCCCGTACGGGCGCGGCTGCCCGTCGACCGTGATGCGCCGGGCCGACAGGTCCGGGTTCCGGTCGTGCGGGATGGCCACCACCGGTGCGACGGGGCACAGCAGCACGTCGTGGCCGCGGAAGAACTCCGCCCACCGGGCCCGCTGCTGTTCCCGGGCCTCGTCCGCCGCCAGCCAGTCACGGTGCGACTGCGTCATCGCGCGGAGCGTCCCGGCCCGCGGGGAGTCGTCGTCCTCGGCGAGCCCGTCCGCCAGCGCGCGGTTGCGGTCGTACAGCGCCTGGGGCAGTCCCAGGCTGATCGCTCCGTGGAGCAGCCGGTCGTACAGCCGGTCGTGCGCCTCCCGGTCCACCGGGCGGACGTCCGACAGCCGCGCTCCAGCCTTGCGCAGCGCCTCAACGGCGGCCTGGAGGACCCCCGCGACCTGCGCGTCCACGGGGCAGCCGGGGTCGTCCAGCCACACCCCGATCCGGAAGCCGTCGAGCGTGTGGGCGCGCGGCGGGGGGAGCTCCAGCCGCCAGCCGACGGCACGGTCGGCGGTGGGGCCGGCCAGCACGTCCAGCGCGAGGTCGAGATCCCGCGCGTCCCGGGCCAGCGGCGCCAGGGTGACCATGTCGTTGGACGTCAGCGAGCCCGGCGCACGCGGGATGTTGCCGCGCGTGGGCACGAGTCCGTACGAGGGCCGCAGCGTGAACACCCCGCAGCAGTGCGCCGGATACCGCGCGGACCCGGACAGCTCGCTGGCCAGCTCCAGCCCGGTCAGCCCGGCGGCCAGCGCGGCGGCGGGCCCGCCCGAAGAGCCGCCCGGCGTGCGCGCGGTGTTCCACGGGTTGTTCGTGGTGCCGAAGACCGGGTTGGAGGTCTGTGCGTCGGCGGCGTAGGTCGCCGTGTTCGTCTTCCCGAACACCACGGCCCCGGCGCTGCGCAGCCGGGCGACGGCCTCGGCGTCCCGCTCGGGGACGTGCGCGGCGAGTTCCGGGGCTCCGGAGGTGGTCCGCAGGCCCGCGGTCTCCAGGGTGTCCTTGACGGTCACCGGCAGGCCGTGCAGCGGTCCGAAGGGAGCCCCGGCGGCCAGCGCCTCGTCGGCGGCCGCGGCCTGCTCGCGGGCCCGGTCGGTGTCCAGCGTCACGACGGCGTTGAGGGCCGGGTTCAGCCGGTCGATCCGGGCCAGGCACAGGTCGAGGAGTTCGCGGCTGGAGACTTCCCGCCGCCGGAGGGCCGCCGTCAGGTCGGTGGCAGCCGCGAATGCCGCGGCGTCCTCGTCGAGGGTCATGAGGACCCCTCCGGGCCGTCCGGGCCGTCCGGGCCGTCCGCGTCGTCCAGGACGGCGACGACGCGCGTCCAGCCCGCCCCTGCGCCCGCGACGGCCACCGGGAAGCAGCTCACCTCGAAGCCGGTCGCGGCGGGCAGCGCCCCGAGGTTGGTCAGCTTCTCCAACTGGAGGTACTCCTGCGTGCGCCCGTAGATATGGGCGGGCCACAGGCAGCTGTTGTCGCCCGTGCGCCGGTACTCCTCGATCATCGCGGGCACGGGACGGTCCAGACCCCACGCGTCGATCCCGATGACCCGCACCCCCGACTCCGCCAGGAAGGCGGTGCCCTTGCCGGTCAGGCCGGGGAAGACGCTGAGATAGTCGGCGCTCCCCCACAGCGCGTCCGCGCCGGTCCACAGCATCACGATGTCGCCGGGGGCGAGTTCGTGCCCGGCCTCGCCGAGGGCCGCGGTGAGGTGTTCGACGGTGATGCCCTCACCCGGTGGGACGTGCCGTACGTCCAGCCGCACCCCGGGCCCGTAGCACCACTCCAGCGGCACCTCGTCGATCGCCTTCGCGGGCCGGCCGCCGCTGGTGGGGCCGTAGTGCAGCGGGGCGTCCATGTGCGTGCCGGTGTGCGTGGTCAGCGTGACCGTCTCGTTGGAGATGGCCATGCCGTCCGGGAAGTCCTCCGGGGTGAGGCCGAGCACGGTGGCGCCCGTGACGTGGTCGAGGAGCTCGACGGTCACCGGGGTGGCCTCGCTCGGAGTGTCGCGGGTGGCCAGGCTCAGGTCGACGAGTCGCTTCACCGGGTGCTCCGCATCCCGGCGTGGCGCCGTTCGGCCTCGTCGCGTACCGCCCCCAGGTCGGCGACGCTGTTCCGCTCGACGGCGGCGTCGAGCATGTCCCGGGCCTCGTCGGGGGTCAGCTTCCCGGCGACCAGGCCGTCGACCGGCTCGCGGGCGACGAAGTCATGGGTCAGGACGAGCTGGGTGCGGTCGGCGGCCAGGGCGAAGGCGCGCCACTCGCCGCTCATGGAGCCGACGATCGGGGCGGTCTCCAGCTGCCGGTAGGCGATCACGTGGCGCTGCTCGTCCAGATCGCGCCGGGACGTCCAGGTGGTCGGCGTGCCCGAGACGTCCACGTGCAGCCGGGCGATCTCGTACCCCGGGCCGCTCTCGACGATCTCCACCTTCTGCGTGGGCGGGAAGATGTCCGCGTAGCCCTCGACGTCGGCGAGGATCTCCCAGACCAGCGCGGTCGGGGCCTCGACGGTGATGGTGTGCTCTACGTGTTTCACGGTGACTGTCTCCAGGGTCGGCGCGGGTTACTGGGATTCCACTCGCGATGTCGGTCCGGGCGCCCCGTCTGACCTGCTTGTCCGGCTGGGGGTCCGGGGGTCGTCCCCCGGGAGAGTGCAGTAGGAGGCCGGTGTCAGATCGAGCTGCTCGTGGTTGGCGTAGGCCGCCTCGAATCCCAGCCGCTCCTTCCAGTCGGTGATGAAGTCGAAGACAGCGGGCAGCTCGCTGAACTTCGCGAGGGCTTCCAGGTCGTCGCAGGCGAACTGCACGATGTACGCCGCCGTCATCCCCCGGGCGCGTTCGTCGGCGGGCAGCATGAGGTGCGGCTTGACGTCGAAACCGGTCATCAGGCCGGTGCTCACGACGAGTTCACGGGCCGCGGCGAAGAACGCGTCGAGGTCCTCGGCCCTGGTGGTCTCGGGGAATCGGTAGATCAGCGTGTGGACGATCATTTCCGTACTCCTGGTCTGCGTCGGACATGCGGACGGGCGGGGAGAGTTCACGGGGACGCGGGGAGCAGCACCGTCTGTCCCGCGTAGCTGAAGCCGGAGCCGAACCCCATGACCAGCGCGGGGCCGCCGCCGGGAACGGCTCCCGACCGCACCACCCGGTCCAGGGCCATCGGCACCGACGCCGAGGAGGCGTTGCCGGACTCGGCTCCGTCGCGCGAGACGACCACGTGGTCCGGGAGTTCGAGGCGGTCGGCGAGCACCTCGACGATCCGGAGGTTCGCCTGATGCGGGATGAACGCGACGAGGTCCGCGGCCTTGATCCCGGCCCGCTCCAGTGCCAGCCGTGCCGCCGGTACGACGTTCTCCACCGTCCAGCGGAATACGCGGCGGCCGTCCATCTCCAGGACGGGACGGCCCACGGAGGGATCCGCCGCGTACTGGTCCCATGACGTGCTCATGCGCAGGGAATCGTGACCGGTGCCGTCGGAGCCGCGGACGACCGGCGCGATACCGGGCTGCTCGGACGGTCCGATGAGCGCGGCCCCGGCGCCGTCCCCGAACAGGAAGGCCAGCCGTCGCTCGGACATGTCCACCACATCCGTCATCCGTTCGACCGCGATGGCCAGGACGTGGCGCGAGCCGCCGGAGGACACCGTGTCGCCGGCGAGCGCAAGCGCGTGGCAGAAGCCCGAGCAGCCCGCCGACAGGTCGAACCCCCCTGCGCTCACCGCGCCGAGCGCGTGCGCGACGGCGATGGAGAGGGGCGGGGTGTGGACGAAGTTCGTCATGGTCGACACGACGACGCAGTCGACCGCCTCGGGCCCGACGCCGGCGTAGGCGAGCGCCTGCCGCCCGGCGGCGACCGCCATGGCCAGCAACGTCTCGTCGGCGGCGGCGATACGGCGGTTGCGGATGCCCGTACGCGACTCGATCCACTCCTCGGTCGAGTCGATCCAGGTGCACACCTCCCGGTTGCCGACCTCGCGCCGGGGGCGGTAGGAGCCGACCCCGAGGACGCGGCTGTGCCGCCCCGCGGGGATGCCGAGTTGGCCGTACACTCCGTACACGTGGTGCCTCCCGTCGGCCGCTGATCGCCGGGTTGCCGGATTGCCGGACTACCGGGTTGCCGGATCGCTTCGAGCATGTTCGAGGTGCGCTCAAGCCCCGGCCGAGAGCGGCTCGAAGCCCGCCGCAGCGAGCCGGGCCGGTGCCTGCCGCCAGGCATCCCGTGTTCCCTCGGCTCCGGACGGCAGCAGCGCGAGCACGTCGCTGCGCCCGCCGCGTACCGCCGGATGGCGCCTGGCCAGCACCGACAGGGACCGGCCGGGTCCGGCCTCGACCAGGGTGTGGCCGCCCTCCGCGAGCAGGGCGTCCAACGCGGGCCAGAACAGCACGGGCTGGGCGAGCTGACGCGCCCAGAAGCCCGGGTCCAGCGCCTCGCTCTCCGTCACACGGCGCCCCGTCCGGGTCGACTGGATCGGGATCCGCGGCGGGTGAAGTGTCATCCCGGCGAGGGCCCGGGTGAGGTGCTCCCCCGCCTCGGCGGCCGCCGGGGAGTGGAAGGGCAGCGGGGCCCGGACGCGGTGGAAAAGCGTCCCGGCGGCCGTCAGCCGGTCGGCCACCCGCTGCAGTTCGGGTTCCGGGCCGGCCAGAACCGTCTGCCGGGGCGCGTTCACCGCGCCGATCACCACGCTGTCCGCGCGGTCCGCCGGTCCGAGATACCCGGCGAGCTCCGCGGGGGGCGCCGCGACCGAGAGCATCCCGCCGGGCGGCAGCTGCGCCAGCGCGTCCGACCGCGCCGTCATCAGCCGGGCCGCCGCGCCGAGGTCGAAGACCCCGGACAGCGCCGCCGCAGCGAGCTCGCCGACGCTGTGCCCCAGCAGCACATCGGGCCGTACGCCTCGCTCCCCCAGGCCGCGCGCCAGCGCGCAGGCCACCGCGAACAGCAGCGGCTGCGCCCGCCAGGGGCCGTCCAGGAGCTCGGCGGGGCGGTCCGCGCCCGCGAGCCAGTCGGCGCGCATCGGCGGTCCGTGCTCGGGGCCCAGCAGGTCGAAGAACGCGTCCATCCGTGCGGTGAACCCGCGGTCGTGGCCGTACAGTTCCACGGCCATGCCGAGGTGCTGTGCGCCCTGGCCGGGCAGCAGCAGCGCGACAGGCCGCCGCCGGGCCGGCACGTGGTGGGTCGTCATCGGACAGTCCCCTTCCGTCGGCGGGTACCGGGCGGCGTCACCCTGACACCGGCCCGCTCGACTCGGGCTCGACTCGGGCTCGGCTCCCGCTCGGCCCCGGCTCGGCTCCGGCTCGACTCCGGCTGCGAGGGGCTCGACGGGGTATCGCGATCGGTTCTTGAGCGGCCCGCGAGCAGCGCCCCAGCAGGATCGGCTCCAACAGCGACTGTCGGACTTCCGCTCTGGAGGCTTGCCATGGAACGACGGGCAGTGATCACCGGGATCGGGGTGGTGGCTCCCGGCCGACCGGGGACCAAAGCCTTCTGGGAGCTGGTGACATCAGGCCGTACCGCCACCCGGCGGATCTCCGCCTTCGATCCCTCGCCGTTCCGCTCCCAGATGGCCGCCGAGTGCGAATTCGACCCGGCCGCGGCCGGATTCACCCCGCGCGAGGTCCGCCGTATGGACCGTACGTCCCTCTTCGCGGTGGCCTGTGTCCGGGAGTGCGTCCTGGACAGCGGTCTGGTCTTCGCCGACGTCGACCCCGGCCGGGTGGGCACCAGCGTCGGCAGCGCGGTCGGCGCCACCACCAGCCTGGAGCGCGAGTACCTGGTGATCTCCGACAACGGCGGCGAGTGGCTGGTGGACCCCGCCTATGCGTCCCCGCATCTCTACGACTACTTCACCCCGGGCACCATCACCGCCGAGGTCGCCAGGGCGGCCGGCGCCGAGGGGCCCGCGACGCTGGTGTCCTCCGGCTGCACCTCGGGCCTGGACTCGGTGGGGCACGCGGCCCGGCTCATCGCCGAGGGCAGCGCGGACGTCATGCTCACGGGCGCGACCGATGCCCCGGTGTCCCCCATCGCGGTGGCCTGCTTCGACGCCATCAAGGCGACGACACCACTGAACGACCGGCCCGAATCCGCCTCGCGCCCGTTCGACCTGACCCGTGCCGGATTCGTCATCGGGGAGGGTGCCGCCATGTTCGTCCTGGAGGAGTACGAGCACGCCAAGGCGCGCGGCGCACACGTCTACGCCGAGGTGTCGGGCTACGCCACCCGCTGCAACGGCTACCACATGACCGGGCTGAAGGCCGACGGCCGCGAGATGGCCGAGGCCATCACCCGGGCCCTGGACGAGTCCAGGACCGGGGCGACGGCTGTGGACTACGTGAACGCGCACGGCTCCGGCACCAAGCAGAACGACCGGCATGAGACCGCCGCGTTCAAACGCGCGCTCGGGCCGCACGCCTACGACACCCCGGTCAGCTCCCTCAAGTCGATGGTGGGCCACTCGCTGGGAGCGATCGGCTCCATAGAGGTCGCGGCATGTGCCCTCGCCATCGAGCACGGCGTCGTACCGCCGACGGCGAACCTCCACGAGCCCGACCCCGAATGCGACCTCGACTACGTGCCGCTGACGGCCCGCGAGCAGCGGGTGGACACCGTGCTCACCGTCGGCAGCGGATTCGGCGGCTTCCAGAGCGCGATGGTGCTGCGCCGCCCCGGGGCGGTGACGGCATGACGTCGAGCCCCCGCACCGTGGTCACAGGGCTGGGCGCCATGGCCCCCAACGGCTCCGGCACCGAGGAGTTCTGGAAGGCGACGCTGGACGGCCGCTCCGGCATCACCCCCCTGCACCGATACGACGCGGCGCGCTACCCGGCGCGGCTCGCGGGCCAGATCCTCGACTTCACCGCCGAGGACCACATACCGGGGCGGCTGCTGCCGCAGACCGACCGCATCACCCGGCTGGCGCTGCACGCGGCGCAGCGCGCACTCGACGACTCCGGCGCCGATCCGGGCTCCCTGCCCGACTACGACATGGGCGTCGTCACGTCGAGCGCGGCCGGCGGCTTCGAGTTCACCCACCGGGAAGTGCGGAAGCTGTGGACCAAGGGCCCGCAGTACGTGAGCGTCTACGAGTCCTTCGCCTGGTTCTACGCGGTCAACACCGGCCAGATCTCCATCCGGCACGGCATGCGCGGCCCCAGCGGCGTCCTGGTGGGCGAGCAGGCCGGCGGCCTGGACGCGATCGGCCACGCCCGGCGCACCGTGCGCCGCGGCGCCCCGCTCGTCGTGACGGGCGGCATGGACTCGTCCCTCGACCCCTGGGGCTGGCTGAGCCATCTCGGCTCCGGGCGGGTCTCGGCGTCGGACGACCCGGACCGCGCCTATCGGCCCTTCGACAGGGACGCGGACGGCCATGTGCCCGGCGAGGGCGGCGCGATCCTGATCGTCGAGGACGAGGGCGCAGCGCGTGCCCGGGGAGCCGGCGCCTGCTACGGCGAAATAGCGGGCTACGCGGCCACGTTCGACCCGCCGCCGGGCTCCCCGCGCCCCCCGGGCCTGGGCCAGGCCGCCCGGCTCGCGCTCGACGACGCCGGCGTCAGGAGCCGGGACGTCGACGTGGTGTTCGCCGACGCCGCGGGCCTGCCCGCGCTCGACCGCGCCGAGGCCACGGCGCTCCGCGAGATATTCGGCCCCGAAAGTGTGCCGGTGACCGCGCCCAAGAGCCTGACCGGGCGCCTGTCCTCGGGAGGACCCCCGCTGGACGTCGTCGCCGCGCTGCTGTCCATCCGTGACAGCGTCATTCCGCCGACCGAACACACCCGTGAGGTACCGCCCGACTACGGCCTCGACCTGGTGCTGGACGCGCCGCGTCGCGCCGATGTCCGGACCGCGCTGGTCCTGGCCAGGGGCTTCGGCGGATTCAATGCGGCCGTGGTGATCCGGACGGCCACCCCGGACCGGTAGTCACCCGCGCCGTGCATCACCTTTCGCGTGGTGAGGGCGGGCCGGCCGACTCCCGCCCGCCCTCACCACATCAGTCCGCAGCCACTGGAGACACGCGATGCCGATCCCTCCGACCCCG
>NZ_JAAKZZ010000183.1 GCF_011045075.1 Streptomyces boncukensis
AGTGCGGTCAGGAGAGTGTCCAGATCGGTGTTCACAGCACGCCCCACGGGTCGAGCCAGTGTTCTCAGCACCAATCCTGGGCACTCTTCGCCGTTCCAGACAGAGCGAAAGCACATCAATCATCTAGCCGAGCCCGCCGTCGCAGCGGGTGACTGCCTGCACCGGTGCGGGGCTCACCACAGCTCAAGGAGCCAGCCCAGGAAGAACCCGACGAAACCGGCGACGATCAGGGCGATGGCCACCAGCGGCGCTGTGCCCCACCCCTTCGCCGGGTTGTGGGTCTCGTACGGCCCCGCGTCCGGAGTGCTGCCCTCGGCCGGGGGCGTTTCCCCCGGCGGCACCTGGCCACCACGCTCCAGCCCGGGTGTCCGGTCGGGGTTCGGGTCCGCTGGTCCGGGTGTCATGCCGGACGGGTAGACCGGCGCGCATGTCGCAAACGCCCCGGAGGGGGCTCGGGAGACCGCATCGGGGTGCTGTCCCGGCTGGGCGTGTCGCGTTCAGCCGAGGGAGGTGAGCAGATCGTTGCAGGCTCGCTCGCAGCGTCGGCAGGCTTCGGCGCACACACGGCAGTGGTCGTGCCGGCCGGCGTGCCGTTCGCATTCGTCGCCGCAGGACTTGCAGACGGTGGCGCACGCCTTGAGGACCGCCTGGGTGACGTCGGCGTCGTAGCCGGTGCGGCGGGAGAGGACGGCGGCGGTGGCGCCGCAGATGTCGGCGCAGTCGGCGTCGGTGCGGATGCATGTGGTCAGCTCGTCCACCCTCTCCTCGGACAGACAGGAGTCCGCACAGGCGGTACACGTCTGCGCGCAGGCGAGGCATTCCTCGATGCAGCGAGCGAGCTTCGCCCGGTCCACGTCGCCCAGGTCGGCAGGGTAGGCGTTGAGCATGTCCTGGACCGCAGTGGTCATGAGCCCTCCAGTGCTTCGGTTCGGATCCTGCGGTGGTTGCCGCTCCGTACGCGTAACACCGGGGAGGGCGCGGGAAACCCCGTGGCCCCTCCTGCCATCCGAACACCCGAGGGCGAGGGGCGGGCCGCCGGCCGGAGACCGGGGCGCTTGGGCGGCACGGGAGCGGGTACTCGTCGGCTCCGCCGAACCAGCGAAGGGGGCGATGGCCATGCCCGCCGGAACGAGTCGCAAGCGTGAGCGGCAGTACGAGAAGGTCAAGGAGAGTCAGCTGGAGTCCGGGCGCAGCGAGCGGCAGGCCGAACGGATCGCCGCCGCCACCGTCAACAAGGAGCGCGCCCGCAGCGGCGAAGCCGAACGCTCCAGCAAGCAGTCCCGCCAGGACATCTCGTCCGGCCGCAGGGGCGGCAAGCGCTCCGGACACGGACCGGGCGGGCGCACCAAGGACCAGCTCTACGCGGAGGCCAAGCGGCAGAACATCGAGGGCCGCTCGAAGATGAACAAGGAGGAGCTGCGGCGGAAGGTCGGTGACTGAGCAGGCCGGTGGGCTCCCCTCAGGGCCCGTCCGGCGGATCTTGCGGGGCGGGGGGCTGTTCCCCGCCCCCTGACGGGGCACGTCAGCCCGGATGCCGGGTACGCAAGATCCGCCGGACAGGGTTCAGCCGAGGTGCTTGACGGCCTGGTAGTACGTCCAGGCCAGGGCGTTGCAGGAGGTCTTCGTCGCACCGCTGTAACGGTTGCAGACCCGCTTCAGGTCTGCGTAGAACGCACTGTCGAGCCGCGCCTTGTTGGCGTCGAAGGAGCCTGCCTTCTTGTAGTTGCGGTAGCCGAAGTCGTGCCGGATACAGCTGTTCTCGAACGGGAAGCCGAACGGGTTGTCGGGGGACGAGGAGCACTTGTCCGTCGACCAGTCGAAGTTGTACTCGGAGTACTGACCCTTGTTCGCGCGTGCGGTGTGGAAGGCGCTTGAGCTGCTCGCGCTGGTCTGGGTCCAGCTCGACAGCAGCTGGCCCTTGTCGGCCGGGGCGGCGGTCGCGGTGCCCGCGGAACCGACGATGGTGAGCAGGGTGGCGGACGTCACCGCGAATCCGGCGACAACTCTGCTGCGGCGCATTCAGTACCTCCGTTGGGGAACCGGTGAGAGTTCCGGTTAGCTCATGGTCATGTCACGTGGCGCCGCCCGTAAGTTACCCCCCGGTGTGCCGTGTTGACCATGATTCTCGGAGATCTTCGTAAGGATTTCTTGCGGAATGTGCGGTTCCGTAGCGGAGCCCGCCCGGTGGGCGCGCCGGACAGGAGCGTGACGGAGGGTCAGTCCTGGCTGGACTTCGGGTCTACGCGCGCACAAGCCAGCGCGGGGGAGTCCGCGGGGGCCCGGGGGCGCCGGGTTGTCCGCTGTTGCCGCATGTCAGAGAAGATCGCATTCAAGTACTGACAAGTCAGGACAGCGTCCGACCGCGCCGAGAATTCACAGGGCAGCGGGGAGGCCGATCCGGATTCGATCAGAATCGCCGCGCCCCCGGAAAGTTGGCCGGAAAGCCATTGCCCAATCCCTGTCCGAAGGCTTAGTGGTGGAACACTTTCTGAGTAAGCTGAGCGCAACGTAATCGTCCCCCACAGGTCCCTACGGTTCTCCGCGTCCCGCACGGCTCCCCGAAGTCTCCCCAGGGCGTTCGCCCGACCGCGAATCCGCCGTTCTTCCCGGAGCCCGTGCGCGGTATGCGCCGCTCTTCGTTCTCCGCACAGGAAACGTTTCACCGGCTTGCCGTCCGCCCCTTCCTGCGGAATGTGCGGACGGCATAACCCGGCCTGCCCTGCAGGCCGGTTCAGCATAACACCGGGCTATTCCCCTGCTCCCCGAAAGGAGATGTCGGAAGCTATGTTCAGCGCTCTTCTCACAGGAGGGGCCGCCGCGCTCTTCGCGTCGACCGCCTCCCTGCACGGCGTAGCGGCGGAGCCCGCCGAGACACCGCCGCAGAAGATCGAGGTGTCCGTCAAGACGGTCAACGGCTCAGGCTGCCCCAGCGGGACGGCCGCGGTCAGCGTCGCCCCCGACAACACGGCCTTCACCGTGACGTACAGCGACTACCTGGCCAGAGCCGGCGGAAACTCCGACCCCACCGACATAAGAAAGAACTGCCAGCTCAACCTGGGCGTGCACATCCCCCAGGGGTTCACCTACGCCGTGGCGGCGGTGGACTACCGCGGATTCGCGCACCTGAACAAGGGCGCCAAGGGGATGCAGAAGGCGAGCTACTACTTCCAGGGCTCGTCCGAGACCGCGTACCAGAGCCACAACTTCTCGGGCCCGACCTCCGACAACTGGCACACGCGGGACGCCACGGACTACAGCGCACTGGTCTGGGCGCCCTGCGGCGAGGACAGGAACTTCAACGTCAACTCCGAGCTCCGGGTGAGTGCGGGGTCGAGCGCCAAGGAGACCAGCTTCATCTCCATGGACTCGACGGACGGCAGCGTGAGCACGGTCTTCCAGCTGGCCTGGAAGAAGTGCTGAACGACTGAGCGACCCCCACCGATCCCCCACCAGATGATGGGAGAACCATGCCCGGCGCTCTCTTCGCCAGCGGCGCACTCGCCGCCGTGCTCGCCTCGACGCTGGTGACCTCGCAGGCACAGGCAGCACCGATCTTCGAGAACCCGCCCGACGACGAGATCGTCATCAAGATCGCGACCGTCAACGGCTCGGGCTGCCCCAAAGGCACGGCGGCGGTCGCCGTCGCGCCCGACAACAAGGCGTTCACGGTCACGTACTCCGACTATCTGGCGCAGGTCGGTCCGGGCTCCAAGCCCACCGACTTCCGCAAGAACTGCCAGCTCAACCTGATCATGCATGTGCCCCAGGGGTTCACCTACGCCATCGCCAGCGTGGACTACCGCGGCTACGCGTTCCTCAACAAGGGCGCCTCGGGCATGTCCAAGGCGAGCTACTACTTCCAGGGCTCGTCGGAGACCACGACACACAGCCACAACTACGACGGAGCGTACGACGACAACTGGCAGGCCACGGACGAGACCGACTACGCCCACCTGGTGTGGGCGCCCTGCGGCGAGCTCCGCAACTTCAACATCAACACCGAACTGCGCGTCAACAAGGGCACCTCGGACCCGACCGCCACGAGCTTCATGACCATGGACTCGACGGACGGCTCGGTCAGCACCACCTACCACTTCGCCTGGAAGAAGTGCGAGCAGACGGCCCAGAAGTGATCTGACGGACCGGCTCTCGGCGCTCCCCGCGCCCCCGCAGGGGCGCGGGGTACGCGCGCCGGCGCCGCGGCCTCAGGGGGCGCGGCTCCCGGGCAGCGGCCCGGCCGTCCCCTCCCCGCTCAGCGCGGCCACCTGCCGCCTCAGCTGCCGCACCTCCTCGGTCAGGTCGGCGATGGCCTCCGCTTGCCGCCCGATCTGCGCGTCGTCCCGCTCGAAGCGGGCGATGAACCACGCCGCGATATTGGCCGTGACCACACCCAGCAGCGCGATCCCGGAGAGCATCAGCCCCACAGCCAGCAGCCGTCCCAGGCCGGTGACCGGCGCGATGTCCCCGTAGCCCACCGTCGTCATCGTGGTGAACGCCCACCACACCGCGTCGCCCATGGAGTGGATGGTGGACCCCGGCTGGTCCCGCTCGACCTCCAGCACCGCCAGCGAGCCGAACATCAGCAGCCCCGCACAGGCCCCGGCGACATAGGTCGTCACCCGGATCTGCGACGCCAGCCGGGCCCGCTGCCCCACCAGCAGCAGCGCGGAGACCAGCCGCAGCAGCCGCAGCGGCTGGACCAGCGGCAGCGCCACCGCGATCAGCGCGAAGGGGTGGCGGCGGACGAAGGTCCAGCGGCGCCGGGACAGCCGCAGCCGGACCACGTAGTCGGCGGCGTACGCGCCCCACACGGCCCACTCGGTCACCCGGCACGCCGTCCGCAGCCAGCCGGCGGACTCCGGCGCGACGATGGGCACGGCATAGGCGATCCCGAACAGCGCGGCGAGCCACAGCAGCGGGGTCTCCGTACGCCGCTCCCAGCGCACCCGCGGCGAGACCGCGGCCTCGCCCGGCTCCGCGGCCTCCCCGGGTTCGGCCGACGCGGCCGGCCGGCCGTCTTCCGTCTGCTGCGCCCCCGAGGTCCGCTGTGCCGATTCCGCCGCTGCCCGGGCCGCGTTGCCGCTGTCACGCTCCATGGGGGCATCTTAAGAACCCGTAAAGGCAGGGGTCAGGCCCGGGAGAATCCCCGCACCCGCTCCGCGTCGGTGACGACATACCGGTGCGCCGCCACCTCGGTCTCCGCGCAGTACGCGTAGTGCGCCACCGCCTCGGCGCCGAGCAGCTCCCGGGCCAGCGGACCGCCCCGGAAGGCGGCCAGTGCCTGCTCCAGGGTCACCGGCACCGGCGGCTCGCCCCGCGCCTGCGCGTAGGCGCTGCCGGTGTGCGGGTGCGGCAGCGGCAGGTCGCCGGTGAGCCCGTGCCGTACGGCGGCGAGCGCGGCGGCCAGCGCGAGGTACGGGTTGGCGTCGGCGCCGGGCAGCCGCACCTCCAGGTGCAGCCCCGCGCCCTGCCCGGTGACCCGCACCGCGCAGGTGCGGTTGTCGCGGCCCCAGGTGAAGTGCGTGGGCGCGAACGAGTCCGGCCGGAACCGCCGGTAGGAGTTGACCGTGGGCGCGTAGAGCGGGGCGAGCTGCGGCAGCGCGTCCAGCAGCCCGGCGACGGCCCGCTCGCCGAGCGGCGACAGCCCGCCGTTCCGCCCGGACGCGCCGGACGCACCGGATGCG
Organism: Streptomyces boncukensis; assembly: GCF_011045075.1. Taxonomy (GTDB): domain Bacteria; phylum Actinomycetota; class Actinomycetes; order Streptomycetales; family Streptomycetaceae; genus Streptomyces; species Streptomyces boncukensis. Next base: position 5,685 of record NZ_JAAKZZ010000183.1, read on the forward strand.
TCGGACGTGCCGGACGCGGACGTGTCGGCGCCGTGCCCCGTCGCCCCGGCGCCGTTCAGCGCCGAGTGTTCCCCGCGCCACAGCGACAGATGCAGATGCAGCCCGTTGCCGGTTCCGGTCTCCGGCGCCGCCATGAAGGTGGCCGCCAGCCCCGTGCGCTCCCCGACCACCCGGGCCGCGTGCTTGAACACGGTGTGCCCGTCGCAGGCCGCCAGCGCGTCCCCGTACGGGAAGGTGATCTCGACCTGGCCGGGCGCCGACTCCGTCTTGAGGGCCTCGACGGGCAGTCCGGCGCCGTCGAGCGCGTCGGACAGTCTGCGCAGATAGCGGTCGAGGACGGGCGGGTGGTCCAGGGCGTAGTCGAGGTTGTCGCCCCACGCCGGCACCAGGCCGTGGAAGCCCTGCTCGGCCGCCTGCGCGTAGCTGCCCCGGTAGAGGGCGAACTCCGTCTCCAGCCCGGCCTGGACCCGCAGCCCGAGTCCGGCGAGCTGGTCCAGCTCGCGGCGCAGCAGCCGGCGCGGGGCGACGGCGAGCGGCTGCCCGCTCTCCGGGGCGAGCGCGTCGCCGTGCACCAGCGCGGTGCGCGGCAGCCAGGGCACCGTCCGCAGGGTGTCCAGGTCGGGCCGCACCCGCAGATCCTGGTAGCCGGTCTCCCAGGAGGCGAGGGCGTAGCCGGGCAGCGGCCGCATATCCACATCGGTGGCCAGCACATACGCGCACGCCTCCGCGCCGTGCGCCGCCACCTGGTCGAGGAAGGCGCGTACTCCGTGCCGCTTGCCCTTGAGCCGCCCCTGCAGATCCGGCAGCGCGAGCAGCACCGTCTCGATGCGGCGCGCGTCGGCGAGGCCGCGCAGCTCCTCCAGCGTCAGCCGCCCGGCGGGGCGCGCGGGTGCGCCGTACGGCGCGCGGTCGCGGTCGCGGTCGCGGTCGCGGGTGCGGGGGGTGGTGGGGTCCGTGGTGGTCACACGATGTCCTTTTCGAGCGTGTCGAAGTGGTGGGTACCGCTGAGCGGAACGTCGTACGCGCGCCGCCCGGCCACCATCCACCAGACGGTGGCCAGGGTCAGCACGGCGACGAGCGCCACCGGGGCGTAGTTGAACGTCTCCACCGAGAACAGCCCCCCGCCGTCCGGGCGGGCCTGGGGCAGGCAGAACAGCACGGTGACGACGGCCACCCAGCACACGGCCACGGTGCCGACGGGCACGCCCCAGCGGCCCAGGTGCCACGGCCCGTGCACGAAGCGGTGCCGGTGGCGCACCCGCAGATAGATGGGGACGGCGTAGGCGGGGGTGATGCCGATGACGTTGACGGCGGTGATGGCGCCGTACGCGGTCTCGCTCCACAGCGAGGGCAGCGCCAGGGCCGCAGCGGCGCCCACCGTCAGCCACACGGCGCGGGCCGGGGTGCCGGTGCGGTCCACGTGCCGCCACAGCCGGGAGCCGGGCAGCGCCCCGTCCCGGCTGAACGCGAAGACCATCCGGCTCGCCGCCGCCGTCTCCGCGTTCCCGCAGAAGAGCTGCGCCCCGATCACGATCAGCAGCAGCGCCTTGGCGCCCGAGGCGCCGAGCGCGTCCAGGAAGATCTGCGCCGGGGGCACGGCCGCGCCCTGCACCCCCGTGTAGTCCTGGATCGCGAAGGTGAGCCCGGCCAGCAGCACGAACCCGGCGATCCACGACACCCAGATCGCCCGTACGATCCCGCGCGCCGCACTGACCTGCGCGTTGGTGGTCTCCTCCGACAGGTGCGCCGAGGCGTCGTAGCCGGAGAAGGTGTACTGCGCCAGCAGCAGCCCGATGGCGGCCACATAGATCGGGTTGTCCCAGCCGGTGTCGTTGGCGAACTCCGTGAACACGAAGGACGGCGACTGGTGGTGGGAGGGGACGAGCGCCAGCACGCCGACGATGACGACCACGCCGGTCAGATGCCACCAGACGCTGACCGAGTTCAGCAGGCTCACCAGGTGCACGCCGCGCAGGTTCAGCGCGGCGTGCAGCAGCAGGATGCACAGGAAGATCAGCATCGTGGAGCCGGGCGTGACCTCGATGCCCCACTGCAGGTTGAGAAAGGCGCCGGTGAACAGCGCCGCGCCGTAGTCGATCGCGGCGATGGCGCCCAGCAGGCCCAGCAGGTTGAGCCAGCCCGTGTACCAGCCCCACTTCCGGCCGCCCAACTGCTCGGCCTGGTAGTACAGCGCGCCGGAGGTGGGGTAGGCGCTGGTGACCTCCGCCAGCCCGGCGCCGACGAACATCACCATGCCGCCCACGCACACCCAGCCCCACATCATCACCGCGGGGCCGCCGGTGACCAGCCCGAAGCCGTACAGCGTCATACAGCCGGAGAGCACGCTGATGACGCTGAAGCTGATGGCGAAGTTCCCGAAGCTCCCCATCCGCCGGGTCAGGACGGGCTGGTAGCCGAGCTCGCGCAGGAACGCGTCGTCGTTCAGCCGCGGCCCGCGGCGAAAGGTCTTTCCGTGCGTCACTGAACAGCCTCCTGGGGGAGAGGACGGTGGGCGGTGCGCGTCGCGTCAGGGGGACTCGCCGGCGTAGTAGAGGACGTGGGCCCGCGCGCGGACGAACTGCCGCACGGCCAGCTCCGGCTGGTCGGCGTCGTCGGTGAGATAGGCCCACGGCAGCCGGGTGGCGTACGGGCCCAGCGCCTCGAACACGCGGGCCGCCTCCCGGAACCGCACGGCGGCCCACAGCGCATGGGCGAGATAGTTCAGGTCCAGCAGCGAGCGCCGCTCGGGCGGGGCCCGCGTGAACCACTTCTCCAGCGCGCGCTCGGCGTCCCACACTGCCGGGTCGCCGCTCCACCGGGGGCGCGAGAGCGGCACCTTCAGGCCCTGGGCGCGCTGTCTGCGCAGGTGCTCCACCTGCGCGTACAGCGGTACGACCAGCAGCGCGGAGCCGCCGGGCGCCCAGGAGGCCACCCAGCGGGCGAAGTCGATGCCCTCCGCGGGCGACCCGCCGGAGCGCACGTGTAAGAAGTGCAGCACCCGGTGGAACGCCTCGCGGTTGTACCGGTCGCGCTCCCGCACCCGCTGGAGCAGCCCCCACGGCCCGTACGGCAGCATCGGCTCGGGCGGCGGCTGCTGGTGCTCGGCGCGGACCTGCCGGGGGTCCAGCGGGGACAGGGCCAGCAGGCACACCCAGGGCACCGGGTCCTCGGGTGTGATCCCGGCCGCGGTCAGGCACGCCTCGCGCGCCTCCGCCTCCAGCGGCGCGGCCTCCCGGTGGTTCACACGGCGGGCCCGCTCGGCGCGCTCCACGGCCACCCGCGCGTGCATCAGGCGCGCCTCCGCGCTCTCCGGCTGCTCGGTCAGCCAGGTCTCCACCACGTCGGACCCGGCGGCGACAGCGCCCAGCACCTGGGTGCGCGCCGTGCGCAGCTCCCAGTCGTCCCCGGTCCCGGCCAGCAGCTCGCGCATCGACAGCCAGCGTCCCGCCCGCAGGTCCTCCAGCACGGACCGCAGCGGCCCGTCGAACCCGGAAGGGTGGTACCGGGGCCGGAACTCCTCCGGACCAAGGCCCGTGCCCTCACCGCGCATTGCTCAAGGATGGCCAGAACTCCCCGCAGTCGCACATCGTGTTCGTGATATCACTGACGTCATACTGCGGCGGTGCCATCCAGCGCTGAACGGGGAATCCGACGACACCCGAATACGGAAAGGAACGGCGTGAGCCAGCAGCTGCGTTCAGCTCAGACGGTGGTGCGTCCGGCGGCGCCGCGGCGCTGCGCGGAGTGCGCCTGCCGGCTGAGCCGGTACAACGAGGAGCCGCGCTGCACGGCCTGCCAGCGCGGACTGCTGCACCGGCAGCGGAGCCGTCCGTCCGTACCCGCACACGTCTGGGCCGACCGCGAGGTCCGGCTCGCCCTGCTCACCCGCGACTTCTGCCGGCTGTGCCGGCTGGTGCGGGAGCTGGGCGGCCTGCGCCAGGAGGACCTGTCCGAGATGACGGGGCTGACGCAGAGCTTTCTGTCCATGCTGGAGTCCGGAGCCCGCAGGCTCACGAACATCGACAAGATCGTCCGGCTGCTCGACGGCCTGGACGCGCCGGTGGAGCTGACCGGGCCGATGCTGCGCTCGGCCCGGGGCGCCGCGGCCCCGCCCCGCTGAGGCCGCCGCCCGGCGGAGCCTGCTGGGCTGGCCCTGCCCCTGGCTGATTCGTCGCAGGGCGCGGGTGCTCACTGGCTGGCCGCGCAGTTCCCCGCGCCCCTTCGGGGCGCATCCGTGCGCCCCGCCAGGGGCGCGGGGCTCGTGCCCATAGCGGCTTCGCCGCGGGGCGCGCGCAACCATGATCCACTGGACACCCCTAAGGTCGGCGCATGGTGTTCGATCACAATGACCACTACCACCGGCTGCTGCTCCGCCAGCTTCCGCCCGGCTGCCGCACGGCGCTGGACGTCGGCTGCGGCACCGGGCGGTTCGCACGGCGGCTCGCCGGCCGGGGCCTCGCGGTGGCAGGCGTCGACCCGTCGGCTGAGGTCATCGCGGAGGCCCGCGCGGCGACGGGGCCGCAGGGGGAGCCGGAGGGTGCGGGCGGCGACGCGGCGAACCCGCGCTTCCGGCAGGCCGACGTCACCCGGCTCGCGCTGCCCGCTGCGCACTACGACGTGATCTCCTGTCTCGCGAGCCTCCACCACATGCCCTTTGCCACCGTCGCGGCCCTGCGGGACGCACTGGCGCCCGGGGGAGTGCTGCTCGTCCTGGGCTGCTACCGGGAGCGGACCCCGGCGGACTACGCCTGGAGCCTGGCGGCCGTGCCCGTCAACGCCGCCGTCCGGCTGGCGATGGCCGCGGTACCCCCGCGGCGCGGGCGGCTCCGGCCGCCCGTGGCGGCCCCCGCCATGCCGCTGGCCGAGATCCGCCGGGAGGCGGCGGCGCTGCTGCCCGGATGCCGGGTGCGCAGACTGCTGTTCTGGCGCTACCTGCTGGTCTACCGGGCCCGCCCGGCGGATCGCGTCGGCTCCGAACGGGCGCACCGCCTCTGACCAGGGCGTGAGAAGATCCCTCCGCAAGGCGGGTCCCGGACGGCGGAGGGTGGCGGAACGACGTGTACGCGATATCCCTGGGAGACGACGGCGCCGAGCTGTGCCCCCTCGAACCCTGGCAGGCCGGGGAGTTCCTGGCCCATATCGACCGCGGCCGGGACTTCATCGGCCGGTTCAACGGGCTGCCCGACATCGTCACCGACCTGGAGTCGAGCCGCGCCTACCTCCAGACGTACGCGGACCGCACGGCCGCCGACACCGGGCGGATCTGCGCTATCCGCGCGGACGGGGTGCTGGTCGGCGCGGTGATCCTGCGGACGCTGGACGTCGCGCAGGGCAATGCCGAGGCGGGCTGCTGGCTGGAGCCGGCGGCGGTCGGCCGGGGGCTGGTGACCCGGGCGGTGCGGGTGCTGCTCGACTGGGCCTTCGAGGCGCGCGGTGTCCACCGGGTGGAGTGGGTGGTCTCGGCCGGGAACGAGCCCAGCGTCGCCGTGGCCCGGCGGCTGGGGATGGCGCGGGACGGCGTGCTGCGGCAGAGCTATGCATACCGGGGCGAGCGGCACGACGAGGAGGTCTGGTCGGTGCTCGCCCCGGAGTGGCGGGCGGCCCGGGGCGCGCGTCCCTGACCCCGCAACCCCGTCGAGCGGAGGTCGGCCCTCCTCTTCTCGTGCACGCGTTCCTCACAACTGTGTTTGATACGCGGGGAGTTGGGATAGCAGTAGAGGGTTCGACAGTACGTGAGCGACATCGGTGACTGATTACGAGAGAGGTGTGTCATGGCCAAGCGCATGCTGTTCAGAGCCGCGAGCAAGCTCGGTATCACCACCAAGGGCGTCGCGGGGGCGTACCCCTGGATCCCCTCGTCCCGCTGAAGCGCCCAGCGCTGAGTACTGAGTAGGGCGGGGCGCCGTCCGGCGTCCCGCCGCACAGCGTCCGCCGGAGCCGACGCGAGTCAAGGGGGTGCGGTGACGGCACGTGACGGCGGGGCGGACACCGGCCCCGCGCGGCCCCTCGTACGGGCCGGGCTCACCCAGGCGGGCCTGCTGGAGCACTACGAACGCGACCGGCTCGGCTTTCTGCTGTCCGCCGCGGCCACCCACGGCCCGGCTGTCGAACTCACCCCCGGCACCGTGCTGCTCAGCGACCCGGCCGCCGTCCACGAGGTGCTGCGCCGTACCAACACCGACTTCCTCGTCGCCGCCGACCTGCGCCGCGACGAGCTGAGCGGACACCGCGACGACCCCGGCACCGACGCCTGGATGCAGGGGCGCCGCGCCGTCCGGAAAGGGATGGCGCCCCCCGCGCTGCGGGCCCACCGCGACTGGCTGACCGCCCGGGCCGAACGGCTGGCGGCCCGCTGGCGCGAGCGCGGCACCGTCCCCGAGGCCGTCCGCGAGCTGGAGGACTTCTCCGCCCGCTCCTTCGCGCGCTTCTGCTTCGGCACCCGGGAGGCGTCGGCCGCGCCCGAGCGCACCGGCGCGCTGCTGGACGCGCTGGTCCCGGTCATGGCCAGCCCCTTCCAGCTCCCGCGCGCGCTCCGCCGGTTCCTGCCGCGCTACCGCCGCTCCGTCAGCGCCCAGCGCGCCCTGGAGAGCGAGCTGAGGCGGCTCCTCGCCGCCCCCGGCGAGGGCGGCCTCGTCGACGCGCTGGCCGAGGCCGGGCTGGACACGGACACCACGGTGCGCGTGCTCGTGGCCATGGGCCTCGCCTCCTACCGGGTGCCGGCGGCCGCTGCCGCCTGGTCCCTGGTCGCGCTGGCCCGCCACCCCGGCACCGCCGACGCCTGCGCCGCCGCCGCGGGCGCGGAGGCCGGGCCTGCCGGCGAACCGCCGGACATCGTGGCCTGGACGCGGGCGGAGACGCTCCGCCTCTGGCCGCCCACCTGGCTGTTGCAGCGCGCCGCGCACGGCCCGCAGACGTGCGGCGGCTGGCGGATCCCGCCGGACGCGACCGTGCTGATCTCCCCGTACGTCCTGCACCGGACGGCCCCGGTGTTCGCCGACCCGCTGGAGTTCCGCCCGGAGCGCTGGGCGGACCTGCGCCCCGGTGCCGGGGAGTATCTGCCGTACGGGATCGGCAGCCGCTGGTGTGTGGGCAAGCCGCTGGCCGACCTGGGTCTGGCCGTGCTGCTGTCGGTGCTGGGCCGCGAGCTGCGGTTCACCGTCGAGCGGATCGGGGAGCTGCCGGACGTGCGGACGACCATGCTGCCGTCCCGCCTCGTGCTCGGCGCCGGAGCGCGGTGACGCGGGTCACGCTCCGTGCGGTCACCTTCCGGGCCTCCGCTCCGTCGGTGGGGTGAGCGGAGCCAACCGGGCTCTCGTCCGGAAGGAGACCCCGTGTCCCCCGCCCACCC
>NZ_JAAKZZ010000184.1 GCF_011045075.1 Streptomyces boncukensis
GGGGGGAGCAGGGGGGAACGAGCGGTTCCAGTCGGCCGGGGGGTCTGACTGGAACCGCTCTCCTGTGTGTGCGGACGGTGCACCTCTCGTCCTCTGCGCCCGGAAGGGGCGCGGGGCCTACCCGGCGAGGCCCGCTATCGCGGCGCGGGTCTCGCCTTTCGTGCACGGACGGGCGCCCAGCGCGACGTGCCCGGCCACGATGGCGTCCTCCGTACGCATCAGCCGCCACCCGCGCCGCAGCAGGAACGGCAGCGGCTTGCGGGCCTCGCGGACGTCGCGCAGCAGCCGCCGCCGGAACGTGGTGAACGGGCGCCCGCGCAGGCAGATCGCGTCCGCCAGCAGCCCCAGCCCCGCGCAGCGCGCGGCGATATGCGCCGCGAAGATCCCCTCCGCGACGAACAGCGGCGCGCCGTCGAGGCGTACCGTCTCCTCGCCGACGCGGGCGCTGGCGGCGATGTCGTAGCGCGGCGCGGTCGTCCGGCCCTCCGCGCACAGCTCCCGCACCGCGCGCACGGCGGCGTCGGCGTCCCAGGAGCGCGGCGAGTCCCAGTCGACGTCGGCGCCGGGGGCGCCCCCGACGGTGGGCAGCGTGGGGTCGCCGCCCTCCTTGTAGAAGTCGTCGAGGCGGAGCACGGGCAGCCCCGTACGGGCCGCGAGCCGGGACTTCCCGGAGCCGGAGGGTCCGGTGAGCAGGACGACGCGGGCCGGGGCGGCTATGCCGGGGGTCTGCTCCCGGAAGCTGTCGGGGACGATGTCGCTGGAGTCGGTCACGAGAGACCATTGTCTGTCATCGCCTCGCCCTCCGGCCGCTGGGCAGGGAGAATGGTCGGTCGCGTGGAGGGACCCGACGGAGAGGAGGCCGATCGTATGGCCCAGGAAGTGCGGGGCGTCATTGCCCCAGGCAAGAACGAACCCGTGCGGGTCGAGACGATCCTCGTTCCGGACCCCGGGCCGGGTGAGGCCGTGGTGAAGGTGCAGGCGTGCGGCGTGTGCCACACCGATCTGCACTACAAGCAGGGCGGGATCAACGACGAGTTCCCCTTCCTGCTCGGCCACGAGGCGGCGGGCGTCGTCGAGGCGGTCGGCGAGGGCGTCGAGGAGGTGGCGCCGGGCGACTTCGTGGTGCTCAACTGGCGCGCCGTGTGCGGGCGCTGCCGCGCCTGTGCGCGCGGCCGGCCCTGGTACTGCTTCGATACGCACAACGCGCGCCAGAAGATGACCTGGGAGGGCACCGAGCTGTCGCCCGCGCTCGGCATCGGCGCCTTCGCGGAGAAGACGCTGGTGGCCGCGGGCCAGTGCACCAAGGTGGACCCGTCCGTCTCCCCGGCCACCGCCGGGCTGCTGGGCTGCGGGGTGATGGCCGGGATCGGCGCGGCGATCAACACCGGGCAGGTGGGGCGCGGGGACACCGTCGCGGTGATCGGCTGCGGCGGCGTCGGCGACGCGGCCATCGCGGGCGCGCGGCTCGCGGGCGCGGCGAAGATCATCGCGGTGGATGTGGACGACCGCAAGCTCACCACTGCCGAGAAGATGGGCGCCACCCACACCGTCAACTCCCGCACCGCCGACCCGGTCGCCGCGATCCGCGAGCTGACCGGCGGCTTCGGGGCCGATGTCGTCATCGAGGCGGTGGGCCGCCCGGAGACGTACGAGCAGGCGTTCTACGCCCGGGATCTGGCCGGAACCGTCGTCCTGGTCGGCGTCCCCACCCCCGAGATGCGGCTGGAGCTGCCGCTGCTGGACGTCTTCGGGCGGGGCGGCGCGCTCAAGTCCTCCTGGTACGGCGACTGCCTGCCGTCCCGGGACTTCCCGATGCTGGTGGATCTGCATCTGCAGGGGCGGCTGGACCTCGGCACGTTCGTCACCGAGACGATCGCGCTGGACGAGGTCGAGAAGGCGTTCGAGCGGATGAACGGCGGCGACGTGCTGCGTTCGGTGGTGGTGCTGTGATGGCCGCCCGTATCGACCACCTCGTCACCTCCGGCACCTTCAGCCTGGACGGCGGCACCTGGGACGTCGACAACAACGTGTGGATCGTCGGCGACGACACGGAGGCCGTCGTCATCGACGCCGCGCACGACGCGCGGGCCATCGCTCAGGCGCTGGGCGGCCGCAGCCTGCGGGCCGTCCTGTGCACCCACGCGCACAACGACCATGTGGACGCGGCCCCGGAGCTGTCCGGGCTGACCGGTGCGCCGGTGCTGCTGCACCCCGACGACCTGCCGCTGTGGAAGATGACCCACCCCGAGCGCGCCCCGGACGGCGAGCTGGCCGACGGGCAGGAGGTGACGGTCGCGGGCGTGACCCTGCGGGTGCTGCACACCCCGGGCCACGCGCCGGGCGCCGTCTGCTTCCACGCCGAGTCCCTGGGCACCGTCTTCTCCGGCGACACCCTCTTCGAGGGCGGGCCGGGCGCGACGGGCCGCTCCTTCTCCGACCACCCCACGATCGTGCGCTCGATCCGGGAGCGGCTGCTCGTCCTCCCGCCGGAGACGGTGGTACGCACGGGGCACGGGCCCACCACGACCATCGGGGCCGAGCAGGCGAACGTGTAGGGGGTCCGCGTTACTGGCGGTAGCCCTCCAGGAAGCGGCCGATGCGGGAGATGGCCGCGTCCAGGTCGTCGGCGCGCGGCAGGGTGAGGATCCGGAAGTGGTCGGGGGACGGCCAGTTGAAGCCCGTCCCCTGGACCACCTGGATCTTCTCCCGCAGCAGCAGGTCCAGCACGAACCGCTCGTCGTCGTGGATCCGGTGCACCTCGGGGTCGAGCCGGGGGAAGGCGTACAGCGCCCCCTTCGGCTTGACGCAGGAGACTCCGGGGATCTCGTTGAGCCGCTCCCAGGCGGTGTCCCGCTGGTCGTGCAGCCGCCCGCCGGGCAGGACGAGGTCCTCGATGCTCTGCCGCCCGCCCAGCGCGGCCTGGATGGCGTGCTGGGCGGGCGCGTTCGGGCACAGCCGCATGGACGCGAGCATGCCCAGGCCCTCCAGATAGCTCTTCGCGTGCTGCTTGGGGCCGGACACCAGCAGCCACCCGGAGCGGAACCCCGCGACGCGGTACGCCTTGGACAGCCCGGAGAAGGTGAGGCAGACCAGGTCCGGCGCCAGGGCGCCCACATGGTGGTGCTCGGCGCCGTCGTAGAGGATCTTGTCGTAGATCTCGTCGGAGAACACCATCAGCCCGTGGCGCCGGGCGAGGTCGAGGATGTCCTCCAGCAGCTCGCGCGGATAGACGGCGCCGGTGGGGTTGTTCGGGCTGATGACGACGACGGCCTTGGTGCGGTGGTTGATCTTCGCGGCCATGTCGTCGAGGTCGGGCAGCCAGCCCGCCTGCTCGTCGCACCGGTAGTGCACCGCGGTGCCGCCCGCCATGGTGGTGACGGCGGTCCACAGCGGGAAGTCCGGCGCCGGGACGAGCACCTCGTCGCCGTCGTCCACCAGCGCCTGGACGGCCATGGAGACCAGCTCCGAGACGCCGTTGCCGAGGTAGATGTCGTCCACGTCCGCGTCCGGGAAGCCGCGCTGCTGGTAGTGCTGCGCGACGGCGCGGCGGGCCGGGAGGATGCCGCGCGACTCGGTGTAGCCGTGCGCCTGCGGGAGCATCCGCACCATGTCCTGCAGAATGCTCTCGGGCGCCTCGAAACCGAACAGCGCGGGGTTGCCGGTGTTCAGGCGCAACACGCTGTGCCCCGCCTCCTCCAGCGCGTCGGCCTGCTCGATCACCGGTCCCCGGATCTCGTAGCAGACCTCGCTGAGCTTGCTCGACTGCCGGAACTCCATACGGCCCACCCTTCTCAGTGCTTACTTGGTTCTACCAAGTCGCCACTTGGAAAGTCCAACTCAGGGTTTAGAATCCCACCATGCCGAGCACTCCCAGCCGATCCCGGCGCAGCTATGACCAGTTCTGCGCGACAGCCCGCGCCCTCGACTCCGTGGGCGACCGCTGGACGCTGCTGATCGTCCGCGAACTGCTCGCCGGGCCGCGCCGCTACACGGACCTGCACGCCGATCTCCCCGGGGTCAGCACCGACGTGCTCGCCGCCCGGCTCAAGCACATGGAGAGCGAGGGCCTCGTCGCCCGCCGCCCGCTGGCACGCGCCGCAGCGGCCCGGGTGTACGAGCTGACCGCGCGCGGACGCGGGCTCCTGCCCGTGCTCGCCGCGCTGGCCCGCTGGGGAACGCCCGAACTGGGCGAGCCGCGCGAGACCGACGCCCAGCGCGCGCACTGGTGGGCGCTGCCGATGCGGGACGCCTGGCGCGCCGTCGCGGCGGACGGCGTCGTGGACGTGACGCTCCCGGAGGGGCACTTCCACATCCGGCTCGGCGAGACGGACCCCGCCTCCGGCGCCGCCGTCTACGGCGAGGGCCCGGCGCCGGAGGGCGCGGACGCCGAGGTGGAGTGGGACCCGGGGGAGTGGACCGCGGCCCTGCGCCCGGCGGAGGGCGTGCGCTCCGGCGTCGTACGGGTGCGCGGCGAGGGCGCCGTCGCACGGGCCCTGCGGGAGGGGTGAGGGTTCGGTTATCCGAACCCCCGGCTTCCGTACTGCCACGATCGATCCGGGCCGGGCCGCGCCGCAGCCTGGAGACATGACCCTGGCGACGACGACACTCACCCAGCCCTTCGCGCGCGACACCTGGAAGCGGACCGCCTACCTCCTGCTCGCCGTGCCCACCGGGCTGCTCTGCATCCCGCTCGGCCTGGTCGCGCCGCGCTCCGCCGGGCGGATCCAGCTCGCGCTCGCCGGACGGCTGCTCGGCGGCGGAGGGCCGGAGGGGCCGCGGGCCCAGCGCCCGCGCACCGGGGCGCTGGCCTTCGCGCACGCGGTGCTCACCGTGCCGGTGAACCTGGCGGCGGCCGTCGTCACGTTCTACCTGTGGTCGATTGTCGCCATGAACCTCGGCTATCCGCTCCGCCCCGGCCTCGACACCGAGAACTCCTGGGGCGGGCCCTCGCTCGCCGGGGCCTGGGCGCTGCACGCGGGCGTCGGCGGCCTGGGGTTCCTGCTGCTGACCCCGTGGGTGGTACGGGGCTTCAGCGCGCTGCAGGCCCGGCTGGTCGCGGGCTTCCTGAGCACCGGGCAGGCCGGGCTGGGGCGCACGGTCGGGCTCGCGCTGGGCGTGTCGGCGGTCTGCGCGGTGCTGTGCGTCCCGGTCGTGCACCAGCTGTAGGCTTCCGCCCGGTTCGGGTGCCCGGAATCTGGAGTCGACCACGATGCGCCCCTCACGTGTAGTGCCCGCACTGTCCGCCCTCCTCTACGCCCTGCTGGCGCTGCCCCTCGCCCTGGTCTCCTTCGTCCTGCTGCTCGCCGCGCTCGCCCTCGCCGTCGCGCTCTCGGTGACGGCCATCGGACCGTGGCTGCTGGGGCTGGTGGTGCGGGGCGCCCTCGCGCTGGGCGCCGTGCAGCGGGCCCTCGCCCGGCGGCTGATCGGGCTGCATATCGAACCGCCCCCGCGGCGGCGGCCCGCGCTGCGGGACCGCGCCGGGTGGCGGGCTGTCGGGTGCGCGCTGCTGGCGCCCGCGACGGCGCTCGTCCCGTTCGCCACCGCGTTCTTCGGGTACGCCTACGGCGTCCTCTTCCTGCTCCATCCGCTGCTCAAGCGGTGGAACTACCACACGGAGCGGGACCCGGAGACCGGAGCGGTCCGGCATATCTCGCTCCAGATCGCGGGCGTCCAGCTGGACAGCTGGCCCCGCTGGCTCGCCGTCGTCCTGGCGGGCGCGGTGCTGCTGGCGGGCAGCCCCTGGCTGCTGCGGCACGCCCTCGCGCCGCACCGGATGCTGCTGCGCGCGCTGCTCGGGCCGAGCGCGGCCGAGCGGCGCATCCGGGCGCTGGAGGAGACCCGGGCCCACGCCGTGGACGACGCCGCCACCACGCTGCGCCGTATCGAGCGCGATCTGCACGACGGCACCCAGGCCCGCCTCGTCGGCCTCGGGATGCAGCTGACGATGCTCCAGGAGCTGCTCGCCGCGGACGCCGGACGGGACCGGCTGGGCACCGTCGTCAGCCAGGCGCAGGACAACGCGAAACACGCCGTCGCCGAGCTGCGCGACCTCGTCCGGGGCATTCATCCGCCGGTCCTCGACCAGGGCCTGGCCACCGCGCTGCGCACCCTCGCGGCCGACACCGCGCTCCCGGTCACCGTCACGGTGGAGCTGCCGCGCCGCCCGGCGCCGGCCGTGGAGTCCCTGGTGTACTTCTGCGCCGCGGAGCTGCTCGGCAACGTCCTCAAGCACAGCGGCGCGACCGCGGCACAGGTCGAGCTGCGGGCGGAGGACGGCGTGCTGCGGCTCGCCGTGCGCGACGACGGGCGCGGGGGCGCTGCGGTGGGCGCCGGCAGCGGGCTGCGCGGCCTGCTGGACCGGGCGCGCACCATGGACGCCACCCTGACCTGCGACAGCCCGCCGGGTGGGCCTACGGTGGTGACCGTCACCCTGCCCTTCAGGTCCTGAGAGGTGCCGTGCCCGGTCCCCTGAACGTGGTCATCGCCGAGGACTCGGTGCTGCTGCGCGACGGGCTCGTCCAGCTGCTCGCGATGCGCGGTGTGGAAGTGAGCGCGGCGGTGGGCGACGCCGAGGAGCTGCTGGCCGCCGTGGCCGAGCACCGCCCGGACGCCGCCGTCGTCGACATCCGGCTGCCGCCGACCCAGACCGACGAGGGGCTGCGCGCCGCCGTGGCGATCCGCCGCACCCACCCGGGCACCGGAGTGCTGATCTTCTCCCAGCATGTGGAGACGGCGTACGCGGCGGAGCTGGTCGGCGACGGCGGCGCGGGCGTCGGCTATCTGCTCAAGGAGCGCGTCGTCGACCTGGGGGAGTTCGTGGCGGCGCTGGAGCGGGTGGCGGCGGGCGGCACGGCGCTGGACCCGGCGGTCGTCGCACGGCTGTTCGGCGCCAGTCGCCGCGCCTCCGCGCTCGACGCGCTCACCCCGCGGGAGCGCGAGGTGCTCGCGCTGATGGCGGAGGGGCGGACGAACAGCGCCATCGCCGAGCGCTTCGTGGTCTCCGAGCGCGCCGTCGAGAAGCATGTGGCGAACATCTTCGCCAAGCTGGACCTGCCGCCCACCGGCAGCGACCACCGCCGGGTGCTGGCGGTGCTGCGCTACCTGGACGTGGCCGGGTGAGCTCCGGCCCCGGCGCCCGGGTACGCCGCCGCCTCACCGCCGGACCCCGAAGCGCCCCGCCAGCCGGTTGTACTCCTCGCGGGTCACCGGCAGCACCGAGCCGTGCCGGGGGTGCGCGGGCAGCGCGTAGCCGGAGGACGGCGTCCAGTTGCCGGAGCCGAGGTCGGTGGTCTCGAACGGGACGTAGCCCCGGCCGCCGAACTCGTCGACGAGCAGATACCACTTGTCCTCGGTGTTCGACTTGAACACGGCCGGCCCCTCGCCCCGGTCGACGGCGCCCTGGCCGATGCAGTCCGCGACGTGGGTGTAGTCGGGGTCGAGGATGTCGGCGGACTTCTCCTCGGTGATGAACTTCCCGCACGGCGCGTCGGGTCCGGTGCCGCGCTCGTCCTTGGTGAAGCGGTAGTAGGTGTCGCCGTCCTTGGCGAGCGTCGAGTCGATCACCGAGTAGCCGGGGTCGTTCCAGACCCCGGCCCCGCTGAAGGTGCGGAAGTCGTCGGTGGTCGCGTACATCATGCGGTTGTAGGTGGTGCCCGTGTGGTCCGGGTCGTCCTCGGCGTAGAGCTTGGAGGCCCAGAAGACGACGAAGGTGCCGCGGTCCTCGTCGTAGTACGCCTCGGGCGCCCAGGTGTTGCCCGCCGTGTCCGGGGCGACGCGGGCGAGCCGCGCGTCGGACCAGTGCACCAGGTCGGTGGACTCCCACACCACCAGCGACTTGCTGCCGGTGCGCTGCGCCTGGTCCCAGTCGCCGTTGCCGTACATCCTCAGGTCGGTGGCGATGAGGTAGAACGTGTCGCCCCCGGGCGCGCGGATGACATACGGGTCGCGCACGCCCCTCTCGCCGACGTCGGAGGTGAGGACGGGGGCGCCGCCGTTCAGCTCGCGGTAGCGGAGGGGGTCGTTGCCGTCGCTGAGCGCGAGCCGGATCTGCTCCCCGTCGGCGGAGCCCTCGCCGGTGAAGTAGGTGAAGAGGTAGCCCGCGTAGGCTTCCTGCCGGCTGCCGCTCCCGGTGTCGCTCGCCCCGCCGGCGGGCCCGGCCGCGGCGGCGCCGAGGAGGAGTACGGCGGATGCGAGCAGCGCGGTGGCGCGCAGGCGCGAGAGGCGGTGGCGCACGGGGTTCCTCCTCGGGGCGGGGACGACGAGTCGAGCGTCCGCGCGGGAGGTGCGGCCGGGCAACGGGCGGTTGCGGCCGAAAACTTTCGGCTTCCGGGGCCGTCGGGACGCCTCCTAGGGCGCCCGCACCGCCTTCAGCCGTATGAGCAGCGCCCGGAACGCGGCCGTACTGCCGACGAGGACGGCGTCGGGGTGCTCGCTCTCCCGCAGGAACAGGGTGACGCGGGCGCCCGTCCCGCCGCGGGCCAGCTCGACGCACTCGGTGTTCGGCTCACCGCCGCTGAAGCTGGACTTCTGCCAGCCGGGATCCGGCATGCCTCCCCCTCCCTACAGGATGTAGAGCAGGTGCTGCACCATGCGGTACGAGCTGCCGCTGTGCAGCTGGGCGGGGTCCAGCGGGTCGAGGGCGACCATGGTCAGCCGGTTGAACGCCTGGGAGAACGCCTGGATCCGCTCGGGCTCGCCCAGGAAGGCGGAGGACAGCGGGTGCTCGACATAGACGGTGCGCAACTGCGGGACGCGGCCGTCCAGGATGGAGAACGGCGCCCCGGGCGTACTCGGGGGCGTCTCGGCCCGGAAGGGAAGCAGCTGGATGGTGATATGGGGCAGCTGGGCCGCCTCGACGAGGTACTCCAGCTGTTCGCGGCGCACCTTGCGGCTGACGAAGTGCATATGGAACGCCGCCTCGTGGACGACGGCGTGGAAGCGCGGCGGCGGGTCCGTGAACAGGCACTGCTGGCGCAGCACCCGGAAGTCGGTGAACCGGGCCGCGTCCTCGGCGGGCACCGGGGGATCGTTGTTGCCGAACAGCTCGGCGACGTAGTCCCGGGTCTGCAGCAGCCCGGGAACGTACATCCACTGGAAGGTCCGGTGGGCGGTGGCGGTGGACTCCAACTCGGCCAGATCGCGCAGGCGGTCCTGGGTCAGCTCGCGGTACGCGCTCCACCAGCCCTTTCCGCTGGACCGGGCCATCGCCACCAGCGCATCCACCACGGTTTCATCGGTGCAACCGTAGTAGCCGAGAAGCGCCCGCAGCCGGGCCTCCGAGCACGCGGTGCGCCCCGCCTCGATATGGCTCAAGTGCGGCTTGTGCAGGCCGACATGGCGGCAGACGTCCTCACGCTTACGGCCGCTGGCCTCGCGCATCCTGCGGAGCTCCTCGCCGAGTCTCCGCTGGCGCTGGCTTGGATTCGCACGCAGTCCCATGGGTCAACTTCCCACACAGGTGCATACGTTGTGTCCATGACTTCTGGCTGGAATCACCCGATGGTGTGGCCTGGGTGATCTATGGGCGTACCGGTATCACCTGCGTATTTCGGGAGGTTGGCGAGGAATGGCGATCGTGCCCCGAAGGGGCGCGGGGAACTGCGCGACCAGCCACCCGGCAGGACCCGCCGGTACGGCCCGGCCGGGCGGCTCAGGCCCCGACCGGGTGCCAGACCGTCTTCGTCTCCACGAAGGCCAGCAGCCGGTCCGTCCCCGGGTCGGCCGTCCAGCCGGCGCCGGCGGAGTCCGGGGGCCGTACCACCCGCTTGAGGTTGTCCGCGGCCGCGCTCTCCAGCTCGCGCGCCAGCTCCGCCTCGCCGGCCGCGCCCGCGAGGTCGATCGCGTTGACGTCCTGGTGCGCCGCGAGCGGCCGGGCGAGCTCCGCCGTGCGGCCGGACAGGATGTTGACGACCCCGCCCGGGACGTCCGAGGTGGCCAGCACCTCGGCGAGGGAGAGCGCCGGGAGCGGAGCCCGCTCGCTGGCGGCGACCACCGCCGTGTTCCCGGTGGCGAGGACCGGCGCGAGCACGGACACCAGGCCCAGCAGGGAGGACTCCTGCGGCGCGAGCACGGCCACCACACCCGTCGGCTCCGGGGTCGAGAGGTTGAAGAACGGCCCGGCGACCGGGTTGGCGCCGCCCGCCACCTGCGCGACCTTGTCCGACCAGCCCGCGTACCACACCCAGCGGTCGACCGCGGCGTCCACCTGCGCGCGGGACGCCGCCTTCGACAGCCCCTCGCCCGCCGCGACCTCGGCGGCGAACTGCTCGCGCCGCCCCTGGAGCATCTCCGCGACCCGGTAGAGCACCTGGCCCCGGTTGTACGCCGTGGCGCCGGACCAGCCGCCGAAGCCCTTGCGGGCCGCCGCCACCGCGTCCCGCGCGTCCTTGCGGGACGCCAGCGGCGCGTTGGCCAGCCAGTTCCGCTCTCCGTCGGTCACCTCGTACACCCTGCCGCTCTCGCTCCGCGGGAACCTGCCCCCGACGTACAGCTTGTAGGTCTTGAGGACGGACAAGCGTGGCTCAGACATTCAGGTACGCCTCCAGACCGTGGCGGCCGCCCTCGCGGCCGTATCCCGACTCCTTGTAGCCGCCGAAGGGCGAGGCCGGGTCGAACTTGTTGAAGGTGTTGGCCCAGACGATCCCGGCGCGCAGCTCGTTCGCCATCCGCAGGATCCGCGAGCCCTTCTCCGTCCAGACCCCGGCGGAGAGCCCGTACGGGGTGTTGTTGGCCTTGGCCACGGCCTCGTCCGGCGTGCGGAACGTCAGCACCGACAGCACGGGCCCGAAGATTTCCTCGCGGGCGATCCGGTGCGCCTGGGTGACGTTGGTGAACAGCGTCGGCGCGAACCAGTAGCCGTCCGGGGGGAGCTCGCACGGCGGCGA
Organism: Streptomyces boncukensis; assembly: GCF_011045075.1. Classification (GTDB taxonomy): domain Bacteria; phylum Actinomycetota; class Actinomycetes; order Streptomycetales; family Streptomycetaceae; genus Streptomyces; species Streptomyces boncukensis. Next base: position 10,884 of record NZ_JAAKZZ010000184.1, read on the forward strand.
CCAGCGCTCGGCGCCCTCCGCCTCGCCCGCCTCGGCCAGCTCGGTGATCCGGGCGAGCTGCTCGGCGGAGTTGATGGCGCCGACGTCGGTGTTCTTGTCCAGCGGGTCGCCGACGCGGAGGGTGGCCAGCCGCCGCTTGAGCGCGTCCAGCAGCTCGTCCCGCACCGACTCCTGGACCAGCAGCCGGGAGCCCGCGCAGCACACCTGGCCCTGGTTGAAGAAGATCCCGTTCACGATGCCCTCGACGGCCTGGTCGAGCGGGGCGTCGTCGAAGACGATGTTGGCGCCCTTGCCGCCCAGCTCCAGGGTGAGCTTCTTGCGGGTGCCCGCGACGGTGCGGGCGATCTCCTTGCCGACGGCCGTCGAGCCGGTGAACGCCACCTTGTCCACGTCCGGGTGGGCCACCAGCTCGGCGCCCGTCGCGCCGTCGCCGGTGACGATGTTGACGACGCCGCCCGGCAGCCCCGCCTGGCGGCAGACGTCCGCGAAGAAGAGCGCGGACAGCGGCGTGGTCTCGGCGGGCTTGAGCACCACCGCGTTGCCGGTGGCGAGCGCCGGGGCGATCTTCCAGGCCAGCATCAGGAGGGGGAAGTTCCAGGGGATGACCTGGGCCGCGACGCCGAGCGGGCGCGGGTCGGGGCCGTACCCCGCGTGGTTGAGCTTGTCCGCCCACCCCGCGTAGTAGAAGAAGTGCGCGGCGACCAGCGGCAGGTCGGCGTCCCGGGTCTCGCGGATCGGCTTGCCGTTGTCCAGCGTCTCCAGCACCGCCAGCTCGCGCGAGCGCTCCTGGAGGATCCGGGCGATCCGGAAGAGGTACTTCGCACGCTCGGCGCCCGGCAGCGCGGCCCACGCCGGGAAGGCCGCACGGGCCGCGCGCACCGCCGCGTCGACGTCGGCGGCGTCCGCGTACGCGACCTCGGACAGCACCTCCTCGGTGGCAGGGGAGAGCGTCTTGAACGTCGTGCCGGAGCCCGCCTCGCGGAACGCGCCGTCGATGAACAGCCCGTAGGCCGGGGCGATGTCCACGACCGCGCGCGACTCCGGCGCGGGGGCGTACTCGAACAGAGCCATGGGTATCAGTCCACCGTCACGTAGTCGGGCCCGGAGTAGCGTCCGGTGGCCAGCTTCTGCCGCTGCATCAGCAGGTCGTTGAGCAGGCTGGAGGCGCCGAACCTGAACCAGTCCGGGCTCAGCCAGTCGTCGCCCAGCGTCTCGTTCACCATCACCAGGTACTTCAGCGCGTCCTTGGCCGTACGGATGCCGCCGGCGGGCTTGACGCCGACCTGCCGGCCGGTGGCGGTGCGGAAGTCCCGGACGGCCTCCAGCATGAGCAGGGTGTTCGGCGGAGTGGCGCTGACGGCGACCTTGCCGGTCGAGGTCTTGATGAAGTCGGCGCCGGCGAGCATCGCCAGCCAGGAGGCGCGGCGGATGTTGTCGTACGTCGCCAGCTCGCCGTTCTCGAAGATCACCTTGAGGTGGGCAGCGCCGCAGGCGTCCTTCACCTGCCGGATCTCCTCGTACACCTGGAGATACCGGCCCGTGAGGAACGCGCCCCGGTCGATCACCATGTCGATCTCGTCGGCCCCGGCGGCGACGGCCTCCCGGGTGTCCGCGAGCTTGACGTCGAGCCCGGCGCGCCCGGCGGGGAACGCGGTGGCGACGGAGGCGACAGCGATCCCGCTGCCCGCGCCGAGCGCCTCCCGGGCGACGGCGGCCATGTCCGGGTACACGCAGATCGCCGCGACCCGGGGCGCCGAGGGGTCGGTGGGATCCGGGTGCCGCCCCTTCGCGCACAGCGCGCGGACCTTGCCGGGGGTGTCGGCGCCTTCGAGGGTGGTCAGATCGATCATCGAGATGGCGAGATCGATGGCGTACGCCTTGGCCGTCGTCTTGATGGACCGGGTCCCGAGCCCGGCGGCCCGGGCCTCCAGCCCGACCGCGTCGACGCCGGGCAACCCGTGCAGATAGCGGCGGAGCGCGGCGTCGGACGTCACGACATCGGACGGCACCGGTCCACGGGGGGCCGCAGTGGTAGGCATGCTCACCAGGGCACCATATCTACGCGCGTAGCCGCGTGTCACTAGCGGGGCGGCGGCAGGTGCCGAAGCCGGCCCCGGTCCCGGCACCGCCCCCGGAAC
>NZ_JAAKZZ010000185.1 GCF_011045075.1 Streptomyces boncukensis
ACCCTGCTGTGCGGGGTCGGGCTGGTGGGGGCCGTGACGGTGGGGGCGCTGTGCAACCGGGAGGTGCGGGGGCTGACGGCCCGGGTGCCGGGCGGCACTGCCGTCCCGTAGCCGCGGTGGGAGACTTGGGCGATGTCCGGATCCTCGCGGCGGCGTGACGAGATCGGCGGGCTGCGCGTCCTGGCGCACCCGCTGCGCCTGCGGCTGCTCTCCCTGCTCACGGGAACGGCGTACAGCGCCGCCGAGGCCGCCCGCGCGCTCGGCGAGTCGCAGCCGAACGTGAGCTACCACCTGCGCAGGCTGCACGCCGCCGGGCTGGTGGACGCGGTCGGCGAGGTGACGGTGCGCGGCGGCACGGCCAAGCGGTACCGCCACGACCCCGACAGCGGCGAGCTGCTGACCGCGGGGAGCTCCCGGGAGTACGCGGTGGTCGCCGCCGCGCTCGCGGACGAGCTGCGGCGGCGCGCGGCCGAGCGGGACCCGGCGCGGGACGGCGCGCTGACCGACGCCGAGGTGTGGCTGGCCCCCGAGGTGTGGGAGGACGTCCGCGAGCGCGCGGCCCGGCTGGGCGAGGAACTGCACGCCCACGCGCTGCCCCCGGACACCCCGGGCGCGGTGCGGGTCGGCGCGACGGTCGTGCTCTTCCCCATGGACCAGCGCTAGGGCGTGCTCGGCGGATCCTGCCGGGCCGGGGCTGCCCCTTCGGGGCGCGGGGAACTGCGCGACCAGCCACCCGTGCACCCGCGTACTGCGACGGAACAACAAGGGGCAGCCCCGAACCAGCAAGATGACCGTACGCAGTCGCGGGGGCGGCGCCGGACCGTTTCCGCGGGGCGGGATGTGCGCCCGGCGTGACACTTGTGCGCCTTCTGAGCAGCAACTCATCACATCGGGTGAAACCTTGGCCGGTTGTTGCGGGTAACAACCCTGAGTTGCCAAGCTGTTGCGCACTGTCAAGCTGTTGGTGGAAAATGTGGGGACGGGGAGGGCGTACGTGCCATTCGGTGAGCAGCCCGCGTATCTGCGCGTCGCCGGGGATCTGCGGAAGAAGATCGCGGACGGTGTGCTCGCGCCGCACGCCCGTCTGCCGTCCCAGGCCCGCATTCGCGCGGAGTACGGCGTCTCGGACACCGTGGCGCTGGAGGCGCGCAAGGTCCTCATGGCGGAGGGCCTGGTCGAGGGGCGCTCCGGGTCCGGCACCTATGTGCGCGAGCTGCCGCTGCCGCGCCGTATCGCGCGGACGGGCTATCGCGCGATCGGCGAGTCCACGCCCTTCCGGCAGGAGCAGTCCGACGAGAGCGTCAAGGGGACCTGGGAGTCGCGCAGCGAGCAGGAGGACGCCTCGCCGGGCACGGCGGAGCGGCTCGGCATCGTGCCGGGGGAGCGGGTGATGCGCACCCGCTATCTGTTCCGCATGGAGGGCGATCCGGCGATGCTGTCCACGTCCTGGGAGCCGCTCGGCCTGACGGGGCGCACGCCCGTGATGCTCCCGGAGGAGGGGCCGCTGGGCGGCCGGGGCGTGGTCGAGCGGATGGCCGCGATCGACGTGGTGGTGGACAACGTCGCGGAGGAGGTCGGCTCCCGCCCGGGGCGGGCCGAGGAGACGCTGGAGCTGGGCGGGGTGCCGGGGCACGCGGTGCTGGTCGTCTCCCGGACGTACTACGCCGGCGGGCGCCCCGTGGAGACGGCGGACGTGGTGGTCCCGGCGGACCGGTTCCGGCTCGCGTACCGCCTGCCCGTCAAGTAACCCACGCCCCGGCGTTCTCCCGCCTTTCCCGGCTGCTCACCGGAGGCGAACGTGTGGCCGAAATTGTTGGCCCATTGTGCAAAGGTGAATGCGGTGAGTGAGGGTCGGGCGTAAGCTCCGGCATATGCGAAGTCTGAGCGGCGGCGACAGCGACGGGGTGCTCCCGTGGCTGCTGATACGTCAGGACGGTAACGGCAACCGCTATCGCGTCGGCAGCTACGGCACTCGCTCCGAGGCGCAGCATCTTGCGGAGCGCCTGGGGAAGGAGTGTGAGTCCGCCGGTTCCGACGGGTACGTCGTGGAGCACATCGACGTTCGGCGGTGAGGGGGTTGTGCGGAGTGCGCCGCCGGGGACGCGCCCTGGGGGCGGGGAGACGAGCCAATTGTCCCATTACGGGGATAATTGGTGCGTGACCAGCACAGGAGCCGGTGAGGGGCCGCACTCGCTGCTCGACACCCTGCGCATCGGCAACGCGATCCTCGACGGCCAGGGGCGCATCCTGATCTGGAGCCCGGCCGTCGAGGACCTCCTGGGCTGGTCCGTCGAGGAGGCCGCGGACCGGCCCTTCGAGGGGTTCATCGAGGGCGGCGACGCCGACGGCCGGATCCGCGGCACGCTGCGCGAGGAGCGCCGCTGGCGCGGCATCCTGCAGCTGCGGCACCGCGACGGGCACCTGGTGGAGGTCGAGGGCCGGGCCTCGCTGCTGGCGGACAGCGAGCACCACCCGTTCGTCCTCGCCAACGTCGTCGAGACCAGCAGGCTGCGCGCCGTCGAGCAGGACCTGGCCGCGCTGGACGCCCTGTTCGCCTCGTCCCCGCTGGGCATCGCGCTGTTCGACACGGACCAGCGGTTCATCCGGATCAACCGCGCGCTCGCCCGGCTGCACGGCTCCACCAGCGCGCAGCTCGCCGGGCGGACCGTGCGCGACGTCCTGCCGCCCGCCATGGCCGAGGAGGTCCACCAGATCCAGGAGACCGTGCTGGAGACCGGCCGCTCCGTGGTCGACCTGGTGATGCCGGCGCCGGACGGGGAGGGGGCGCGCTCGGTCTCGTTCGCCCGGCTCACCGACCGCTCCGGCCAGGTGCTCGGCGTGAGCTGCACCATCATGGACATCAGCGAGCGGCTGGAGGCGCTGAAGAAGGTCGAGGCGGCGCACGAGCGGCTGGCGCTGCTGGACGACGTCGGCGTCGCGCTCGGCGATCTGCTCGACGTCCGTGAGCTGTCCCAGGCCCTCGCCGCCGCCCTGGTACCTAGGTTTGCCGACTACTCCGGCGTACTGCTGCTCGGCACGGTGCTGCGCGGCGGCGATCTGCCCACCTCGGTCCCGCTCCCGGGTACACCGATGCACCAGGTCGGCACCGCCGCGCGGTACGCGGGCGAGGCCGTGGACCGGATGTTCGCGCTCGGCCGCGACACCACCTACGAGCCCGGCTCCCTCTTCGGGGTGGCCGTGGACACCGGCACGCCGTATCTGGCGCCCTCGCAGGCCGAGATCCTGCACACCCTCGCCCCCGGCGACCCCCGCGCGCGGGTCGCCCGCGACCTGGACATCCGCTCCATGCTGGCCGTGCCGCTGCGCGCCCGGGGCGCAGCGCTCGGGCTGTTCGTGGTGGCCAGGACCGGCGGCCGCCCGCCCTTCGACCGGGCCGACGTGGACCTCGCCATGGAGCTGGCGGACCGCGCGGGCGTCTCCCTGGACAACGCCCGCCTCTACGCGCGCGAGCGCGAGGGCGCGCTGATGCTCCAGCGCAGCCTGCTGCCCCGGCATCTGCCCGAGCCGCCCGGCGTCGCGGTCGCCTCCCGCTATGTGCCGGGCGGCACCGGGGGGAACGAGGCGGGCGGCGACTGGTTCGACGTCATCCCGCTGCCCGGCGGGCGTGTGGCCTTCGTGGTCGGGGACGTGATGGGACACGGGCTGCACGCGGCCGTGACGATGGGGCGGCTGCGCACCGCCGTCCGCACGCTCGCCGGGCTGGACCTGCCGCCCGACGAGCTGCTCGCCCGCGTCGACGCCCTCGCCGACGACCTCGCGCACGGGCCCGAGGAGGTGCTGATGGCCACCTGCGTCTACGCCGTCTACGAGCCCGCGCCCAGCGCCGCGGGCCCGCGCAGCGGCGTCCTCACCCTGGCCTCCGCCGGCCATCTGCCGCCGCTGCTGGCGGCGCCGGGGCCGGACGGCGTCCGCGGCGTGCGGGCCCTGGACGACCTGCCCAGCGGGGCGCCGCTCGGGGTCGGCGGGGTCGCCTTCGAGTCCGTCGAGCTGGAGGTGGCCGAGGGGAGCGTCCTGGTGCTCTACACCGACGGGCTGGTCGAGACCCGCGGCGAGGACATCGGCACCGGCATCGAACGGCTGCGCGCCGAGCTGCTCCGCGACGCCCACGGCGGCGGTGGCCCTGCGGAGGGGGCCGGCGCGCTGGAGGAGACGTGCGACGCGCTGATCGACACGGCGCGCACCCGGGGCACGGCCTCCGGCGCCGTCGGCGGCCGGGACGATGTGGCGCTGCTGATGGCCGAGCTCGGGACGCTGCCCGCGGACACCGCCGCGGCGTGGACGTTCTCCACCGAGCGCTACGCCGTGCGCCGGGCCCGCGACACGGTGCGGGCCACCCTGCGCGCGTGGGGGCTCGGCGCCGTGGAGGACACGGCGGTGCTGCTGGTGAGCGAGCTGGTCACCAACGCGCTGGTCTATACCCACGGCCCGATCGGGGTGCGGGTGGTGCGCTGCACGAGCACGAACAGCCTCGCCGTGGAGGTGTCCGACCCGCTGCCCGAGCCGCCCAGGGAGCGCACGGTCACCGAGGAGCACGAGGGCGGGCGCGGCATCCAGCTCGTCGCGGGGGAGGCGCGGCGCTGGGGCACCCGGCACGGGGGCACGGGAAAGACCGTCTGGTTCGAACTCGCGTTGCCATGACGCTCGTTGAGGGTGTGGCGGGGGAGGCGCGGCGTGGCGCTTGAGGGCGATGCCGCGCTGTGTCGTTACCCGGGGGTTCGACACCGCGTTCGCTGGTTAGGAGTCAGGGGGTGACCCCCGATCACGTCGGGGGGAGTGCGCATTCTGCCTCAGCGGACGAGAATTCGTGCGGCGATCGGGAAGAGCAGGTCAGCGCCCTGTGCGGACTGCGACACTGACTCCGACCGGAGGCACACCGGCAGTGGGAAGGGGCGGCGTTGAGTGACATCCCAGTGGAGGCTGCGGGCAAGCCGGATGACGTGCGCCGCGCCCTCGCCCTGCTGAACGCCGCGGGGGCCCGCATCGGGAACTCGCTGGACCTGGAGACGACGGCCCGCGAGCTGCTCGGCGTCGCCGTGCCGCAGTTCTGCGACCTCGCCTCCGTCGACCTGTACGAGGACGTGCTGGCGGGCGACGAGCCGCGCAGCCTCACCCCCTGTTCCGGCCCACCGGACGGCGCGCTGCCCGCGCGCGGCCCGGCGGGAGGCGCGGGCGGCGGTGCGGTCCCGCGCCGCGGCGCGGGCTCGGTGGCCCTGGGCGGCGTGCCGGGGCAGGGCTGGCGGATGGGCGCGCCGCGCGGCGAGCTGCGCCGGGTCGCCTACGCCAGCGCCGTCGCCGACGCGCCGTACACCCCGGGCTCCGGCGCCGAGCTCAGCGCCGAGGAGGCGAGCGGCGCCGGGCCCGTCACCGTCGGCTCCACCCACTGCTACGCCGACGCCTCGCCGCACGCGACGGCCCTGCGCACCGGGCGGGTGCAGAACATCCAGGGGCAGGACGGCAGCGTGCCCGCGCAGTTCGGCGCCGTCGTGCAGTCCACGCTCGCCGTGCCCATGGTCGCCCGGGACCGGGTGCTGGGCCTGGTCCAGTTCTCCCGCGCCAAGGGCAGCGAGCCGTTCGGCGAGCGGGACGGAGCGCTGGGCGCCGAGCTCGCCGCGCGCGCCGCCGTGTGCATCGACAACGCGCGGCTCTACCGCAGAGAGCACGAGCGGGCCCTCATCCTCCAGCGCAGCCTCCTCCCGCCCGACGACCCCGAGGCCGCCGGGCTGGACATCGCCTGCCGCTACCTCCCCGGCAACCCCGCGACCGAGGTCGGCGGCGACTGGTTCGACGTCATCGAACTCCCCGGGCACCGCACCGCGATCGTCATCGGCGACGTCATGGGCCGCGGCCTGCGCTCGGCCGTCGCCATGGGCGAGCTGCGCAGCGCCGTGCGCACCCTCGCGCTGACCGACATGGAGCCGGCGGAGGTCCTGGGCGCGCTGGACGAGATCGCGCGCGGCCTCGGCGGCACCCCGCGCTCCCAGCGGGCCAGCGCCACCGGCACCGACCTGTCCGAGGTCTACCTCGCGACCTGCGTCTACGCCGTCTACGACCCGGTCTCGCGGTGCTGCACGTTCGCCAACGCGGGCCATCTGCCGCCCGTCCTCGTCGAACCGGGCGAGCCCGCGCTGCTGCTGGAGGTCCCGGGGGGCGTGCCCCTCGGGGTGGGCGGCGAGCCGTTCGAGGAGATCGAGGTCGAGCTGCCGGACGGGGCGATGCTCGCGCTGTACACCGACGGCCTGGTCGAGTCCCGCGACCATCCGCTGGACGAGGGCCTGGACGCGTTCCGCGCGGTGCTCACCGAGGCGAGCGAGCCGCTGGAGGACACCGCGGACCGGGTGCTGCGCACGCTGAACGTGCACCACGGGGAGGACGACATCGCGCTGCTCGTGGCCCGGGTGCAGGGCCTGGACCCGGAACACGTCGGCGACTGGTGGCTGCCCTGCGAGCCGCGCTCCGTCTCCCGCGCCCGCGAGCTGGCCCGCGAGCAGCTCGCCGACTGGCAGCTGGACGGCCTGGGCGACACGGCGGAGCTGCTGGTGAGCGAACTGGTGACAAACGCCCTGCGGCACGGCGAGGGCGACATCCGGCTGCGGCTGCTGCTGGACCGCACGCTGGTGTGCGAGGTGTGGGACGCCGGACCCGTGCAGCCCCGGCGCCGCCGGGCGCAGGCCACGGACGAGGGCGGGCGCGGGCTCCAACTGGTGGATCTGCTGAGCGCGGGCTGGGGGAGCCGGCGGACCCCCGGGGGAAAGACGGTCTGGTTCGAGCTGGCCCGCCCCGAGGAGGGCGTGGTGGAGGTCCCGGCGGAAGCGCTGCTGAGTCTGTTCTAGGGGGTGTTTCGAAACACCCCCTAGTGCCGCGCCCGGCATCGGGGTTGCACAGCGTGCCCCTCCAGGGGCGCGGGGAACTGCGCGCCCAGCCACAACACACCCGCAGACTGCGACGCATCAGCAAGGGGCAGCCCGGACCCGGCACGGCCGGCCGGATACGGAGTGCGCTGTTCACCTGCTCGCACCAACGCGCTGTCCAACCTTTGCCGAAGGGCTCCTGCCCGTTGTCCGGCCGCTCCGTACTGTCCTGGACATGCCGACAACGACCACGGACGTCCGTCCCTACACCGTCACCCTGGCGGACACCGAGGAGCAGCTCAGGGCGGCTCAGCGGCTCCGCTACCAGATCTTCGCCGGCGAGCTGGGCGCCGCCCTGGACACACCGCTGCCCGGCCACGACCTCGACCCCTACGACGACCTCGCCGACCACCTCGTCGTCACCGACACCGCCGCCGGCGAGGTCGTCGGCACCTATCGGCTGCTGCCGCCGGGACGCGCGCGGCGCTCGTACGCGGACGGCGAGTTCGACCTGGGAGCGCTCGACGGGCTGCGCCCCTCCCTGATCGAGGCCGGACGCTCCTGCGTCCACCCCGCGCACCGCACCGGGGCCGTCATCCACCTCATGTGGTCCGCGCTCGCCCGCTATCTGCTGCTGTCCGGGCACCGCTATCTCGCGGGCTGCTCCTCCGTGCCGCTGGGCGACGGCGGCGCCGCCGCTTCCGCCGCCTGGCTGCTGGGCACGGAGCGGCACGCGGCGCCGCCCGAGCTGCGCGTCCAGCCCTACCGCCCCTGGGTGCCGGGGCCGCCGCTCGCGGCGCGCCCCCGCTACGCCGACCTGCCGCCGCTGCTGCGCGGCTATCTGCGGCTCGGCGCCTGGATGTGCGGGGCGCCCGCGCACGACCGGGACTTCGGCGTCGCGGACTTCTTCGTCCTGCTGGACACCGCGCAGATGAACCAGCGCTACCGCCGCGCCTTTCTCGGGGAGCCCGGGGATCCCGCGGGACGCGTGTGATGTGCGCGGGGAGCGGGCGGCCCCTCCGCAGCCCCTGGGAGCTCGACAGCGGGTGCACCGCCGACTGCGCAGCGTCCCCGGGGTCTCCGGGATCTCCGGGGTCCCCGGGGACGCGGGTGCCGGGGGTGCCGCTGGGCGCGGCGGTCCGCCGCGGTGCCGCGCTGGGGTATGTGGTGGCGCGCGCCCTGGCGCTGGGCGACCGGCTGGCCGCCGACCCGGAGGTCCTGCGGGCCCGTGCCGGAGCCGCCCTCGCCGCGCTCGGCGTGCGGTTCGCGGCCTCCCCCGGCCCCGGCCCGCTGCGCGTGCCCGGCGCGCGCGCCGGCACCCTGGTCGTCGCCAACCACATCTCCTGGCTGGACGCCCTGGTGCTGCTGGCGGTGGAGCCGGTGCCGCTGGTCGCCAAGCGGGAGGTCGCCCACTGGCCGGTGGTCGGCACACTGGCCCGCCGGGCGGGCACCCGCTTCCTGGACCGCGCCCGGGTACGCGCCCTCCCGCACGCCGTCGCACGGCTGGCGGAGGAGCTGCGCGCCGGACGTTCGGTGCTGGTCTTCCCGCAGGCCACCACCTGGTGTTCGGCCCCCGGCGGGCCGTTCCGGCGGGCCGTCTTCCAGGCGGCGGCGGACGCGGGCGCCCCGGTACGGCCGGTGACGCTGGCCTACGAGCAGCGCGGCGCGGCGAGTACGGCGCCGGCGTACCTGGGGGACGACGACTTCGCCACCTCGCTGCGGCGGGTGCTGTGCGCGGCCGGGCTGACCGCGCGGGTGACCGCGCACCCGCCGCTGTACGGGGACGACCGCCGGGCGCTGGCCGCCGCCGCCCGGTCGGCGCTGTCCCCGGCCCCGGGGCCGGGACCGACCCCGGGGCCGGGGCTCAGGAGGACCGGCGGCGGATCTTGTTGCCCAGCCACACCAGCGGGTCGTACTTGCGATCCGCTGCCCGCTCCTTGAGCGGGATCAGCGCATTGTCCGTGATCTTGATGCCCTCGGGGCAGACCTCCGTGCAGCACTTGGTGATGTTGCAGTAGCCGAGGCCGTGCTCCTCCTGCGCGGTGCGCTTGCGGTCCAGCCCGTCCTCGTCGGCCGCGTCCAGCGGGTGCATGTCCAGCTCGGCGACCCGCATCAGAAAGCGCGGACCCGCGAAGGCGGGCTTGTTCTCCTCGTGGTCGCGCACCACATGGCAGGTGTCCTGGCACAGGAAGCACTCGATGCACTTGCGGAACTCCTGGGAGCGCCCCACGTCCTCCTGCTGCATCCGGTACTCGCCGGGCCCCAGGTCCTGGGGCGGGACGAACGCGGGGACCTCGCGGGCCTTCTCGTAGTTGAAGCCGACGTCCGTCACCAGGTCGCGGACCACGGGGAAGGCACGCAGCGGGGTGACGGTGACGATCTCCGCGTGGTCGAAGACGGACATCCGGGTCATACACAGCAGCCGGGGGCGGCCGTTGACCTCGGCGCTGCACGAGCCGCACTTGCCCGCCTTGCAGTTCCAGCGCACCGCCAGATCCGGGGCCTGGGTGGCCTGGAGGCGGTGGATGACGTCGAGGACGACCTCGCCCTCGTGCACCTCCACCGTGAAGTCCTCCAGGGCGCCGCCGTCCGTGTCGCCCCGCCAGACCCTGAAGTGCGCTTCGTAGCTGGTCGCTTCCGCAGCCGTGGTCATTCCGCCGTCAGCTCCTCGTCCGTCAGATACTTGATCAACTCCTCTTTCTCGAAGAGTTCCAGCAGGTCCGCGCGGATCGGCGGCATCTCCCTGCGGCGCAGCGCGATCCGGCCGCCGGCCCCCTCGGCGCCGTCCTCGGCCAGGGCGCACATCAGGTTGGCGCGGCGCCACTCGCGGTCCATCTCCGGGTAGTCGTCCCGGGTGTGGCCCCCGCGCGACTCGGTGCGGTTCAGCGCGGCCCGCGCCACACACTCGCTGACCAGCAGCATGTTCCGCAGGTCGAGGGCGAGGTGCCAGCCCGGGTTGAACTGCCGATGCCCCTCGACCGCCGCCCGCCGGGCCCGGTCGCGCAGCTCGGCGAGCCGGGTGAGGGCCTGCGCCATCTCCTCCTCGCGGCGGATGATGCCGACCAGGTCGTTCATCGCCTGCTGGAGCTCCTGGTGCAGGGTGTACGGGTTCTCCGGGGTGCCGCCCGCGCCGGTCCCCGCGCCGTCGGCACCGTCCCCGGCGCCCTCGCCCGCGCTGAACGGGCGCAGCGCCTCGGCCGCCGCCGCCTCGATCTGCGCGTCGCTCACCGCGGGGCGCGCCGACGCCAGCTGCTTGGCGTGCCGCGCCGCGTACAGCCCCGCCCGCCGTCCGAAGACCAGCAGGTCGGAGAGGGAGTTGCCGCCCAGCCGGTTGGAGCCGTGCATCCCGCCGGCCACCTCGCCCGCGGCGAACAGGCCGGGGACCCCGGAGGCCGCCGCGGTCTCGGAGTCGACGTCCACGCCGCCCATGACGTAGTGGCAGGTGGGCCCGACCTCCATCGGCCCCGCCGTGATGTCCACGTCCGCCAGCTCCAGGAACTGGTGGTGCATGGACGGCAGCCGCCGCTTGATGACCTCCGCGGGCATCCGGGTGGAGACGTCCAGGAAGACGCCGCCGTGCGGGGAGCCGCGCCCGGCCTTGACCTCGGCGTTGATGGCGCGGGCCACCTCGTCGCGGGGCAGCAGCTCGGGCGGGCGGCGGTTGCGGTCGGGGTCCGCGTACCAGGCGTCGGCCTCCTCCTCGGACTCGGCGTACTTCTCCTTGAAGACGTCCGGGATGTAGTCGAACATGAACCGCTTGCCCTCGGAGTTGCGGAGCACTCCGCCGTCCCCGCGCACCGACTCGGTGACCAGGATCCCCTTCACCGACAGCGGCCAGACCATGCCCGTCGGGTGGAACTGCACGAACTCCATGTTGATCAGCGGCGCTCCGGCGAGCAGCGCCAGCGCATGGCCGTCCCCGGTGTACTCCCACGAGTTGGACGTCACCTTGAACGACTTGCCGATGCCGCCGGTCGCCAGGACGACGGACGGGGCCTCGACGACGAAGAAGCGCCCGCTCTCCCGCTCGTAGCAGAACGCGCCGGAGACCCTGTCGCCCTCCTTGAGGATCCTGGTGACCGTGCACTCCTGGAAGATCTTGAGCCGCGCCTCGTAGTCCCCGCTCTCCCGGTGGTCCTCCTGCTGGAGCGCCACGACCTTCTGCTGGAGGGTGCGGATCAGCTCCAGCCCCGTGCGGTCCCCGACGTGCGCGAGGCGCGGGTACTCGTGGCCGCCGAAGTTGCGCTGCGAGATCCTGCCGTCCTCCGTCCGGTCGAACAGCGCGCCCCAGGTCTCCAGCTCCCACACCCGGTCCGCGGCCTCCCGCGCGTGCAGCTCGGCCATCCGCCACTGGTTGAGGAACTTGCCGCCGCGCATGGTGTCGCGGAAGTGGACCTGCCAGTTGTCGTTCTCGTTGGCGTTGCCCATGCTGGCCGCGATACCGCCCTCGGCCATCACCGTATGGGCCTTGCCGAACAGCGACTTGCAGATGACGGCCGTGCGCAGGCCCTGTTCGCGGGCCTCGATCGCGGCCCGCAGCCCGGCGCCGCCCGCGCCGATGACGACGACGTCCCACTGATGGCGTTCGACTTGCGTCATGTTCTGTGCATCCCTCTCAGAAGAGCTGCGGATCGCTGAACGCGCCGGTCGCCAGCAGATAGACGTACAGGTCCGCGAGTGCCACGCTGAACAGCGACGCCCAGGCGAGCGACATGTGCCGCTGGTTCAGCTTGCCGATCCAGCCCCACATGCGGTAGCGCACCGGGTGCTTGGAGAAGTGCCGCAGCCGGCCGCCGACGATGTGCCGACAGGAGTGGCAGGAGAGGGTGTACGCCCAGATCAGCGCGGCGTTGACCAGCAGCACCAGGGTGCCGAGCCCCATGTGCCCCCACGCGTAGTGCTCGTCCCGGAAGCCGAGGACGGCGTCGTAGGTGAGGATGCAGGCGACGGGTACGGCGGCGTAGAAGAAGTACCGGTGGATGTTCTGCAGGATGAGCGGGAAGCGGGTCTCGCCGGTGTACGTCCGGTGCGGCTCGGCGACGGCGCAGGCCGGGGGAGAGGCCCAGAATCCGCGGTAGTACGCCTTGCGGTAGTAGTAGCAGGTCAGGCGGAAGCCCAGCGGGAAGATCAGGATGAGCAGCGCGGGGGACAGTCCCCACCAGTCCCCGAACAGCGCCCAGTTCGGGCCGCCCTTCATCGTCTCGCAGTTGTCCGCGAGGCAGGGGGAGTAGAACGGGGAGACGTAGGGCGCCGCGTAGTAGTCCGCGTTCGCGAACGCGCGCCAGGTGGAGTAGACGACGAAGGCGAACAGGCCCAGCGCGGTGGCGGCGGGCGCCAGCCACCAGCGGTCCTTGCGCAGGTGCGGCTGGGAGATCGCGGCACGCGTGCCCCCGCGTACGCCGCCGCGGGCTCCGCGTGCTTCGTCGCTCAGCTTCGGTTGTGGTTCGGTGCCGGTGGCCAAGGGTTTCTCCGGAAAGGGCTCGGGTGCGGCGTGCCGGTCCCGGTACGCGCGTACGCCGTACGGGGACCGCTTGCCGTCAGGGCGCGCGCCGGTCCCGTGCTCCCAGCCCCTCGTCGTCGACGTCGGTCCACAGCCCGCTGTCGTAGGGCTGGTCCGGGATCGTCACCATCTCCTGCCGCGGCTGCGGCGCGGCCTTCGGGGTGGCGTCCCTGAGCAGGGCGAGCGACTCCTTGAGGTGCTCGGCGTCGCTGCGCACCCGGCGGATCTCCAGCCCGCTGCCGATGCGCTCCTCCAGACGGGAGATGCTGCGTGCGAGATCGTCGAGGCAGCGTTGTGCGGCCGTCAGTTCCTCGTGCAGAGACGTGACTTGTGACATGACGTGCCCACCTCCGCGGTGGTGGCGGCTGGCTAGGTCCATGCGCGTGGCGCGAGTGTTACGTGTCACAGGCCGGATTGGGAAGAGGGCCGCACACGTTTCCGCCCGTATGGAGGTGCGGTGCGGCGCCCGGTTGCCCTGGGGCCGCTCCTGTGTCTGTCGTACCCTGTGCTTGTTCGATGACACGCCAAACTGCGGTGGGCGAGTACGAGTTGGGGAGGGTGGGGAGATGCTGTGACCGGTGTGAACCCTGAGCCGGAGGGTGCGGGGA
>NZ_JAAKZZ010000186.1 GCF_011045075.1 Streptomyces boncukensis
CCGCTGGACCCGCCGGATCCGCTGACCGGCGGTCTCACGGTGAAATCCCCGCCGCCTCCCGACCCCCGCTCCCGGCTTCCCGGCCGCCGCTTCGGGAGCGGGCGCGCAGCGCGCTGACGGCGGCCCGCGCCGCGCGCTCCACGGCCGCGATTCCCTCGTCGCGGCCCGGGTGCCCGTCCGAGAGCACGGCCAGCAGATACGGGCGGCCCCGCGCCGTCACCCGTCCGGCGCTGTGCACCACCCACAGCCCGGTGGCGGCGCGCGGCATCCAGCCGTTCTTCAGCCCCGCCGTGGACTCCCCGGCGGCGGAGACGCCCCACCGCTGCGTCCCGACGACGCGGGCCATCCGCTCCTGGACGTACGCGCGGGCCGCGGGCGTCAGCGGCGAGGGCGCGTCGCCGTACACGCCGCGCAGCAGCGCGAGCTGGTCGGCCGCAGTGGTGCGGGTCAGCCCCCACCAGCCGCCGTCGCCGCCCACGGTGCGGGTGAGGCCGAACCGGCGGCTGGCCGCGTCGAGCCCCGCGCTCCCGCCGATCGACCGCCACAGGGCGCCGGCCGCTTCGTTGTCGCTGCGCTCCACCATGGCGGCGGCGAGCTCCCGCTCCCGCGCCTCCGGCGCGGGCCGCTGCAGCAGCAGCGCCGCGAGGATCTCCAGCTTGACCACGCTGGCGGACACGTAGAGCGCGCCGCCCGCGTACACCGTCCGTCCGGTGCCGACGTCCCGCGCGGCTATGGACACCCGCACACCCGGCCTCCTCCCCATGGCGGTAGCCTCCCAGCGTGGCGCCCAAGAACATTCCCGAACACGCCTTCTCCCAGGATGACGGCTCCGCCGACCCGGCCCTCGCCGAGGCCCTCGCGGCGTGGCACGCGGACCCCGCGCACGAGCCCGCCGTCCTGGCGGCCCTGCCGCACGCCCGCCTCCTCGTCCCCGTCGTCGCGGTCCTCACCGAGGCGGAGACCGGCGAGGACGGGCTGCGCCGGGACAAGACCAGCGAGATGGCCGTCCCCACCCTCAACGCGTCCGGGGAGCGCCGCGCCCTGCCCGCCTTCACCTCCACCGAGGCCCTCGCCCGCTGGCGCGCCGACGCCCGCCCGGTCGCCGTCGGCTTCGCGCAGGCGCTCCAGGCCCTGGCGCACGAGGGCGCGGGCGCCCTCGTGCTGGACGTCGCGGGCCCGGTGGCCTACGAGCTCAGCGGCCCGGCCCTGTACGCGGCGGCCGGGGGGCGCACGGACGTACGGCCCGCGGCCGACCCCGCCGTCACCGGGGCGCTCCGCGCCGTGCTCGCGGCCGAGCCGGAGGTGCTGGGCGCCCATCTGGCCCCCGGCGGCACGGGGCGGCCGGACGGCACGGGGTCGGACGGCACGCGGTCGGACGGTACGCGGCCGGACGGAGCGGCGTCGGACGGCACCCTGGCGCTCGTCCTGACGCCGGACTGCGACGTCAGCGCCGTCGCGCGGCGGGTCGCCGAGCGGCTCGCGGCGGCGGAGGCGCTCCGCGCCCGCCTCGTCCACGGCCTCGACGTGGCCGTCCTGCCGCCGGGCAGCGCGCTGCCCGAGGACGCGCTCTACCAGCGCTGAGGGCCGCCCAGGGACGTGCGGGGCAGCCCCTGCCCGGCCCGGTACCCGCCGACGTGCGGATCCCCGAACCGCGGCGGACACTCAGGAGGTGTGCCGGGGGAGACCGGCCCCCGGAACCTCCTACGACCCCCACGGGAGGTCGCCATGCAGGTCAAGTCACCGGAGTTCAAGGTGCCCGAGCTGCGGGACCTGGAACGCTCGCCGCAGCCGCTGGCCGCCGAGTTCGTCGGCACTCTGCTGCTGGTCTTCTTCGCCGTCGGCGCCGCCGTGCTGGCGGGGGAGTACATCGGCACCCTGGGCATCGCGCTGGCCTTCGGCTTCACACTGCTGGCGCTGGCGTACACCCTCGGTCCGATCTCGGGCTGCCATGTGAATCCGGCCGTGACGCTCGGCGTGCTCATGGCCCGCCGGATCAGCCTGGAGACGGCGGTCAAGTACTGGATCGCGCAGCTCGTCGGCGGTATCGCGGGCGCCGCGCTGCTCTTCCTCGTCGCCAAGCAGGTGCCGGGCCTGAAGACCAGCGAGACGTTCGGCAGCAACGGCTTCGGCGACCGCTCGGCGGTGCACATCAACACCGGCGGTGCCTTCGTCTCCGAGCTGGTGCTGACGTTCCTGCTGGTCTACGTGGTGCTCGGAGTGACCCACCGGGTGGCCGTGACCGGCTTCGACGGGCTGCCCATCGGCATCGCGCTGGGCACCATCCATCTGATCGGCATCCCGCTGACCGGCACCTCCGTGAACCCGGCCCGCAGCCTGGGGCCCGCGGTGTTCGCGGGCGGCGCCGCGCTGTCCCAGCTGTGGCTGTTCATCGTGGCCCCGCTGGTCGGCGGCGTCCTCGCGGCGGTCGTCCACGCCCTCACCCACCCGCAGCCGGAGGGCGTCCTGGGCCTGCACGCGCCGCAGCGGCAGCGCGGGTGACCGCGCGTACGTACGCGTGCGGGTGGGCCGCCGTGCGGGGCGCGGTCCCGTGCGGGACGGCGCGGGGCGGCGCGGGACCGGCGGGGGCGGCTCAGCCGAAGACCGGTCCCGTGTACTTCTCGCCGGGGCCCTGGCCCGGCTCGTCCGGCACGGCGGACGCCTCCCGGAAGGCCAGCTGGAGCGACTTGAGCCCGTCCCGCAGCGGCGCCGCGTGGTACGAGCCGATCTCCGTGGCGCTCGCGGTCACCAGCCCGGCGAGCGCCTGGATCAGCTTCCGCGCCTCGTCCAGGTCCTTGTGCTGCTCGCCCTCCTCGGCGAGGCCGAGGTTCACGGCGGCGGAGCTCATCAGGTGCACCGCGACGGTGGTGATCACCTCGACCGCCGGGACCTCCGCGATATCGCGGGTCAGGGCGTCGAAGTCGGTGCTGGGCTGGTGCGGGGCGGGGCCGGAGGCCCCGGGCCCGGCGGCCGGTGCGTCGCTCATACGGGTCACCCTAATGCCCGGGTTCGGCGCGCCCGCACACCCGTGCGGCGCAGCGGGACGCACATTCCGCCGCCCCTGGTATGCTGGGATATCGACCGGCTGGAATCCGCCCCCGCGGCGGACACCGGCCCGCAAGTGGAGGCTCCGCACTCCCACCTGGCGGCCCTGTGGGCCGCGGGTCAAGGTCAGGCTGCGCCCCGTGGTGACCCGCGGCGGTGCTCCCGATCGTGAGGAGCCCCGCCTGCGTACTGTCCCGGGGCGTTTTGCGTTGTCCGGGCGGTAGTCACACTTTTACGCAGACTCATGCGCGGCAGTCCGCCAGGCCGCCGCGCGGTGTACCCGAGGAGGCCACATCAGCGCCGAGCCCCGCATCAACGACCGGATTCGTGTCCCAGAGGTGCGACTCGTCGGTCCCAGCGGCGAGCAGGTCGGCATCGTGCCGCTTGCCAAGGCCCTGGAGCTCGCACAGGAATACGACCTCGACCTGGTCGAGGTCGCGGCGAACGCACGTCCGCCGGTGTGCAAGCTCATGGACTACGGAAAGTTCAAGTACGAGTCGGCCATGAAGGCCCGTGAAGCGCGCAAGAACCAGGCGCACACGGTCATCAAGGAGATGAAGCTCCGGCCGAAGATCGATCCGCACGACTACGACACCAAGAAGGGTCATGTCGTCCGGTTCCTCAAGCAGGGTGACAAGGTCAAGATCACGATCATGTTCCGCGGTCGTGAGCAGTCCCGCCCCGAGCTGGGCTACCGGCTGCTGCAGCGGCTCGCCGACGACGTGGCTGACCTGGGCTTCGTCGAGTCCAACCCGAAGCAGGACGGCCGGAACATGATCATGGTTCTCGGTCCGCACAAGAAGAAGACCGAGGCCATGGCCGAGGCGCGGGAGGCACAGGCAGCCCGCAAGGCCGGCGGCCGGCAGCAGGAGACCGCTCCCGCTGACAGCCCCGCCGAGGAGCCTGCCGAGGCGTGAGCCCCCCGGGGCACCCACCCCCGGCATTTCCCATACGAACAACAGGGCGCTTTGGCGTGCCGGAAAACAGACCGGTGCGACAGGGCCGCCAGCGACGAGGAGAGAACGGCGACATGCCAAAGAACAAGACGCACAGTGGCACCCGCAAGCGCATCAGGCTCACCGGTTCCGGCAAGGTGATGCGCCAGCGCGCCGGTCGCCGCCACTACCTCGAGCACAAGCCGTCCACGCTGACGCGCCGCCTCGCCGGCAAGACCGAGGTGGCCCCGGCCGACGCCAAGAAGCTCAAGAAGCTCCTCGGCAAGTAAGACCCCGCTCGACCGGGTCCCCCATCGTTCAAAGGAGACAGACAAGTGGCACGCGTCAAGCGGGCAGTGAACGCTCAGAAGAAGCGCCGGACGATCCTGGAGCAGGCCAGCGGCTACCGCGGCCAGCGCTCCCGGCTCTACCGCAAGGCGAAGGAGCAGGTCACCCACTCCTACGTCTACAACTACAACGACCGCAAGCGCCGCAAGGGCGACTTCCGGCAGCTGTGGATCCAGCGGATCAACGCCGCGGCCCGCGCCAACGGCATCACCTACAACCGCTTCATCCAGGGTTTGAAGGCCGCCAACATCGAGGTCGACCGCAAGATGCTGGCGGAGCTCGCCGTCAACGACCAGAACGCCTTCACCGCGCTCGTCGAGGTCGCGCAGAAGGCGCTGCCGAGCGATGTGAACGCGCCCAACGCTGCGTGAGCCGTAGCCGGCCGGATCTCTCGGCCGATGCGTCCGGCCCGCGGCCGGACCCTCGCCGCCGTGGCCCCGCGCCGCGGCGGCGAGTTCTGTGTCAACGGAAGTGAGCCCACCGCCGCCATGCCCGAGCTGACCTCCCTCCGCTCGCCCCGCGTCACCGCCGCGCGCAAGCTGCACAAGCCGGCCTTCCGCCGCAAGGAGCGCCGGTTCCTCGCCGAGGGGCCGCAGGCCGTGCGGGAGGCGCTCGCACACCTCGTCGAGATCTATGCCACGCCGCAGGCCGCCGAGCGGCACGCGGAGCTGCTGGACGCCGCCCGCGCCGCGCGCGTCCCCGTCCTGACGGCGACCGAGGAGGTCGTGGCGGAGATGGCGGACACCGTCACCCCGCAGGGCGTCGTCGGCCTGTGCGGGTTCCTGGACGTCCCGCTGCGCGCGGTGCTGGACGCACGCCCCCGACTGGTCGCCGTGCTCGCGCACGTGCGCGACCCGGGGAACGCGGGCACCGTGCTGCGCTGCGCGGACGCCGCGGGCGCGGACGCCGTGGTGCTCACCGACGCCTCCGTCGACATCTACAACCCGAAGGCCGTGCGGGCCTCCGCCGGCTCGCTCTTCCATCTGCCCGTCGCCGTCGGCGCTTCCGCGGCGGACGCGGTGCGCGGGCTGACACAGGCCGGGGTGCGGGTGCTGGCCGCCGACGGCAGCGGCGTCCGCGACGTCGACCAGGAACTGGACGAGGGCACCATGGCCCGGCCCACCGCCTGGATCTTCGGCAACGAGGCGTGGGGCCTGCCGGAGGAGACCCGCGCGCTCGCTCACGAGGTGGTGCGGGTGCCGCTGCACGGCCGGGCCGAGAGCTTGAACCTGGCCACCGCGGCCGCCGTCTGCCTCTACGCCACCGCCCGCGCCCAGCGGACCGCCTGACGGCGGCGCTCCTCCCCGGCCCGGGGAACCGGTACGGTTCGGAGCGCCCGCCAGGGCGCAGGGAGAGCGCACGGAAAGGATGGGGAGCGGAGATGGACGCGGCCGCATCGCTCGGCGGACTCCGCCCGGACGACCTGCCGGACGGCCTGGTCGTCGCCGACGCCGACGGCACCGTCGTCTGCTTCAACGCGGCGGCGGTCCGGATCACCGGCACCCCCTCGGCCGAAGCTGTCGGCCGTCCGCTGCATGTCGCGCTGCCGCTGGAGGACCTGGACGGGGAGCGCTGGTGGCAGGTGACCGACCCGTACTCCGGGCTCGCCATCCGCACCGGGCAGCCCGAGCGGAACCTGCTGCTCCCCGGCGGGCGCGAGGTGCTGGTCTCGGCCCGCTACGTCCGCGCCCGCCCGCTGGGCCCGGTGCGGCGCGTCGTCGTCGCGCTGCGCGGCACCGAGGCGCGGCGGCGCAACGAGCGCAGCCACGCCGAGCTGATCGCCACCGTCGCGCACGAGCTGCGCTCCCCGCTCACCTCCGTCAAGGGCTTCACGGCGACGCTGCTGGCGAAGTGGGAGCGGTTCACCGACGACCAGAAGCGGCTGATGCTGGAGACCGTCGACGCCGACGCCAACCGCGTCACCCGGCTGATCGCCGAGCTGCTCGACATCTCGCGCATCGACTCCGGCCGCCTGGAGGTGCGCCGCCAGCCCGTCGACATGGCGGCGGCCGTACGGCGGCACGTCGAGGCCCACACGGCGGCCGGACAGCCCGCCGCTCGCTTCGTGACCCGGATCGCCGACCCGCTGCCGGCGCTGTGGGCGGACCCGGACAAGATCGACCAGGTGCTGGGCAACCTGCTGGAAAACGCGGTGCGGCACGGCGAGGGAACGGTCACCATCGAGGTGGCGCCCTCGTCGGCGCCGCGCGAGCGACGGTGCACCGGAACGGCGGTCACCGTGAGCGACGAGGGGTCAGGCATTCCGGAGGAGTCCATGAGCCGCGTCTTCACCCGCTTCTGGCGGGGCAACCGCAGGGGCGGCACCGGCCTGGGCCTCTATATCGTCAAGGGCATCATCGAGGCGCACGGCGGCTCGATCAGCGTCGGCCGCTCCCCGGTGGGCGGGGCCCGCTTCCGATTTATCCTGCCCGTGGGCACCCCGGCGTTCATGTTCTGACCGCCGCCGGCGCCCCCGGGCTTCCCGGCCGGCGGAGCGCGCTCCGCCTCCCTGCACCCGCCTCCGCGCACCAGCCACTCCGCGTGCCCCCTTAGACTCGATCCCTGGCACGCCGTCGTGGGGCAGAGCGCAGCCAGGGGGCACCTCCCAGCGGTGGCTGGGGGCCAATCGGAAACACGGGAAGAGATGTCGGCACCCAATAAGTCGTACGACCCTGTCGAGGTCGAGGCACTGAAACCGGAAGAGATCGACCGGGCCAAGGACGAGGCGCTCGCCGCCGTCGCGGCGGCCGGCGACCTCGGCGCGCTGCGCGAGGTGAAGGCCGCCCACGCGGGCGACCGCTCCCCGCTCGCCCTCGCCAACCGCGAGATCGGCGCGCTGCCCCCGCAGGCCAAGGCGGAGGCGGGCAAGCGCGTCGGCCAGGCGCGCGGCGCCGTGAACAAGGCGCTGAAGGCCAGGCAGGAGGAGCTGGAGCGGGAGCGCGACGAGCGCGTGCTGGTCGAGGAGGCAGTGGACGTCACCCTGCCGTACGACCGCGTGCCCGAAGGCGCCCGGCACCCGATCACCACCCTGTCCGAGCGCATCGAGGACATCTTCGTCGGGATGGGCTACGAGGTCGCGGAGGGCCCCGAGGCCGAGACCGAGTGGTTCAACTTCGACGCGCTCAACATCGGCCCGGACCACCCCGCGCGCTCCATGCAGGACACCTTCTTCGTCCAGGGGCGCACCGAGGGCGAGGACTCCGGCGTCGTGCTGCGCACCCACACCTCGCCGGTGCAGATCCGCTCCCTGCTGGCGCGCGAGCTGCCCGTCTATGTGATCTGCCCCGGGCGCACCTACCGCACCGACGAGCTGGACGCCACCCACACCCCGGTCTTCAGCCAGGTCGAGCTGCTCGCGGTGGACGAGGGCCTGACCATGGCCGACCTCAAGGGCACCCTCGACCACATGGTGCGGGCGCTGTTCGGGGAGGGCCTGAGCACCCGGCTGCGGCCCTCGTACTTCCCGTTCACCGAGCCGTCCGCCGAGATGGACATGGTGTGCTTCGTGTGCCGGGGCGCCTCCGTCGGCGATCCGGACCGGCCCTGCCGCACCTGCGGGAGCGAGGGCTGGATCGAGCTGGGCGGCTGCGGCATGGTCAACCCGCGGGTGCTGACCGCCTGCGGCGTCGACCCGGGCAGGTACAGCGGCTACGCCTTCGGGTTCGGCATCGAGCGGCTGCTGATGTTCCGCCACAACGTCGAGGACATGCGAGACATGGTCGAGGGTGATGTGCGCTTCACCCTGCCGTTCGGGATGGAGATCTGATGCGGGCCCCGCTTTCGTGGCTCCGGGAGTACGTGGACCTGCCGGCCGGCGAGACCGGACGCGATGTCGCGGCCCGGCTGATCGCCGCCGGGCTGGAGGTCGAGACCGTGGACCAGCTCGGCGCCGGGCTCAAGGGCCCGCTGGTCGTCGGCAAGGTCCTCGCGATCGAGGAGCTCACCGAGTTCAAGAAGCCCATCCGCTACTGCCAGGTCGACGTCGGCCGGGCCGGGGGCACCTCGGGGACGGAGCCCGGGGGAGGCAGCGGCGAGCCGCAGAACATCGTCTGCGGCGCCGTCAACTTCGCCGTCGGCGACAAGGTCGTCGTCGTCCTGCCGGGCGCCGTGCTGCCCGGCGGCTTCGAGGTCGGCGCCCGGAAGACGTACGGCCGGATGTCCGAGGGCATGATCTGCTCGGCCCGCGAGCTGGGCATGGGCGACGACCACGAGGGCATCCTCGTCCTCCCGCCCGAGCACGAGGCCGGTACGGACGCGATCGAGCTGCTCCAGCTCGTCGACGAGGTGCTGGACATCGCCGTCACGCCGGACCGCGGCTACTGCCTGTCCATGCGCGGCCTCGCCCGTGAGACGGCCACCGCCTACGGCCTGCCGCTGCGCGACCCCGCCCTGCTGGACGTGCCGCCGCCCAACGAGAACGGCTACCCGGTCCAGGTCGCCGACCGGCGCGGCTGCGACCGGTTCGCGGCCCGCACGGTCACCGGGCTGCGGCCCGGGGCGCACTCGCCGCTCTGGCTCCAGCGGCGGCTGCAGAAGGCCGGCATGCGCCCGGTCTCGCTGCCCGTCGACATCACCAACTACGTGATGCTGGAGCTGGGCCAGCCGCTGCACGCCTACGACCGCGCCCGGGTGGACGGGCCCATCGGGGTGCGCCGCGCCGCCCCCGGCGAGCAGCTCGTCACCCTCGACGGCACCGCGCGCGCCCTGGACGCCGAGGACCTGGTCATCACCGACAACCGCGGCCCGATCGGCCTCGCGGGCGTCATGGGCGGCGCCAACACGGAGATCGCCGACACCGGCGCCGACGAGGCGGGCGGCACCACGGACGTGGTGGTCGAGGCGGCGCACTTCGACCCGGTCGCCATCGCGCGCACGGCGCGCCGGCACAAGCTGTCCTCCGAGGCGTCCCGCCGCTTCGAGCGCGGTGTCGACCCGCACGCGGCGGCAGCGGCGGCGCAGCGCACCGTCGACCTGCTGGTGCTGCTCGCGGGCGGTACGGCGGAGGCGGGCGTCACCGAGGTCAGCGTGCCGTCCGCGCCGCGCACCATCCAGATCCCGGTCGACCACCCCGACCGCGTCGCCGGGGTCTCCTACGGCCGGGAGACGGTCGCCCGCCGCCTCCAGCAGGTCGGCTGCGACGTCTACGGCCAGGACGAGCTGACCGTGACCGTGCCGTCCTGGCGGCCCGACCTCACCGACCCGAACGACCTCGCCGAGGAGGTCATCCGGCTGGAGGGGTACGAGAACCTGCCGTCCACCCTCCCCTCGCCGCCCGCCAGCCGCGGCCTGACCGAGCGGCAGCGGCTGCACCGCCGCGTCGGCCGGGCGCTGGCCGGCGCCGGCTATGTGGAGGCGCTGAACTACCCGTTCGTCGGGAGCGCCGTCTTCGACCAGCTCGGGCTCGCCCCCGGCGACCCGCGCCGCGCCACGGTCGCGCTGGCCAACCCGCTCTCCGACGAGGAGCCGGGGCTGCGCACCACGCTGCTGCCCGGTCTGCTGACCGCGCTGCGCCGGAATCACGGGCGGGGCGCCCAGGACCTCGCGCTGTTCGAGACGGGGCTGGTCTTCCTGCGTACGGGTGAGGAGACGGACGCCGTGCGGCTGCCCGTCGAGCGCCGCCCCACGGACGAGGAGATCGCCGCGCAGAACACCACGCTGCCCCGGCAGCCGCGGCACGCCGCGGCCGTGCTCGCCGGAGCCCGCGAGCGGGACGGCTGGTGGGGCAGCGGCCGCGCGGCCGGCTGGGCCGACGCCGTCGAGGCGGCCCGCACGGTCGCCCGCCAGGCGGGCGCCGAACTCGTCGTCGAGGCCGCGCGGTCCGAACCCTGGCACCCCGGCCGGTGCGCCGCGCTCCATGTCGAGCTGGACGGCGCGCGCACCCTTGCGGGGCACGCGGGCGAACTGCACCCGCGCGCCGTGAAGGCGCTCGGCCTGCCGGACCGCACCTGCGCGATGGAGCTGGACCTCGACCTCGTCGAGCGCGCGGGCAGCGGCCGGGTGCCGGCGCCGCACGTGTCCACGTTCCCGGTGGCCACCCAGGACGTCGCGCTCGTCGTGGACGCCGGCGTCCCGGCCGCCGAGGTCGAGGCGGCGCTGCGCGCGGGCGCCGGGGAGCTGCTGGAGTCGCTGCGCCTGTTCGACGTCTTCACCGGCGAGCAGCTCGGGGAGGGCCGCAAGTCCCTGGCGTACGCGCTGCGGTTCCGCGCGAAGGACCGCACGCTCAAGGCGGAGGAGGCGAGCGTCGCCCGTGAGGCGGCCGTGGCCGCCGCCGTCGAGCGCACCGGAGCGGTGCTGCGGGGCGCGTAGGGAGGGCCCGGCAGCTCCTGGTCGCCCGCTGCCGGGGCAGCTGGGGCGGGGCTGCCCCGTGCTGTGCCGTCGCAGGGCGCGCCCTGGCGCCCCGCAGGGGCGCTTCAGGGGCGCGGGGAACTGCGCGACCAGCCTCCCCCAAGCTCTCGGCTTCGCTCGAGCAGGGGGGACCCCCATCCCGGCTGTGGACTGCGATGCACCGGCCGGGGCAGCCCCCGCCCAGCACGTTCCGCCGGAGCGGCCCGGCGGAACGGTGACGCGTCCTGCCGGGCCTACCCGGCGAGGGCCTGGCGCAGGGCGGCCGCGACCCGCTCCACGTCCTCTTCCCGCGTACGCCAGTTGCTGAAGGCGGCCCGCAGCGCGGGCACCCCCGCGTGGACCGTCGGCGTCAGATACGCCTCGCCGGAGTCCGCGACGGCCCGCGCGAGGGCGTGCACCCGCTCGGCCCCGGGCGGGCCGCCGTCCCCGGTGTCCAGGGTGAAGCAGACGATGTTGAGATGTACCGGGGCCAGCAGCCGCAGGCCCGGCAGCGCGGTGACCCGGTCGCCGAGCAGCCGGGCGCAGCGGAGGTTGCGTTCGACGATCTCGCGGTGTCCCTCCCGCCCGTACGCCGTCAGCGAGAACCACGCGGGGAGGGCCCGCAGCCTGCGGGAGTTCTCCGGGGAGAGGTGGGCGAAGTCGATGTCCCCGGCGGCCTCGGGCGCGTCCAGGTACGCGGCGCCGTTCTGGAAGACCCGCACCTGCAGCTCCCGGTGCCGGGTGAACTGCACGGCGGCGTCGTAGGGCACGTTGAGCCACTTGTGGAGGTCCACGCACACCGAGTCGGCCGCACCGAGCCCGTCCACCAGGTGTGCGTGGGTGGGTGCGAGCGCGGCGAAGCCGCCGAACGCCGCGTCGGCGTGCAGCCAGAAGGGGTAGCGCTCACGCAGCGCGAGGATGGCGCGCAGGTCGTCGAAGTCGCCGGTGTTCACGGTTCCGGCGTTGGCGACGACGAGGGCGGGCCGGCCGTTCAGCTCCGCCAGCGCCGCTTCCAGCGCGGCCGGGTCCACGGCCTCCCTGCCGGGCAGCAGCGGCAGCGTCCGCAGCGTGCCCCGGCCCAGCCCCAGCATGGAGAGCGCCTTGAACACGCTGGAGTGCGGGGCGCCGGACAGCACGGTGACCGGCCCGTCGAGGGCGGCGAGTCCGTCCCGGGCCACCGAGACACCCTGCCGCTCGCCCAGCCACTCGCGTCCGAGCGCCAGCCCGACGGTGGTGGACATGGTCGCACCGGTGACGAAGGAGCCCTGGTGCTCCGGGCCGAGTCCGAGCAGCTCCCGCAGATGGCCGACGGTCTCCCGCTCCAGCGCGGCGGCGGCCGAGCCGCCGTGCACCATGGCGTTCTGGTCGAAGGCGCTGACGAGCCAGTCCCCGGCGACGGCGGCAGGCGTGGCCCCTCCGGTCACGAAGCCCAGATAGCGCGGACCCGGGCTCGCGGAGAACCCGGGGGCCCAGTCGCCGGCGAACCGTTCGAGCGCGCCCTCGCCGCCCGTCCCCTCCGCGGGCAGCGCGTGCGCAGGGGAGGCGGTCTCCACGCCGGTCACCGGGCGGTCGTCCAGCCCGAGCAGCGTCTCCAGCCCGGCCCGGCGGGCGGCGTCGAGCAGGGCGGGAAACCGGTCGAGGTCGGCGGACAACAGAGGATGCACAGGTGCTCCAGGTGGTTCCGGTGGTTCCGTGGTTCCAGTGGCGGCAACGCGGGCACACCGTAGTCCGGCCCGGCGGGCCGGTACCGGGCCAATCGCACAGCAGTGGCCGGGCGGAGGGGCGCCGTCCGCCGCGCCCGCCTCCGCCGTGTCCGCCGCCGTCCCTGCGGGGTCCACCCTGACGGGCCCGCACCCGGGCACCGGTGCTACGAGGCCGGGTTCTCGATCAGGGTGACCCGGTTGCCGTCCGGGTCGTGGACGGCGGCGAACCGTACGTTCCGGGAGCCCGGCTGCACCGGGCCGGCCGTGATGCCGCGGCCGGACAGCTCCGACAGCTCCGCGTCCAGGTCGTCCACCACGAGGTTGAGCAGGGAGGCCCCTGCGTGTTCCGGCGAGTGGAACACCTGGATCCAGCCGGACGGGGAGACGTGCCAGTCGGCGAGTCCCGCCATCGGCCTCGCGTCGGCCGGCCTCCCCAAGAGCCGCTCGTACCAGGCCACGGCGGAGTCGATGTCGCCTACCGGGGCAACCGCGAGTACGTGGGTGAAGGACATGGTGGACCACCTTCCGTCGCGTGTGCTGTCCGTCTGCCCTGTGGACTCCGCCCGCGTACGGAATTCATCGT
>NZ_JAAKZZ010000187.1 GCF_011045075.1 Streptomyces boncukensis
CCCCCCGCCCGGCCGCCCGGCAACCTGCGTGCCCAGTTGACCGCTCTGCTCGGACGCGAGCGGGACGTCCGGGACGTGGGCGGACTCCTGGACCGGGCCCGGCTGGTCACGCTGACCGGCCCCGGCGGGGTCGGGAAGACCCGGCTCGCCCTCGAACTCGCCGCCCAGCGCCTGCCCGTGCAGCCGGACGGCGCCTGGGTGATCGAGCTCGCCGGGGTGCGCGATCCGGCCCAGGTGCCCCAGGCGGTGGCGGCCACCCTCGGAATCCGTCTCCCGGCCGCGCGCACCGGCCCCGTCACCGGACCCGCGCCGCTGGAGGCTCTGGTGGGGGCGCTGAGCACGCGGTGCGCCCTGCTGGTCCTGGACAACTGCGAACACCTGGTCACCGCCGTCGCACGGCTGGCCGACGAACTGCTGGCGCGCTGCCCCCGGCTGCGGATCCTGGCCACCAGCCGGGAGGCACTGGGCATCCGGGGCGAGCGCCTCTGGCCGGTCGAGCCCTTCGCGCTGCCGCCCGAAGGGGCCGGTGCCGACCAGGCTCTGCGGTATGTCTCGGTGCGGCTGTTCGCCGAGCGGGCAGCCGCGCTCGCCCCGGAGTTCACCGTCGACGACACCACGGCGGCCTCCGTGGTACGGATCTGCCGGGCGCTGGACGGGATGCCGCTCTCCCTGGAGCTGGCCGCGGCGCGGATCCGCGCGCTGGGCCCCCGGCAGATCGCCGATCGGCTCGATGACCGGTTCCGGCTGCTCACCGGCGGCAGCCGGGCGGGGCTGAACAGACACCAGACGCTGCGCGCGGTGGTGGACTGGAGCTGGGACCTGCTCAGCGAAGCGGAGCGGACCCTGCTGCGGGAGCTGTCCGTGTTCGTCGGCTCGGTGAGCGTGGACGGCGTGGAACGGGTCTGCACCGGCCACCCGGACCTGGGCGGCACGCTCGACATCCTGTCGGCGCTCGTCGAGAAGTCCTTGGTGAAGGCCGGGGAAGTGGACGCCGCCGGGCGGCCCCGCTACCGGATGCTGGACACCGTGCGGGCCTACGGGGCGGAGCGCCTTGACGAGTCGGGGGAGACGAGGCCGCTGCGACAGGCCCACGCCGACTACTTCCTGTGTCTGGCCGAGCGGCTCGAACCCCGGCTGCGCGGCGCCTCCCAGATCGACACGATACGCAGGATCACCGCCGAACGGGACAATCTGCGGGCTGCCGTGCGCTGGTCGGCCGAGGACGGCCGGAGCGCCATGACGCTGCGCTTCTTCGTCTCGCTGGGCTGGTACTGGTGGCTGTCGGGGCAGCACAGGGAGTGCGCCGAGCTGGCGGCCCAGGCCCTCGACACGGCCGCGGCCACGGCGTTGCGGGAGGGGACGGCGCCGGGCGACGGCGCCCCGCCCGCGGAGCTGTGGGCGACGGCCTACGCCCTGCGGGCCGTCAACGCCCTGGGGCACGGCGACAAGGGGCAGCTGCTGGAATGGCTGTCGCTCGCCGCCCGGCTGCGCGGCGACGGCTCAGCGCACCCCGTGCTGCGGCTGATCGATCCGCTGGTCGCCTCCCTCGGCCCCGGCGGCCCCGACCGGGTGCGGGAGTCCGCCGCCGGGCTGTTCACCGACCACGACCCCTGGGTCCGCGCCTTCGCCCGCTACCTCCACGCCGACGCCGGGACCGGCACCGGCCGCACGGAAGAGGCCGCGACCGAAGAGGCCGTGATCGGGCTCGAAGTGTCCTTGGAGGAGTTCCGGAGTCTGGGTGAACGCTGGGGCATCGCGCAGGTGCTGGCAGCGCTCGCGGATCTCTCCTCCCGGCTGGGCGACCACCAGGACGCCGTCGCCGGGTACCGGGAGGCGATCGCCGCGCTCGAAGAGCTCGGCGGAACCCACGAGGACTCCCTGGAGTCCCGGGCCAAACTCTCCTTCGAGCTGTGGCTGACCGGCGACCGGCAGCAGGCCCATGAGCTGCTGGCCCAGACCCTGCGCGCCGCGCGGTATCTGGGGATCAGGGAGAACATCGCCACCGTCCACCTGGCGATCGGCTCGCTCGCGGAGGTGGACGGTGACCCGGCGACGGCGCGCCGGCATCTGGACCAGGCCGGCGAGCTGATGGGCGAGAAGCGGTTCGCGCGGGCCTACGCGCGCACGCGGTCCCTTCGCTGACCCTCAGGGGCTTCTGATGGATCTTGCCGGGCTCTTCTTCCGGGGGCTGGGCAGGGGCAGCCCTGGCCTGTGCGTCCCAGTCCGCGGCTGCTTCGTGGCCGGGCGCGCAGTTCCCCGCGCCCCTGAAGCGCCCCTCGGGGCGCCGGGGCGCGCCCCGGAGGGGCGCGGGGAACTGCGCGCCAAGCCACGACGAGAGCCGCAGCCTGCAAGGCACGGGCAGGGGCAGCCCCTACCCAGAGGCAACGGCGTCCGCGCCGCCCCGGACAGCCGCCCGCCCCTCGTCATACCTTCCGCTTGACCGCGTTGACGGCCACCGGCAGCAGCACCGCGGTGCACAGGACGGTGAAGAGCACCACCCGGAACGCCGGTGCGGCGACCGGACCGCCGATGAGCAGCCCCCGGACCGCGTCCACCAGCTGGCCCGCCGGATTGACGTTCACCCACCAGTCCAGCCAGCCGGGCATGGTGTCCTTGGGGACGAAGGCGCCGCTGGTGAACGCCATGGGGAAGACCACGGCGAAGCCCAGGTTCTGCACCTTCTCCGGGTCGGCGGCGATCACCCCGAACAGCACCGCCAGCCAGCTCAGGGCGAAGCTGAACACGCACAGCAGCAGCAGCGCGCCCAGCACGGAGGCCGCGTCCGTCTGCACCCGGAATCCGAGCACCGCTCCGATGCCCAGGAGCAGTGCCATGCTCCATGCCTGCTTGGCCGTGTCGGCGAGGATCCGTCCGGCCAACGGGGCGCTGCGGGCCACCGGCAGGGAGCGGAGCCGGTCGAGGTACCCCTTCATCACATCGACGTTGAGGCCCATACCGGTGCTCAGGGTCCCCAGCATCGCGCTCATCACGATCACTCCGGGCAGCACGAACTGCAGATACTCCGAGGTGGAGTCGGCGATCGCGCCGCCGAAGACATAGGTGAACAGCAGCAGGAGCATCACCGGGACGACGCTGAGGTCGATCAGTTCATCGGGGTTGCGGCGGATGTGCATCAGGTTCCGGGCGGCGAGGGTGCTCACCTGGCGGCACCCCTCGGTGAGCGGGACCCGCCGGGGTCCGGCCCCGGCGGGACGGGCGGATTCGGTGGTCATCGCAGGGCTCCTTCCGGGGCTTCGGCTTCGGCTTCGGCCGACGCGGGGGCGGGCCGGCCGGTGAGCGTGAGGAACACCTCGTCGAGGTCGGCCTGGCGCAGCGACAGGTCGGCGATCAGCACTCCGGCGGCGTCCAGCCGCCGGACCGCCTCGGGGAGTACGGCGGGGTCGTCCACCTGCCCGGTCACCAGGTCGCCCGCCAGCTGTACGGGGCCTGCCGTGCCGCCGTGCGCGGAGACCAGGCCGGCCACCACGTCCCGGACGGTGCCCAGGTCGACCCGGTGCACCGGACGCACCCGCAGCGTCTGTCCACCGACCCTCTCCTTGAGCTCCCTGGCGGTGCCGGCGGCGACCACTCTTCCGTGGTCGATGACCGCGATGTCGTCGCAGAGCAGGTCGGCCTCCTCCAGATACTGGGTGGTGAGCAGGACGGTCGTGCCGTCCGTGACCAACTCGCCGATCAGGTCCCACAGCCCGCTGCGGCCCCGCGGGTCCAGGCCCGTGGTCGGCTCGTCCAGGAACAGCACCCGCGGCCTGCCCACCAGCCCTGCGGCCAGGTCCAGGCGACGGCGCAGGCCGCCCGAGTAGGTTCTGACCGGCTTGTCGGCCACTTCCGGCAGTTCCAGCCTGGCCAGCAGTTCCCCGGCCCGCTGACGGGCCGCCCTGCGGGACAGCCCGAGCAGCCGCCCGAGCAGGACGAGGTTCTCGGTGCCGGTGAGCACCTCGTCGACCGAGGCGTACTGGCCGGTCAGCCCGGTGAGCCCGCGCACCCGATGGGCGTCGCGGACCACGTCGTACGGTCCGACCCGGGCCTGTCCGCTGTCCGGCAGCAGCTGGGTGGCGAGGACGCGGACCAAGGTGGTCTTCCCGGCGCCGTTGGGGCCCAGGACACCGAGGACGGTGCCGGCGCGTACGGACAGGTCGACCCCGTCCAACGCCCTGTTTCGGCCATAGGTCTTTGTCAGACTCCTGGCCCGGATCCCGAAGGTCATGGCGTGTCTCCTGCTCGCGTCGGGGTGGGGATCGCTCCTCACCCTGGACGCCGGCGGTCATCGGCCCGGCACATCCGGATGACGGGGCCGGGCCGCGGATGACATCCGGCTCACACCGTCCCGGTGCACCCCGTACCGGCTACCCCGACCGGCCCCCTGCGGGGGGAGGGCCGAGGGATCTTCCTGCACCAGGGGGAAGCGGAAAGTGCGACTTCGCGTCGATGCGCCAGCCGTCCGCCCCGGGTTGAGTGGAAGTCCGCACCGAGCAGACCGTCCACCCGGCCCTACCGCCAAGGAGAATGCCATGTCCGACGTTCCCGCCCCGCTCCCGTCGGCTGCCGCCCCGAGCGATGTCGCCGGCGACCTGCTGGCGGTGGCCGGCCGCGGCGGGGAGGCCGTCGTCTTCTTCGACACCGTCTCCTACCGACAGGTCGATGCCGCCCGGGTCTTACCCGGCCCGTACGAGCTGTGTCTCGACGCCTCGCGGCAGCTGCTGCTGTGCAGTCACCCACGCCACGGGGGGCACCAAGGGGACCGGGGGGCGTGCGCCGACGGGGTGAGCGTCATCGACCTGACGACGCGCCGGGTGGTCGATCCGATCGGGGTGGCACCGGGGCAGGCGCCCCGGCATCTGGCCGTCGACGAGAGGCGCGGGCTGCTCTACATCAGCGTCCAGGCACCCGGGGGGCTGGTCGCCGTGGACCTGACCGACCACAGGAAGGCGCGCTGGACGCCCACCGGGGCCCCGGGCCCGCGCGGATTCGCCCTCACCGCGGACGGCGCCAAGGCGTATGTGGCCCACCGGGGGGAGGCGTTCGTATCCGTGGTGGACCTGACAGCGGACCGGCCCGCCCGTGTCGTCAGCGCCACCGGCGGCGGGGGGCTGGCGCTCTCCCCGGACAGCCGGGAGGTCTTCGTGGCCGGTCCCGCTCGGGGGCCGCACGGCGCCGGGGGACCGGGGATCAGCGTGATCGATGCGGCGAGCGACCGCGTGGTGCGGGTCATCCCCTCCGAGCGCGCCCTCACCTCGGTCCACACCACCGCGACCGGGGCCGTCCTGGCCGGCGAGGTGCGCTCCACCCCCGCCGGGGGCCCCGACAACGGCCGGTTGCACATCTTCGCGCCCGAGACCTTCGAGCCGCTCGGAGAGGTCGAGGTCGGACAGGTGCCCGTCTCCGTGCACTCCTCGCCCGACGGATTGGTGGGCTATGTCTCCAACCTGCTCTCCCGCACCGTGTCGGTGATCGATCTCGGCTCGGGCCGGCTGATCACCGAGCTGGCGGTGGAGGGCGCCGGCGGCGCGGGGCCGCACGGCCTGGCCCATCTGCCCGTGGCGCTATGACGGGCTGTCCGATCCGGGTCCTGCGGCGCCGAACCAGGTGCGCAGCGCGGCGTCGAGACCCTCGATGTCCTCCGCGCCGCCCTCCGGCAGCAGCCAGACGACATGGCCGTCGGGGCGGACCAGCACGGCGGATATCCGGCTGAGCCCCGCGCCGTCCTGAGCGGTGTCGTAGCCCGCCGTCACCGTCTCCACCCGGTCGGCCCAGCCGGCCGCGGCCGACCGCAGCGCGGGCTCGCCGACCAGGTCGATGAGGACGCCGCGCGCCGGGCGCAGCAGCTTCAGGGTGTCCGTGGCGCCCTGGCCGGTCGACAGCCCGCAGGGCGGCAGCCGCCGTCCGAGCAGGGCGTGCTCCCCTCCGCCGACCGGGTACCGGAACCCGGTGCCCGCGACCTCGGCGCTCAGTCCGAGGTTGGCCTCGGCGGAGCCCAGCAGGTCGGTGACGACCGTTCGGAGGGCTTCCGCCGACGGTCCCCCCGACATCATGAGGTTCTGCACCCGGGTGTGCGCCATGACCCGCTCACCGACGGCGTGCCGCTCGCTGTGATAGCTGTCCAGCAGCTGCTCGGGGGCCCAGCCGTGCACCTCGGCGGCCAGCTTCCAGCCCAGATTGACCGCGTCTCCCAGGCCCGTGGTCAGAGCCAGCCCGCCCGCGGGCGGCGCGACATGGGCGGCGTCGCCCACCAGCAGCACCCGGCCCTGGCGCAGCCGGTCCGCCAGCCGCGTGGTGTTGCCGTGCCGGCTCAGCCAGTGCGGCGTGCCTCCGGACAGATCGAGACCGCCGACCCGGTGTGCCACCTCGCACACGTCCTCGAAGGAGGGGGGCCGGGGGTTGCGCAGCGGAGGGCGCCCGTAGTCGTAGACGACGACGCGGAAGGCGCCCCGGTCCACGGGGAAGACCGCCCACAGCCCCTGCGGCCCGCGCTGGAAGAGCTGCATCCGCAGGTCCACTCCGGTGACGTCGGCCATCACCGCGTCCACGGTCGACTCGGTGCCGGGGAAGCCGATGCCGGACAGCCGGCGTACCGTGCTGTGCGCACCGTCGCAGCCTGCCAGATAGCGGGCGCGCAGTGTCCGCCTCCCGCCCTGCGCCGTGACGACGTCGACCTCGACCTCGTGCTCGTCCTCGCGCACCGCGACCAGCTCATGGCCGCGGAGGATCTTCGTGCCCAGGTCCGTCGCCCACTCGGCGAGGAACTCCTCGGTGCGGCGCTGCGGGGTGAGCAGCGCCCCGAAGGGCGTGTCCAGCCCGGCGAAGTCCAGGGAGACCGGTAGCGCCCCGTAGTGCCCCTTGGGCACAAAGCGCTGCTCACCGAAGCGTTCGAGCAGGCCCCGCTGCTCCCACAGCTCCACGGCCCGGGGGTTGATCCCCAGCGACCTGGACTGCCCGGTCGGTTCCGGCAGCTGCTCCACGACCAGGACCTCCACCCCGGCCAGGCGCAGCTCCCCGGCGAGCATCAGCCCGGTGGGGCCGGCCCCCGAGATCACCACATCGGCGTCCATCGGCGTCTCCTCCCTGCGGATCAGTCGGACCGGGGTGTGCCGAACCAGCGCCGCAGCGCCGCTTCCAGGCCGTCCTTGGCGCCCTCCGAGCCGACGGGCGCCAGCCAGGCGACATGCCCGTCCGGGCGTACCAGCAGCGCGGACAGCTCGCTGAGGGCGCCGTCGGCCGGCTCGGCGGCGGCGACCGTGTCCACCCGGTCCGCCCACCCTTCGGTGACCCGGGCCAGGCCCGGGTCGTCCGTCAGACCGATGAACACGCCCCTGCCGCGGTGCAGGAGCTGCGCGGTACTGGTGGCTCCCTCCGGCGTCTTCAGAGGCTGCGGCGGCAGCCTGCGGCCGAGCAGCGCGTGCGGGGCCGCGGACTGGCCGTCGCCGACGTCGTAGCGGATGTCCAGGCCGCTGACCAGACCGGCCAGATGCCGGTTGGGCTCGGCGAACTCCGTCAGCTCGGCGAAGACCGCGCGCAGCGCCTCGCTCTCCGGCCCTCCCGACAGCAGGGCGAACTGCGCCTGGGTGTCCAGCAGCACCCGCTTGCCCACCGGGGCCCGCTCCTCGTCGTAGCTGTCCAGCAGCCCCCCGGGAGCCCAGCCGTGGACCTCGGCGGCCAGCTTCCAGCCGAGGTTGACCGCGTCCTGCACCCCGAGATTGAGGCCCTGGCCGGCGGCCGGCATATGCACATGGGCGGCGTCCCCGGCCAGCAGCACCCGGCCCCTCCGGTAGCGGTCCACCTGGCGGGCGGCGTTGCCCAGGCGGGTCAGCCAGCGCGGAGTGGCGGTCGACACGTCCACTCCGGCGATGCGCCGTACCAGCTCGCACATCTCCTCGTAGGAGGGCGGGTCCGACTGCTGCGCCTGCGGCTCCCTGCCGAACTCATAGATGATCAGCCGCCATGCGTCGGGAACCACCGGCAGCACCATGAAGTGGCCGGCCTCGTTGCGGCGGATGAAGGGGACCTCGCTCAGGAAGGGGGAGTCCGGCCCCACATCGGCCACATCGGCCATCAGGAACTCCACCGTGGCGGTGGTGCCGGGGAAGGGGAAACCCGCGAGCCTGCGCACCGCGCTCCGGCCGCCGTCGCAGCCGACCAGGAAGCCGGCCCGCAGGTGGGCCCTCCCGCGCTGTGTCACCACCCCGATCTCCACGTGGTCGGCGTCCTGGCGCACCTCGACCACTTCGTGGCCGTGGCGGATCTCCACGCCCAGCTCCCCTGCCCACTCGCGCAGCCCCCGTTCGGTGGCGGTCTGGGGCAGCAGCCGCATTCCGTACGGGGTGCCGAAGGGGCCGAACCGGACGTCGACGAGGCCGCCCGCGTACCCGTAGTGCGGAATGGTCGGGCCGGGGAAGCGGTCGGCGACGCCGCGCTGGTCGAGCACTTCGAGGGTGCGGGCGTGCACGCCCAACGCCCGGGACTGCGTGGTGGGTTCGAGCAGCTGCTCCAGCACCACGACCTCGACGCCGGCGAGTCGGAGCTCCGCCGCGAGCATCAGGCCCACGGGCCCCGCTCCGGCGATCACTACCGGGTGATCGGTGGTCATATGCGTTCCCTCCGAGGCTCTTTCGGGTCCTTGGGTCAGTCGGTCGTCGACTGCCCGGACAGGGGCTCGGCCTTCGCCGGGTGGCCGGTGCGGCCGGTGCGGCCGTTGACCAGGTCGATCAGTTCGCGCGGAGTCTTGCGGACATCCGCCTCGTCGTCCGCGATGGTCACCCCCAACTCGTCCTGGAGCCGGGTCACCACTTCGAAGACGGCCAGGGAGTCGAGCCCCAGCTCTTCGAAGGACAGGTCGAGGCCGTGCTCGTCGAGGGGCGGGGCGGCCTGGGTTCCCACACAGGCGTCGATGGTCTTCTCCAGGTCAGTCCGGGTGAATTCCGGCATGGCGTCCTCCTGGGGTGCGACAGCGCCTCCATCCTCCGGCGGCGGTGGTCCAGAGCCCCTCGAACCCGGATGGAACCTCAGCCGGGGGCCCGCCGGGCCTTGCGGCCGAATCGCGTTTCTGGTGAACATTGTTCGCGAACGCCGTATGGCACGAACACTGATCGCGTCAGGAGTGAGAGTCGGCCCCATGACCACCCACACCCGCAGCGCCCGCACCCGTCCGGCCAAGGCTCCGCTGAGCCAGGCCGCGGTGGTCGGGGCCGCGCTGCGCATCATCGAGTCCGACGGCCTGCCGGCTGTCACCATGCGCCGGGTCGCCGCGGAGCTGGACACCGGCCCCGCCTCGCTCTACGCCTATGTGAGCAACCGCGACGACCTGCTCCGCCAGACCCTCGACGCGGCCCTGGGCACGGTGCCGCTGGAACCCATCGACCCGGAGAGGTGGCGCTCCCAGCTCGAAGCGCTCCTGTGGGCGATCCTGGACGCGATGCACGAGTACCCCGGCGTCGCGCAGGTGTCCTTCGGGCGCATTCCGACGGGCCCGGCCTCGCTCGCCATCAACGAGCACATCAGCGCGCTGCTGCTGGCGGGCGGCATCCCCAAGCAGGCCGCCGCGTGGGCGTGCGACCTCTTCGGCCTCTACGTGTCCGCGGTGGCCTTCGAGGTCGCCCAGCGGCCCGAAGGGGGCAGGGCGGAGGAGGGGGCACAGCATCCGCTCAACGACGCCCAGGCCGAGCGGCGTCGCTCGTCGGGCGTCGTCGGCCTTCTCGACGGCCTCCCCGCCGAGAGGTTCCCCACGCTGGCGGCCCTGTCCGGGCACCTGGCGCACGGCACGGCGGAGGAGCGGTTCGAGTTCGCCGTCAAGATAATGGTGGACGGCCTGCTGAAGCAGACGTAGCCGGCTGATCCCACCTCCCGAGCCGATGAATTCCAGCACCACCGGAATTCATCAATTCGCCATGAAATGAATCTTCATGACCCGCCCCCGCCCTCCACGCCCTGCTTGAATTGTTACCTATATAAAACAGGATCTCCTGTCCCATACTCCCGGAGGATAGTAGGGTCCAGATCGACATTCGCACGGGTGGTTGTGCGATGGACGCCAGTGCACAACGACAGCCAACAGGGGGATGCAATGGACGTCGGAGTCCTGGGAGCGCTGCAGGTCAGTGTCGACGGAACATCAGTGGTGCCCACCGCGCCCAAGCCGCGCGCACTGCTCGCACTCTTAGCGTTCAACATGGATCAAGTCGTGCCCTCTCGCACCATTTGTGACGAGCTCTGGGGGGAAACCCCGCCGAAGAGCGCGGCGACGACGCTGCAGACGTACATCCTGCAGCTCAGGAGGACGATTGCAGGGGAGCTGTCCCCACTGGCGCCGGACACGGCGCGGGCCAAGCAGCTGCTGACCACCCGCGGGAAGGGGTATGTCCTGGTCGGAGAGGGCGGAGAGTGCGATGTCGCGGAGTTCGACAGGCTGGCCAGCGCGGGAATGCGCAGAAGTGAAGAAGGCGACTCGCAGGCCGCGTCGGAACTGCTGCGCCGCGCCACCGACCTCTGGTACGGAGAGGTGCTGGTGGATGTCGAGACGGGCCCGGTACTTGAAACTGAAATAATGCGCCTGAAAGAACGGCGCCGAATCGTGGTCGAAAGCCGAGTGCAAATCGATCTCGCCCTCGGCAGGCACAACTCGGTGGTGGACGAACTGTCCGCGCTCGCCGTACGGGACCGCACACACGAGGGTCTGCACGGGCAGTTGATGCTGGCCCAGTACCGCTGCGGCCGCCG
Organism: Streptomyces boncukensis; assembly: GCF_011045075.1. GTDB lineage: Bacteria > Actinomycetota > Actinomycetes > Streptomycetales > Streptomycetaceae > Streptomyces > Streptomyces boncukensis. Next base: position 10,729 of record NZ_JAAKZZ010000187.1, read on the forward strand.
GACCCACGCACTGCAGACCTTCCACCGGCTGCGGACCTCGCTGCTGAACGAACTGGGCCTGGAACCCTCGCCGTGGCTGCACCGCCTGCAGCAGATGATCCTCGACACCGATCCGGTGCTGGCGAGCGAGGAATACCGGCTGGTCAGCTGCTGAACGATCCGAGCGGGCCACATCGATGGGAGACCGGGACATGGAGACCGGGAAAGGGAGCGCGCTGTGAAGGATCGCGTACTCAGCTTGATCTTCGAACGCGGCGAGGTCGAGAGCGTACAGCCGCTGGCGAAGCGCATGCGCCGGGTCCGGTTGACCGGCCCCGCCGTGCAGGAACTGGCCTACGTCCCCGGCCAGCACGTGCGGCTGCACGTCAACGACCTCTTCGCGCCACTGACCTGGCGCAGGGGTCTGCTGCGGACGTACTCGGTATGGGAGTACGACGGCACGGCCCTCGACCTGTGCGTCCTGGAGCACGGTGGGGACGGGCCCGGCGAACAGTGGGTCGCACAGGTGCGCGCCGGACAGGGCGTCTGGTTCACCAAGCCCGAGGGGTCCCTCGTCCTCCAGCCGGAGGCCGGGTACCACCTGTTCGTCGGCGACGAGACCGCGGCGGTGCCCTTCGGGGCGATGCTGCGGGCCCTCCCGGAGGGCGTGGACTTCGACGCGGTCGTCGAGGTCGACACCCCCGAGGACGAGATTCCGCTGGGCGACGGCGTCACCTGGGGGTACCGGTACGGCGCCCCGGCGGCCCGGTCCGCGTCCCTGGTCGAGGCCGTTCGCCGGCTCGACCTCCCCGACGACGACTCCCGCGTCTCCCGCGTCGCCTACGTCGCCGGTGAGGCGCTGACCGTCCAGGCCGTACGGGACCACCTCGTGCGCGAACGCGGCTGGCCACGGCGTTCCGTCCGGACCAAACCGTTCTGGACACCGGGCAAGCGGGGCATGGACTGACGCTCAGGCCGCGCTCCGCCCGAGTGCCGTGGCCGGCACTTGCTGGGCCCAGGCCGCTCCGGTGCGTTCGAAGCGGAGCGCGGCATGCGAGGTGGCGCAGTGCACATCGCGCCAGGCCCGCTGGAGCGCGGACCCGGAGTCCTGTGCCGCGCTGCCCGCCGTGCGGAACAGCGTGTCGACGGCGCGGACGGCGCCTTCGGCGGCGATCGTCGCGTCGCGAGCGGTACGCGCGGCGGCGGCCTCGTCGACGGGGGCGCTGTCCAGCGTCGTGAGGCCGCGCCCGAGCAGCAGCCCGGCGGCGTCGGTCTCGGCGGCGGCCCGCGCGAACGCCAGGTCGGCCGCGAGGTCGGCGGAGTCCCGGGTGCCCCGGCCCCGGCACAGCGCCGACCAGTCCCGGAGCGCCCCGCGCGCAGCGCCCACGGCCGGCGCCGCGAACAGCGGCGGCGCGGCGCCCAGCATGGGCACGGCGTGGCAGGGAGCCGTGTCCGCTCCGTCCATGGCATCGCGGGTGTCGATGGCGCCCGCGAACAGCGCGGCGTGCGCGAAGGTCCGGTGCGCGGGGACGAACACGCAGTCCACGGAGGCCGCGTGGCTGCCCGTACCGCGCATGCCGACCGGGTTCCAGGTGTCGTGGATGTGTATCTCGTGGGCCGGTACGGCGAAGAAGCACAGCCGCGGAGCGCTGTCCGCCACCGGCGCGGGGGCGCACAGCAGCACCCAGTCCGCGGCGTGCACGCCGCTGAGCGGGCGCCACTGGCCGGTCAGCCGCCAGCCTCCGGGCACGGCCTCGGCTCCGCGCACGGGCACCAGGCCCGCGGCGATCAGGGTGTCCGGGCCCTCGGCCCACACCTCTGCCCGGCCCTCGGCCGGCAGATAGGCGGCCATGCGGCCCGAGGTCGCGTAGATCATCCCGCACCAGGCGGCGCTGAGGCAGCTCTCGGCGACGGTCTCCAGCGCCTCGCCGAGAGCGGCGAATCCGCCGGCCGCGCCTCCCTGCCCGGCCGGGACGAAGTGACGGGCGAATCCGGCCTCGCGGAGCCCTTCCACGACGTCGGGGGACAGCCATCGGCCGGCGTCGGCCGCGGGCGCGTGCTTGGCGGCGGTCGCGACCAGGTCCGCGGTGACGGAGAGCCGGCCGGTCGGCTGGGTCCGGGGCGGCTGGGTCGGGGTCGGCTGGGTCGGGGTCGGAG
>NZ_JAAKZZ010000188.1 GCF_011045075.1 Streptomyces boncukensis
AGACAGCCCATGCCCCACTCCGACGATCCCGTCGACCAGCTGCGCGCTGTCTTCGCCACCGGCCGGACCAGGCCGCTCGGCTGGCGCCGGGAGCAGCTCACCCGGCTGCGCGCGCTGTTCGCCGAGAACCGCCGGGAGCTCGCCGACGCGCTCCACGCCGACCTGCGCAAGCCGCCCGCCGAGGCGTACGCGGCCGAGGTCGACCTCCCGCTGCGGGAGATCGACCACACGCTGGACCACCTGGAGGAGTGGCTCGCGCCGCAGCAGCTCGGCCCGGCGGCGCTCGCGGGGCTCCCGGAGGGCTCGACGGCCGGCACCCGGTACGAGCCGCTGGGCACCGTGCTGGTCATCGCCCCCTGGAACTACCCGGTCCAGCTGGCGCTGCTGCCCGTCGCGGGCGCCCTCGCCGCCGGCAACACGGTGCTGCTCAAGCCGAGCGAGCTCGCCCCGGCCAGCTCCGCGCTGCTGGCCCGGCTGGTGCCGCGGTATCTGGACGGGGCCGCCGCCGTGGTCGAGGGCGGTGTGCCGGAGACGACGGAGCTGCTGGCCCGGCGCTTCGACCACATCTTCTACACCGGCAACGGCGCCGTCGGCCGGATCGTGCTGCGCGCGGCGGCCGAGCATCTGACCCCGGTGACGCTCGAACTGGGCGGCAAGTCACCGGTGTTCGTGGACCGGGACGCCGACCTCACCACCGTCGCCGAGCGGCTGGTCCGTACGAAGTTCGCCAACGCGGGCCAGACCTGCGTGGCACCGGACTACGTCCTCACCGACCCGGACACGGCGCGCGGGCTCGCGGCGGCGCTGGCCGGCGCCGTCGAGCGCCGCTTCGGCCCCGACCCGCAGGGCTCCGAGGCGTACGGGCGGATCGTCAACGAGCGCCATTTCGACCGCGTCAGCGCGCTGCTGACCTCCGGCACCACCGCCGTCGGCGGGCGGACCGACCGCGCCGACCGCTATATCGCTCCCACCGTGCTCGCCGGGGTCGAGCCCGACGAGCCGGTGATGCAGGAGGAGATCTTCGGCCCGGTACTGCCCCTCGTCGAGGTCGCGGACCTGGACGAGGCGATCGCGTTCATCAACGAGCGCGACAAGCCGCTGGCCCTCTACGCCTTCACCGGGAGCGAGACCACGCGGCGCCGCCTCGCGGCCGAGACCTCCTCCGGAGGGCTCGGCTTCGGAATGCCGATGGCGCACCTGCGGGTGCCGGACCTGCCGTTCGGCGGCGTCGGCGAGAGCGGCATGGGCAGCTACCACGGGCCCTGGTCCCTGGCCGCGTTCAGCCACCGCAGGGCCCGGCTGGACGTCCCGCTGCACTGACCCGCGCGGCACCGGCCCCCCGCCCACTCACCTTGCGCCCTCGTAGACTTGGCGCCCCGGACGGGGGCGAGTGCACATCAGGAGGGTGAAGTGACTGTCTTCGACGTGGAAATCGACGCGCTCCAGGGCGGCCCTGCGCGGCTCGCGCAGTACCGGGGCAGGGCCGTCCTGGTGGTGAACGTCGCCTCGGAGTGCGGGCTGACGCCGCAGTACGCCGCGCTGGAACGGCTCCACGAGCAGTACGCGCCGCGCGGCTTCACCGTGCTGGGCGTGCCCTGCAACCAGTTCATGGGCCAGGAGCCGGGCAGCGCGGGGGAGATCGCCGCGTTCTGCTCGGCCACCTACGGGGTGACCTTCCCCATGACCGAGAAGACCGAGGTCAACGGCCCCCAGCGGCACCCGCTGTACACCGGGCTCGTGGACGCTCCGGACGCCGAGGGCCACACCGGCGACATCCGCTGGAACTTCGAGAAGTTCCTGATCGCCCCGGACGGCGCCGTCGCCGCCCGGTTCGGCCCGCGGACCGAGCCCGACGCGCCCGAGGTCACCGCCGCGATCGAGGCGGCGCTGCCGCACTGAGCGGGCCCCCGACGAGCCCGGCCCCCCGCGCCGCGCCGTGATCCAGTCTTTACGGCACGGGTATGGTGCCCCGATCGCTCCGTGCGCTGCACTACGTCCATGGTCGAGAACGGCGGATTCCTGCGGGTGCTGGGCCGGGGCGACGTGCTGGCACTCGCCTTCGGCGCGATGATCGGCTTCGGCTGGGTGGTGCTCACCTCCGACTTCTTGGCCGACGCAGGACCCGGCGGCGCCGCCCTCGCCTTCTGCGTGGGCGGCGTCGTCGTCGCGCTGGTCGGGCTCTGCTACGCCGAGCTGGTCTCGGCCATGCCGCTCGCGGGCGGCGAGCACCACTACGGGCTGCGCGCGCTCGGCTCGCGCGGGGCCTTCGTCGCGTCCTGGGCGATGCTGCTCGGCTACCTCTCCGTGGCCGCCTTCGAGGCGGTCTCGCTCCCGCAGACCCTGCTGTACCTCTTCCCCGACATGCTGGCCGGGAGGATGTGGACGGTCAGCGGGTACGAGGTGCACGCCACCTGGGTGGCCGTCGGGGCCGGAGCGGCCCTCGCGGTCACCGCGGTGAACTACCTCGGCATCCGCCCCGCCAGCGTCTTCCAGAGCATCGCCGTGCTGTTCCTGCTGGCCGTGGGCGTGCTGCTGCTGGTGGGCTCGTTCACCGGCGGTTCCGGCGAGGACATGCGGCCGCTGTTCCGGGGCGGGGCCGGCGGCCTGTTCAACGTGCTGGTCGCGGTGCCGTTCCTGTTCGTCGGCTTCGATGTGATCCCGCAGTCGGCCGCCGAGATCAAGCTCCCCTACCGGCAGGTGGGCAAGCTGCTGGTGGTCTCCGTGGCGTGCGCCGCGCTGTGGTACGCGCTCATCATGCTCACCGTCGGCTCCGGGCTGACGGCGGGCGAGGCGGCCCGCGCCGACCTGGCGTCGGCCGACGCGATGGCGGGGCTGTGGGACAGCCGGACCATGGGCAACATCCTCGTGGCCGGCGGCATCGCCGGGATCCTCACCAGCTGGAACGCCTTCCTCATCGGCGGCAGCAGGCTGCTGTACGCGATGGCGGAGTCCGGGATGCTGCCGCGCTGGTTCGCCCGGCTGCACCCCCGCTTCCGCACACCGGCCCACGCCGTGCTCACCATCGGCGGGCTCTCGGCGCTCGCGCCGCTCTTCGGCCGGCCGATGCTGACCTGGCTGGTCGACGCGGGCGGCATCAACATCGTCGTCGGCTACGTGGTGGTGGTGCTCTGCTTCCTGGCGCTGCGCCGCCGCGAGCCCGCGATGGAGCGCCCCTTCCGCACTCCCGCGGGCCCGGCCCTCGGCGGTGCGGCGCTGCTGCTGAGCCTCGGCCTCGGCGTGCTCTATCTGCCGGGGATGCAGGCGGCGCTGGTGTGGCCTCAGGAGTGGGCGATCGTCGGCGCGTGGTGGGCCGTCGGCGCCGTCTTCCTGTGGCGGCTGCCGCGCGTCGCCCCCGGCGCGGACGCGGAGCGGCGGCTGCGGGCCTCCGTACCCGGCGCAGCGAGCTGACCAGCGGGACCCGCGGCTCAGCGGGCCCGGTGGCGCGCGCAGCTCGGCCCGCCGCCGCAGGCACACTCCGCGACGCGCCGCAGGCGGCAGCCCCGATCCAGCGGGATCCGCGGGAGACACCCTTTAGTGCCGTGGCCGGAAAGGTTTGCCGTCTCGCGTCGTCCGGTGCGGTGCATCGCAAGGCGCCGGATCGCGGCTCGTACTGGGCGTACTCGCGTGATCCGGCAACGCCGCGAGGCGCCGTGCCGGGCGGCGCGAGGCGGTGAACCTTTCCGGCCACGGCACTAGCATGCCCGCATGCCTGCTGAGACTGCCCGGCGCCCGGTGCTGCGCTCGCGGACGAACGGAGAGGCCCCCGAGGTCGGGGCCATCGAGCTGTTCTTCGACCTCGTCTACGTGTTCACCGTGATCCAGCTCTCCCACTTTCTGCTGGCGCATCTGACCGGCACCGGCGCACTGCGCGCGCTGGTGCTGTTCGCGGCCGTGTGGTGGGGGTGGAACTACACCGCGTGGGCGATGAACTGGCTGGACCCGGACAGCGTCCCGGTGCGGCTGCTCACCGCCTTTCTGATGCTGATGGCGCTGGGCATGGCCATCGCGCTGCCGGAGGCGTTCGGCAAGGACGCGGTGCTCTTCGCCGCCGCGTACGTCTGTCTGCAGGTGGTGCGCAGCGCCTTCATGGTGTGGGCCTGCCGGGGCCGGCAGCTGGGCGGCAACTACGCGCGGCTGCTGGCCTGGAGCGCGCTGTCCGGCGCGGCGTGGCTCACGGGCGCGCTGGGGCCCGAGGACCAGCGGCTCGGGTGGTGGCTGGCCGCCGTAGTGATCGACTACGCCGCGCCGCTGGTCGACTTCCGGCTGCCCGGTCTCGGCTCGGCGCCCGCGCGCACCTGGCCGCTGCACCGCGAACACCTGGCCGAGCGCAACCGGCTGGTGTTCATCATCGCGCTGGGCGAGTCCATTCTGATCATGGGATTCACCCTGGACGAGGTGGAGCTGACCGGGCAGGTCGTCGCCACGACCGTGATCGGCTTCGCCGGACTGGTGCTGCTGTGGTGGAACTACTTCGGCTTCCGGCCGGCGCGCGAGCGCGAGGAGGACCCGGCCGGTGCGCAGCAGACCGCCATCGCCCGCTCCGGATTCGCCTACGCGCACGCAGTGATGATCGCCGGTGCGATCGTGGTGGCCGTCTCCATCGAACAGGTCACCCTGCACCCCACCGGACCGGTCGAACCGGAGGTGGCGGTCTGCGTGGCCGGCGGCCCGGTCCTCTATCTGCTGGGCAACCTGCTCTACCTCCACGCGCGGACCGGCGTGGTGGCCCTCTCCCGGCTGGTGGTGGCGGCGCTGCTCGCGCTGCTGGGGGTGGTCGCGGGGACCACCGGGGTGCTGAACCCGCTCGCGCTGGCCGCCGCCACCGTCGCCTGCATGTTCGGGCTGGCCCTCTACTCCGGGCTCACCCCGCTCCGCTGCGCCCCGCTGACGGCGTAGCCGACGGCGTAGCCGACGACGCAGGGGTGCGCGGCCCCGGCACGGATCGGCGGAAACTGCGGTGACCCCGGTGGCGTAGCCCTCCCGTGTGGGGGAAGGGGTGACGGTGTGTTCGAACCGGTGACCCTTCCGGGGCAGAGAGGGGCGGGGCGATGAGCCGTCCGCACGTACAGAACCTGATCGACGGCAGCTGGCGGGACGGGCCCGCGGTCGGCGAGACCCGCGCCCCCGCCACCGGAGAGACGATCGGCACCTTCGCCGACGCGGACGCCGGGACCGCGCGTGCCGCGATCGGCGCGGCGCGGCGCGCGTTCGCCGCCCGGGACGGCGGCTGGGCCCGGGACCGCTCCCTGCGGGCCCGCGCGCTGCTGGAGATGGCCGACCGGATGGAGGCCCGGCGCGACGAGCTGATCGCGCTGCTGTCCCGGGAGAACGGCAAGAAGCTCGCCGACGCGGCGCTGGAGGTCGACGACGCCATCCCCAAGCTCCGCTACAACGCGGCCCTGGCCCTCACCGACACCGGACGGGCCGGGGAGACGGCCCCCGGCAGCTACTCCATGACGCTGCACCAGCCGATGGGGGTCGCCGGTGTCATCGTGCCGTGGAACGCCCCGGTCGTCCTCGCCGTGCGCTCCTTCGCGCCCGCGCTCGCCGCCGGGTGCACCGTGGCGATGAAGATGCCCGCGCAGACCGCGCTCACCAACGGGCTGCTGTACGAGATCGTCGCGGCCACCGAGTCGCTGCCGCCCGGCGTGCTCAACGCCTTCACCGAGTCCGGGAACGAGGGGGCGCCGCTGCTCGTCTCCGACCCCGGCACGGACGTGATCAGCTATACCGGCTCCACGGCCGTGGGCCGCGCGATCATGGCGAGTGCGGCGCAGCGGCTGAAGCCCTGCTCACTGGAGCTGGGCGGCAAGTCGCCCATGCTGGTGTTCGACGACGCCGACCTGGACGCGGCCGTACCGGTGCTCACCGCGGCCGTCACCACCTTCGCCGGGCAGTTCTGCATGGCGGGCAGCCGCATCCTCGCCCAGGCGGGCGTCGCGGACGCGCTGCGGCAGCGGATGACGGCGGCGCTGGAGGCCGTGCGCCCCGGCCCCGGGGACCAGCCGGACACCGGTATGGGCCCGGTCGTCGACCGCGAGCAGGCGCTGCGGATCGACGGACTGGTCGCCGAGGCCGGGACCTACGGCAAGGTCCTGGTGCGCGGGGGCCTGCTGAACCCCGAGGGCGCCGACGCCTTCCTGCGGCCCTCGCTGGTCGAGACCGACGACGTGGACGTGCCGCTCGTCCAGCGCGAGGTCTTCGGCCCGGTGGCCACCTTCGAGGTGTTCGGCGACGAGGACGACGCGGTACGGCGGGCCAACGCCACCGAGTACGGCCTGGCCGCCTCCGTGTGGACCCGGGACGTCGACCGGCCGCTGCGGGTCGCGCGGCGGGTCGACGCGGGCACGGTGTGGACGAACACCTGGGCCGTCATCCGCGACCAGATGGAGGAGGGCGGCTTCAAGCAGAGCGGGGTCGGGCGGCTCAACGGCCCCCGCGCGCTGTCGGAGTTCCAGGAGATCAAGCACCTGGTCCACACGGTGTAGGGCGGAGCGTCACAGCGGGACCGCCACCACGTTGTACTCCGTGTCCGGCTCCGGCGGTGTCGTAAAGCGGGCGTTGACGAGATAGAGCCGGTTCCGGTAAGGCGCCGCGGTGGTCGGAACGTCGAAGCGCGGGTCGGTGATCCGCCGCCGCAGCTTTGCCGTCGTCCCCCGCTCGTCGAGCGTGAAGACGCTGACGACGTTCTGCCGGTTCTGCACCACGTACAGCGTGGAGCCGAGCCGCACCAGGCCGTCGCCGCCCACCACGTCCTCCGCGCCGCGCAGCGCGATCTCGGTGGCGCGGCCGGTGCGCAGGCTGACGCGGTAGAGCCGGCCCAGCGGGCTGTTGACGACGATCAGCGCCCGCTCGTCGGGCGTGGCGACGACGCCGTTCGCGTTGACGCCGTCGGGCTCCTGCTGCCAGTCGCCGCCGAGCGGGAGCTCGCGGATCTCGTGCGGCCCGTAGCGGCCCCGGGGGACGCCGTACAGCACGCTGTCGTAGGAGTCGGTGAACCAGGCGCGGTCCCGCAGCAGCACCGCGTCGTTGATGAAGTGGCCGCTCTCCGGGGCCGCCTGGTGGGTCGCGACGAGGGTGCCCGTGTGGGTGTCGAGCACGCGCACGGTGCCGTCCGTCCGCCCGGCGATGTACAGCAGCCCGTCGTGGTCCAGCTTCACGCCGACCGCCGAGGTGCCCTCCGCGCCCGCGTACACGACGCGGCCGCGGCCGGTGCGCAGGTCCGCGCGGTAGACGGCGCCGTTCGCGAGGGAGCCCAGATACGCGTACGGCTCCTTGCCGATGGTGATGCCCTCGGGCTGGAACCCGTCGGGGAGCGGGAACTCGGTGGGCCGGCCGGCGCCGCGGCGGGGCCCGGCCAGCGCGGTGCCGCCGGCCGCCGCCGTGGCGAGCGCGGCCAGGCCGGCGCCGCCGAGCACGGTGCGGCGGGAAGGGCGGGAGTCGTTCCGGGTCATGGCTCGTGCCTCCGGGGGTGTGGGGGAGGTCGGGGACAGGGTCGAGCTCCGGTTCCGCACCGTGTCCCAACGAACCGCCCCAACTCCGAGTTCCCTCCCAGGGGGAGAGACTGCCCCTTGCCGCGCAGTTCCCCGCGCCCCTGGCGGGGCGCCCGTGGCCGGCCGGTACGCGCTGCGCCCCGGAGGGGCGCGGGGAACTGCGCGCCAAGCCACACAGCACCCGCAGCCCGCGATGTACCGCAAGGGGCAGCCCCGGCCCGGCAAGCGCAGCCCCGATACCAGGCGCCGGACGTCACCGGGCCTGGCTCACCTCCACTTCGAGCAGCAGCGGCGCCGTCCGCTCCGCGAGCTTCGGCAGCGCCTCGTCGAGCTCGCGCAGCAGCGCTGCGCGGCCGGTGACCCGGCGTGCCGGACAGCCCAGCGCCGTCGCCAGTCCGGCCAGGCTCACCTCGGGGAACGCGGGCCAGGCGCCGCCGCCACCGCCGTGCTGCCCGGCCAACTGGTCCAGCACCGCGTACCGGCCGTTGGCGAGGACGACGACGAGCACCCCCACCCCGTAGTGCGCCGCCGTCCACAGCGCCTGCACCTGGTACAGCGCCGAGCCGTCCCCGGCGACGGCGACCACGGGGCGCGCGGGAGCGCCCATCCGCACCCCGACCGCGGCGGGCAGCGCGAAGCCGAGCCCGCCCATGGCGGCGCTGAGGAAGCCCGACGGCCGCCGGGCCGGGAGCAGCGCGTGCAGCTCGGGACGGCTGGAGGGGGTCTCCTCCAGGACGACGGCGTCGGCGGGGATCCGCGCGGCGAGCGCGGCCAGCACCTCGGCGGCCTCCAGCGCCCCGTCGCCGTCGGGCTTCCACGCGTCCCCGGGGGCGGCCCGCGCCCCCGCCCGGTCCGCCGCGTCCGGTGCGCTGTGCGGGGCGCGCTGCGGCACCTGGGCGGCCAGCGCCGCGCAGAACTGGGGGAGCGGGGCGAGCGCGGCGTACTCCACCGGGGCGCGCACCGCCTCCGCGGGGTCGTCCGTGACCAGCGCCAGCCGGGTGCCCGGCGGGGCCAGGGGGCCGGGCCGGTAGGCGTACTGGCGGAGCACCGGCGCGCCGACGGAGAGGACGAGGTCGTACGGGGCCAGCACCTCGCGCAGCAGGCTCCGGTCCGACGGCAGGTGCCCGGCGAAGGACGGGTGGTGCTGCGGGAACCCGGCGCGGGCCCCGAACGCCTCCTGCCACACCGGGCACCGCAGCCGCTCCACCAGCGCGGTGAGCGCGCCCCAGGTGTCCGGCGCGTCGCAGCCCGCGCCGACCACCAGCGCCGGCGCCGTGGCGTCGGCCAGCAGGTCGGCCACGTCCCGCACCGCCTCGGGGTCGGCCGCGAGCGCCGGGCGCAGCCGGTCCGGCGCGGGCAGCGGCAGCTCCTCGGCGGGCGCGGCCCAGTCGTCCATCGGGACCAGGACGAGCGCGGGCCCGCGCTCCAGCCGGGCCGCGTGCGCCGCCCTGGCGAGCGCGCCCGGCACGTCCTGGGCGCGCGGCGGCGTCTCGCGGCGCACGGGGTAGTCGCCCGCCAGCCCCGCCAGACGGCCGGTGAGAAAGGGCTCCTGGACCAGGTGCCTGCGGTCCTGCTGGCCGACCAGCGCCACCAGCGGCGCGCGGTTCTCCCGCGCGGTGGCCAGCGCCCCGACGGCGTTGCCGAGCCCGGCGGTGGTGTGCAGCAGGGCGAGCGCCGGTTCACCGCGGGCGAGCGCCCATCCGGTGGCGGCGCCGACGACGGAGCCCTCGTGCAGGGCCAGGACGAACCGCAGATCGTCGGGGAGGCCGGTGAGCAGCGGTACCTCGGTCGAGCCGGGGTTGCCGAACAGGGTGGTCATACCCTGTCGGCGCAGGACGTCGAAGGCGGCGTCGCGGACGGTGCGCATCTGTCTCGATCCCTTCGCTGAGGGGGCGTCAGGCGGGGGTGCCGCCGGGGGCCGGTGCGGCGCCCGGCGAGCGGATCCGGGAGAGCACGAGGAGCCCGGCGACGACGAGTCCCGCGTCCAGCCACACCGCCGCGTGCCAGGCGCCCGTCCCGTCCCGCAGCACCCCGCTCACGGCGGGGGAGAGCACGGCGCCGGTCTCCCCGATGAGGTTCTCCATGCCGAACGCCGAACCGCGCATCCCGGGCGGGGCCAGCTCGGCGGTGAGCGCGTGGCCGACGGGCTGGAGGGCGTTGAAGAACACGCTCGCGCTGAACAGCAGCGCCCCCATGGCCCACAGCGACGGCGCGGCGGCCGCCGCCAGATACCAGGCGAACGCGATGGTGAGCACCGCCTGCGCTCCGGTGAAGGCCAGCATCATCTGCTTGCGGCCCCAGCCGCGCCGGATCCCGTGGTCGGACAGCCAGCCGCCGACCGGGAAGCCCAGGATCCCGGCCCCGGCGTTGAACCCGGCGGTGAGCGCGGAGTTCATGAACGACGAGTGTGCGGCGCCCGCGACGATGGAGACCGACCAGAAGCTGAAGAACCACAGGTTCCACAGGATCGCGATGTTGGCGAGGTACAGCAGGAACAGATCGCGGTTCTTCAGGACGGGCCCCAGCTCCTCGCCCTTGCGGCGCAGCGCGAACAGCACCAGCCCCACGGCCAGGGCGACTTCCAGCAGCGCGATCCACAGCTCGGACAGCTCGGCCCAGTCGCCCACCGCGTACACGGCCATCACCAGGGCCAGCGCGGCGGCCGCGTACGCGCCCAGGTGCAGCGCGGCGCGGCACAGCACGGTCAGCCGCAGATGGGCGCGGAACCACACGGTCAGTACGGCGGCCACCAGCAGCGTCGCCGCGCCGAGGATCCAGAACGCCATCCGCCACGCCTCGATGTCGGGCAGCAGCGCCTTGCCCACGTCGATGAAGTGCGGGGTGAGGACGAGCGCGAGGGTGATGCCGATCGACAGCCCGGTGATGACCACGCCCATGCCCAGGCTGCGGTGCCGCTCGGGGGTGACGGCCGTGATCAGCGTGCGGTCGTTCGAGTAGAAGGCGCCCTCACCGAGCCCGGTGACCACCCGGACCGCGATGAACGCCACCAGCCCGCCCGTGAATCCGGTCAGCAGCGTGGCGACACCCGCCCAGAACAGGCTGATCACCAGCAGCGTGCGGTGGCCGTAGCGGTCGCCCAGATAGCCGCCGGGGAACTGCGTGAGCATATAGCCCGCGAAGAACAGCCCGCCGATCAGCCCGCCGAGGGCGTGCGGGCGGTCCGCCTCGGCGAGGAACCCGACCCCGTTGTCGATCATCCAGGTGACGACGGGCCCGGTGACGGCGCGGTCGGCGGCGCTCACCGTCCAGCCCAACAGCAGCAGCAGCCACAGCGTGTGCCATGGGCGCCAGCGGCCCGGTGGGCGGGCCGGAACGCCGGGGGGCGCGTCGCGCGGTGCTGACGCCATGCCGGGACCTCCAGACGGTGGCCGAGGTCAGCGGATTCCGTGGAACGGAACGATGCGGAGCGGTACGGGAGTTCTCATGCGCGCATCAGCCCACCAAACTAGGTTTTTCCCCTCTCCGGAGGAATGCTCTGGCATAGAATTTCTGCTATGCCGAAAGATGGCACCGACCCGGCCGACGCCTACGGAGCGAGCTCCGTGGCCAACGCGCTGCGCACGCTGGTGTATCTGCGCGAGCGGGAGCCGGCGCGTCTCACCGAGGTGAGCGACTATCTGGGCGTCGCCCGCTCCACGGCGCACCGCCTGCTCTCGACGCTGCGCGGCCACGGCTTCGTCGAACAGGAGCCCGGCACCCGGCGCTACCGCCTCGGCCCCGTGCTGCTCGGGCTGGCCCGCCGCACCGTCGACGAGCGCACCCTGGTCCGCGTCGCCCGCCCGCATCTGGAGCGGCTGCGGGACGAGTCGGGGGAGACCGCCAACCTCCTCGTCCTGGACGGGCCCGACGTCCACTTCGTCGACGGCGTCGACGGCACGCAGCCGCTGCGGGTCGCACCGCGCACCGGGGACCGGCTGCCCGCGTACGGCACGGCGGGCGGCAAGGCGCTGCTGGCCCGGCTCCCGCCGGACGCCGTGCGCCTGCGGTACGCGTCCGGGCTGGCCCGGCTCACCCCCGCCACGCTCCCCGGGCTCGCGGACCTGGAGGCGGAGCTGGCCCGCGCGCGGGAGCGCGGGTTCACGCTCAACATCGACGAGAGCGTCGCCGATGTGCACGCGGTGGGCGCCGCCGTGTACGACGCCTACGGCGCCGGCGTGGGGGCGCTGACGATCTCGGCCCCCAGCACGCGGATGGGGGCGGCGCGGGCGGTCGCGCTGGCCCCTCTGGTCCAGCGCGCCGCGGATGCGGTGACCCGCGACCTGGCCTGACCCCCGGCGTCCCGCGCCCCTCCGGGGCGCGGGGAACCGCGCGAGCGGCCACGACGTACGCGGCGCCCGGCGGCGGACCGTGCGGGGCAGTCCGGTTGCCGCAGTCCGAAAGGGCTCAGCGGAGCGTCGAGGTCACCAGCTTCACGGCTCGCGCGACGATCGCGTCATGCTGCGGCCCCTCGGCCGCGTACGTCGTCGACAGCACCGCCAGCACCAGCGGCCCCCTCCCGGGCGGGAAGACGACCCCGACGTCGTTGGCGACCCCGTAGTCGCTGCCGCCGCCCGTCTTGTCCGCCGACACCCACCCCTCGGGCAGCCCGGCCCGGAAGCGGTCGGTGTTGGTGGTGTTCGCCACCAGCCAGCCGGTCAGCCGCTCGCGGTCCCGGCGCGGCAGGGCCCGGCCGACGAGCAGGCGGCCGAACGTCGCCCCGATGGCGCCCGGCGTGGTGGTGTCGCTGATCCGCCACGGCTCCGAGGAGTTCAGCTCGGGCTCCCAGCGGTCGAGCCGGGTGGTGTCGTCGCCCAGCGAGCGGCAGAAGCGGGTGACGGCCGTGGGCCCGCCGAGCTCGCGCAGCAGCAGGTTCGCCGCGGCGTTGTCGCTCTCGCCGACGGCTGCCGCGCACAGCTCGCCGACGGTCAGCCCGTTCGCGAGGTTCTCCGGCTTGCCGGTGACCGGCGCGTAGCCCGACTTCCGGACCAGCCACTGGGTGTAGTGGACGCGCTTGGCGAGGAACTCCCCGTCGCGGTCGAGGTCGCGCAGCACGGCCCCGACTGCGGGAGCCTTGAACACCGAGCACATCGGGAAGCGTTCGGCGGCCCGGTAGGCCACCGTCGCGCCGGTGTCCGTGTCCCGCGCGTACACGCCCAGCCGGGCGCCGTACTCGCTCTCCAGCGCGCGGAACCGGCGGGACAGGGCGGAGGTCGCGGGGGCGGGCGTCGCGGCCGCGGCCCGGCCTGGCGCTGCCACCAGCGCGGTGAGGGCGGTGCCGGCGCCGAACGCCAGGAC